>NZ_JAMYKU010000004.1:0-312029 GCF_040317575.1 Mesorhizobium sp. M1423
CGGCGGCCTCGAGTTGCTCGGCCTCTTCGAGCCCCAGCAGCAATTGATCCTCGGGGAGCGTCTCGGCACGACGGCCGAAGCGGTGACGCTGCAATTCCTTGATGATCTGGTGAAGGCGGGCGTTCTCGACGTCGCGCGCCAGGACCATCGCCTTCAGCGCGTCCGGATCGTCGGGAAGCTGGTCAGCAGTCATCGCCATGACAGGATCAGACCATATTCGCCGACAGCCCGCGACAGCGGAATCCAGGCTGATTCACTTGGTCGCGGGTCAGCCTGCCTGGGCTGGAACGCGGGTCCGGCGCGCCTCGTGGACCCGCCGCCAGTCCAGCCCTTCGAGTAGCGCCGAGAGCTGCGCGGCCGTCAGCCGCATCATGCCGTCATGCACTTTCGGCCAGCGGAACTCCCCATCCTCCAAACGCTTGCCATAGAGGCAGACTCCGGTGCCATCCCAGAAGATCAGCTTGATCCGGTCAGTCCGCTTCGCACGGAAGACGTAAACGGCCCCGCTAAACGGATCGGCCCCCATCGTCTCTCGCACCAGCGCCGCCAATCCTTCCGCGCCCTTGCGGAAGTCGACCGGCTTCGTCGCCACCATGACCTTGACCGCACCCGTTGGCCCGATCACGACGTCGCCTTCAGCGCGCGGATTACTGCAGCCACCGTCTTGGTATCGGCGCCCCGGCCGACGCGCATCGCGATGCCGTCGATCTCAAGCTCGATCATGCCGGCATCTCGAGTGACTTGCCGTTTCCGCTGCTTCGGTGAACGGCTGGCTACAGGTTCCGCCGCCGTCACAACCGCCAGCACAAAGGCAGGAGAATCTTGCTGCACCGAAGCGACCTGTTTGCGCGCTTCACGGCGCCAGGCGAAGACCTGCTGCGGCCTAAGGCCATACCGACGAGCGACCTCGGAAATGACTGCGTTCGGCTCCAGCGTCTCCGCGATGATCCGCGCCTTGTCATCCGCCGACCAATGACGCCGACCGCCGGCACCGTTGATCACCTCGAAACGCCGAAGCTGCCGCTCCGGGTCAAGCGTAAGGTCAAGTCCAGACACAAGCCGATCTCCGATCCCAATACAGGATCGGCAACCTCACGGATCGCGACCACTCCCGAAAGGTGGTCCCACAACAGCGCTTACACTGCTTCCGCTTCATCTGTCCGTCCTTCTTGGAGGCCGGACTCTAGCTCCAGGTGGAGGAAAAACTCAGTGGCATGTATGGACCGAGGCTCTAATCGCCACTGGATGAAACCTCAGCGGCGGGTCAGGATTAGATCAGCGGGGCAAGGTCAGACGCTACAGGTTTGGCAACCGACGGGCGTAGTTGCGCTCCAGAGCGCCATGGTGGGGAATAACTCCGCAGCCACTCCTCACCACCCAAGCAAGTCTTTACTTGGGCTTTCGTGCGATCACGATCATACTCTTCGCAAGCGGGGGGATCCGCCCCACCCGTTCAAAACGTAAAACTTCCAATCCAACCTCTTTGAGAAGTATGCCAAGGGTCCGGATGGACCAAAACTTGATATGGCCACCGTCCCACAGAGCCCAGAAATGGGCATCCATTTGGCCGGTCAGAGCTAGTGCCAAATTCTTCATATAGCCATGATAAGGCGTCGAAATGACGGCCGTACCACCTGGATTGAGGAGTTTGTAAACGTTCCTGGCAAATGCCCTCGGATCATAGAGATGTTCGACGACCTCAAGACTAAGTACCATGTCAAACGTGCCATATTGAGCGCGGAGATCGTCGTAAGCGGAACCGCTTTCAATCTTGATATCGGGATAGGCTTGATTAGCAATAGCGACTGCAGATATCGATGGATCTATTCCAGTAACCACACATCTGTTGCTGAGATGCTTCGCCACGCTGCCATTGCCACACCCGAGGTCGAAAATATTGTTAGGAGTAAACTCTGCGACAATTCTATCAACGGCCGGCAACAAAATATTATGGGAATCGTTCGTTTCGTGAGAATCATAAGTGTATTCTAAATTCATCTTACTCATTTGACTCTCCTGGATTAAACCATGGGCTCAACATAATACTAAGCGCTGTCCGCAACATCGGGCTCTCAACCTGCATCCACGACAAATCCCGTTCGTTCTTTGATGGCAGCCGCGATTGATACGCCTTCTTGTTTTGCGAGTTCTTCGATCTCGAAGACCTTCGCGTCAACTAATCCGCGATACCACAGCCCTTGTAAGAAATGAAAATAGAACCCCGGCCTGCCGTCGAGGAAACCAAGGCGTATCAAATAGCGGTAGAGAAAGTAGGCGATCGTTCGAATGCCGGCTGGTGTGCGGAGGTAAATTGCTTCTTTTAGAAAGCGACGCGCTCGAGCCTGCGGACTGGCACCGGAAACTGGCAGTTTGTCTGCCTTTAGAAAGTCGAAACGCACGTTCAGCTGATCTATGGCTTCCCGCGAAGCGTATTGATTGTGCTTTGCCGTCCACCATGTCAAAGAATTCAGGTTAATATCCGAAATTACGACGTCCGACTTCCGAACTTTTCCTTGGACAATTACGTGTTCGTCCATCCAGCGCTGTTCGCAGCGTCCTCGGCCATTGCGCCAAAGCCGAAGCTGCCAACTAGGCTCTATGGCGCCATGTTTCATACGGCGACCAAGGAAATAAATTCGGCGCCGCACGAGTACGCCATCGCAATCCCGTTCAGCCTGCGAAACAACATCGGCAAGCCGGCACGGCGTTGCTCGATCCAAGACCTCATCAGCGTCGATTCGCAACAGCCAGCCACCTTTTGCTGCGAGGGTTGAAATTCCGAAATTTAGCTGAGTCGCGTAGTTTTTCCAGGGATGACGAATCACCTCCGCGCCAAGCTTTTCCGCTATCTCGACCGTCCCATCGGTTGACCCGCTATCTATGACGGTGATGCTCTCAACTTCATCCTTGAAACTCTCAATGCAGCGGGCGATGTGAACCGACTCATTTAAGGTAAGGATAATCGCGTGAATTCGGCTCATTGCCTTACTACCATCGCACATGTCCGTGTAAGCATTTGTAGCTTGGACGAATTGTAATAGCCTATCGCAAACCTATTTGGCGGGCGGGATTGCCTGCAACCACCGTTCCATCAGGGACGTCCTTGGTTACCACCGAACGCGCCCCAATTACGGCTTGACGTCCCACACGTACACCGGGACCAATGAAAGCCTCAGCCGCTACCCAGGCGCCCATCTCAATCCAGATCGCTCCAACGAGAAGTGGAAACGCGGGATCGCGAAAGTCATGCGTCGCGGCGCACAGGTGAGCACCTTGACTTACTGTAACGCAGTCTCCAACCGTGACAGTGCCTACCGAGTAGCACATCACTCCCGGCCCGAGGCTGCTCAGGGCGCCAAGATGCAAATTCCAAGGTGCCCAAATACGCGCAGATGGATAAGGATGAGCGTCTCGCCCCACCGTTGCACCAAACAGCCGCAGGAGGAAGCACCGCCAACCGTGAAATGGGACAGGCGACCACCTGTACAGCGTGGCTTGCACAATTCGCCATGTAAATCGTCTTAATTTGTCATTTAGATCGGGATCAGGGACGGTCTGAAGCGGATGGCGTTGCGGGGGCAATTCGGGCATGGCCTATTCAGGTGTTACAAAGTGCGGCTGATATTGATCGGTGAGCATATGACCGGGCTTAAGGTGGCGCAATTCGATGTGTGAGTTTTGCATCACGTCTTTCGGGTGACGGCAACTGAGAAAGTCGCTCGACTTGGAAGCTCTCCCCGATCGAGGCCAGCACTAGGAAAGCGGATCCTTCTGTTTCTTATAACGGAAAATAGTCTGCAGAGGCTTTTCAAAGACAATATGAAATAATATTGCGGCAACAATACAAACAGCGAGCGTAACAATCCATGTGATCGTCGCACCTGCAAAGCCCGATAAGCCTATCTTCCTAGCTAGCTTGCACATTACGCTGATAATCGGGAAGTGGGTCAGATACAAGACATAAGACGCATTCCCTAGCAACTCACCAGCGCGAGAAACTGGTCTCCACCCAGCAAGTTCTCTTGATACCAACCCAAAAATCAGGACACTTGAAAAAAGCCCGAAGGCAAGAATTCCCCCTGAATCTTTGTGTAGATCGAGTTCCTGCCCCGGAAACAGTTCCCTGGCGGTTACCAGCAGCACCATCAACATCATTCCTCCCGCCCCCAGAATGACAGCCGGCACAGCAGCAGATTCAAAACAACGGCCGCGCACCAGCAGTGCCACGATAACTCCGAGTCCAAAAAGAGTGATAAAATATCCGTTTAAAAATCCAATCGCGAGATACGGTTCAAACAGCCAGCATCCAACCATCGCAATTCCGACCAGAGAAATTCCTACCCAGCCGCCTATTATTAAGATCGCAAAAAGCGCGTAGAAAAGCATCTCGTACTGAAGAGACCAAGCTACAATTATGATCGGCGCACCAGTACCTCCAACGACCGCGGGATCCTGTGGGAGAAGAAGTATGGTCTTTAATATTGTAGACGCATTCCTTGGAAAGGAATCCGACATTCCGGGCATAAAGGAGGCAACCACAGTCACTGCGAGAAGCGTTATTAAATATGGCGGATAAATCCGCGAACACCGCTTCACGATATAAGAATACAGCTGGCGCGGCTTGCCGATGTCAGAGAAATGCACATACGTTATGAGAAACCCACTAAGAACAAAGAAGAAATTAACGCCTGCGGAACCAGCCCCAAAGTAATAGGTGAAAACTGGCTGATTAAAATACTTCGGCGCTGCGACCGCTGCACTCAAGTGGAACAGTACGATCGCCAAGGCGGCAATCCCCCTAGAGATTTGGATCGAGGTCAAGGCCGGCTTGAGGGTCGACTTTCTCGAATACGCGCGTAGTCGTGAATCAAGCCTGCCAACAGCGAAATTCATGAAAAACGCTATGAAGCGGACAGCCCCCTCCTTTTGATTGGACATCGTCGGGCGTTATGCAGTTTTCATCACGGAGTTGGATGAACCAGGCTGCTCATAGAGGTAGTTCGCACCTCTCCGGTAGCGCAATTGATAGCCGGCGTTTAAGAGCGCCTCATGCGCTTGGAAGAAGCGCGTGTTGGATCGCTTCGAAGGGTGAGTGAGTTCATCAAACTCGACTAGTATCTGTGAGGGGCGCACTTTCCCGAGCACCATGTGCTTTAAAACGTCAACCTCTGCACCTTCGATATCCAATTTTAACAATGGCAGCGTTGTTAAACTGTAGTCCCTACAAATCATTTCGACGGTGACGGTGGAAACTTGAATGTGAGTCCCAGTCATTTGGTAGTTGTTTTGGAAGTCAATAATTGAGTGGCTTACGTGCTTTGGATCAGAAGGCGCAAAGAATTTAAGAGACGTTTCCTCAACCCACAACGCTTTTGGTATGAGCAAGAGCTGCGAGGGCTTGATGTTCGTTAGATCGTACCTACCTGGATGCCAAGGCTCGCCAGTAGTCGGCACCAGTTCCCCGCGGGCCATTCGATCTACTATCGCTTGGTAATGGGCAATAGCCCGCGGAGTGGGATCGAGTATGATCACCTTTGCAC
Source organism: Mesorhizobium sp. M1423 (assembly GCF_040317575.1). Classification (NCBI taxonomy): domain Bacteria; kingdom Pseudomonadati; phylum Pseudomonadota; class Alphaproteobacteria; order Hyphomicrobiales; family Phyllobacteriaceae; genus Mesorhizobium; species Mesorhizobium sp. M1423. The sequence goes on from NZ_JAMYKU010000004.1 coordinate 5,541, forward strand.
CGTATTTTGCCGCAAACTCTACGTCGAAACTGGCGTCCTCTCCGAGTCCGCAACTGATCACCGTCGAGCCGTGCAACTCTTCTCTGTCGATGAAGTCCCAGCCCCCATACGCCGATCCAAGTCGCAATGTTTGGACGCGCGAAATAGATACGCGAGGCTGGTGTAGGGCCCGCCGGAATTTGTGAACGGCCTTCTTCAGTAGGGCTATCGAGGGAACTCGGAGCGAACCAGCGCGCGAGAATTTCATTTGTCGCTCCATAATTCACCTTCGTCTAAAATCTTGTAGCCGTACCGCCGCCAAAGCGGCAATGCTCTTAAATACCGGGATCAAGATCAACGCAGACCAAGAAGTGACCCCACTAAGAATCCGGGCACATTCGAATCCAGACGACCAGTCACAGAACAACGCAATCTGGCCGACTGCCGCCACCAAGAAGCCAGGAGTAGACACTCAGCATTCGATCTGAGATCGAATTCCAGCGATAGTCGTTCAGCATCCAGCTCCGACCTCGCTGGCCCATTTTCGCCAGTTTGTCCGTCGACAGACACATGGCATTACGAAGCGCTTGCTCGAGTGAAGAATCGCCAATCTCAGGCCACCAACCGCATCCACGCGACACAAGTTCAGGCCACGGCGCGCCTCTAGAACACACGACCGGCTTCCCGCAAACAAGGGCTTCAGCCACTGTCATCCCGAAATTCTCATCGAGCGTCGGCAAAACAAACAAGTCCGCCTCCTGGTACGCCTCCAACCTCTCCTGCCCAAATTTGGCGCCGGTGAACTTAACTCTGGGGACGGCCATTTCTCGCACAAATTTCTCATATGCGGCAGCATACGAATTGTCGAGAGGCCCAGCAATCTCAAGTTGCCAATCTGGAAACTCGGAACAAATGCCAGACCAGACGCGCAATAGACTGTCTACGCCCTTTTTGGGGTGCAAGCGCCCCAAAAACAGCAAGGTACGTGTTCCTGGATCACGACGAAGGTGGGGTTTACCAGCAGGTAAAATATCGTCAATTCCATTAGGAATAACAGCCACGGGTGCTCTCAGTCCGAAGGAACGAATATCTTCAAGCTCTTTTTCGCTTGTAGCATGCCAACAAGCACACCCAGCCGCAGCAGCCTTCTGAAATAGGTACCAAAAGAGGCGCTTCTTCCAGCGGGAGAACTGCAAGGCGCCAGGGCCCAGCATTCCATGAGGACTGATAACAAGTGGCAGCCCTTCACGGCTCGAAACTATCCCAGACGCCACGTTGGGCATCATCCAAAGGCCATGATTATGAATAACCGCGGCATCACGAGCCAATACCCCCAACCCAAAGCTGAGCGACCGAGACATAGCAAGCCGACGAATCGAGGGAACACTGCGAAAATCTGATTTAAACGAGTGTATATTAAACCCGGTGTTAGACCGATTGTTCGACAGACCTGCGTCGTTAATGGTCACGACTTCCGCCGGCCAACCCGCCTGTATACTTTCCTGGACCAACCTGCGCACGCATACCGTCGTACCGGCTGCTTCAGTCGCCATAGAGGAGACCGTATGAATAACTTTGTGCAATTTAATCGCCTTCGAAGCGCCAGAATGCCTTACATCAGCGCCTGGACGCTGCTATGTCCCGAAACATTTTCAAAAACCGACGTGCCATATCGGCGGTATTAAACGAGTCACCAACAGTATTCAATGCGGCTCCCGACATCCTATTAAGTTCCTCAGGTGATTCCAATGCGGTTGCAATGGTGTCCGCCAGAGACTCGGCATTACCTTTGCGGAATAAGCAACCGTTGACCCCCTCTTCATGAGCAGCAATTTCCGGCATATGCGTCTTGCGATCGTCATGCACGACGCCAGGCAGGCCGTAGGCAAGGGCATGTATAAGGCTTAGGCCGACGCCGCCAGGATACACGAAGAGTTTACATTGATTCGCTATCTCGGAAATCCGCGCCTCGTCGGTCAGACCCCCGTGCAAGACTACCCTACCGTCAAGGTGACGGTCAGCAAGGCGGCGCTGTAACGCGTCTTTCTCCCCACCAGCTCCGATTACGTCCAGCGTAACAGACGCACATTGTGGATATGTAAGCGCGTTTAGCAATAAATCAATTTCGCTCTTTTCGGTAATCCTCCCGATGAAAAGTAAATCTCTTGGACGTTGATCAACGTTATAAGGGATCCGGAACTTTTCGATTGCAACCGTCTCGATGCCGTTATTCAGCCCGAACACGACTTGACGGTCATTATGACGCGCCGTTGCACGGTGCACCTCAACTTCCTTGTCTGTGTAGAAGAGCACGACATCCGCAAAACGCATCACCAATAAACGCAGCCACGAACTCCATTTTCGACTTGTTGCGGACCAGTAGTGCCCCCACCACACAGTTTTGGCTCCCATGAGCCTTGCCTTAACCAAAAGAGCTAGATTAGAGATGCAGCGAGGGGCTCCGGATACAACCACTATGTCATCTCGCCGTATCGGAATCGACAGGGCTCCTCGTTGCCAGAACAACCCAGGCGCGATCTTAAAAATTGAACCAAGCGAAGCTCTCCACTCTGGCAGCGACATTGACTCGCTAAGCACCCCCAAGTCCTCAAAGGAGGCATATACCGTAAAATCCCGTCCCAACTCCTTGGCTAAACGGTTGAATAGTCCAAGCCTATAAGAGGGGACTGAGGGTTGAACGACTATAAGCCTCATTTCGAACCCCTGCCCCGCAGACACGAGACCCCGCCGTCGATCCCGTGAGGGAAAGAACGGAGCATCAAAGGTCGAATGGCCGTAATGCGACGCATACAAAAACTTTCAGAGTGATCATTCGAATAGAGTTCTAGCGCCCTGTTGGGAGATAGGCTTAATTGAGCGCGATCGCCTTTCCCGTTTTGACCCGTACCAAAAAGTTATGACCATCACCGATGTTATCCAAAACGCCGAGTTCCCCCAAAGGCTCCCGCTTCCAGCACTGCCTATTGCTTCTTTGATGAATAGAACTGCTGCGAAGACGGCAATTAAGGGGAATCTTTTTGACCTTATCACTCCGATTGCAGCCCTTATAGCAAGCAAGCAATGAATGATGAACGGCAAGGACCCCAGCAATCCCAAAGCCATTAACGACTCAACGTAGATATTATGCGGATAGTAATTTGAGTGCATTTCAACCGCGAAACGACCAAATGCAAAATCGTCTAGAAACTGCTGCCAAGCTCCAGACAACAGAAGAGATCTAGAAAGGGTTGAACTGTCCGTCTCAGGATCTATTTTCGCCAGGCGTTCGAGTACGACATCTAGATACTGTGTACCGAAAGCGGATAGTAGGAGGCCAATCACGACAGCCGCGCCGAGGATGGTTAGCAATCGTCGTCGGCCCTCTAAGAGCAGTACGTACAATATGAGAGATCCAGCTCCTGCCAAGTATGCACCGCGGGATCGCGCCCACACCGCCACGAACAGCAAAATAGGAATAAAAATAGCTGCCTCAACTGTAAGACGTCGAGAACGGCCAAATGAAAGTACATAATAGATAATAAAGCCGAACGCTGTATGCCCCATCGCAATTGGGTTTATCTTCTCGATCGAGAGGCGGGCACCACCAACTATGTTAAGCTGCTGCCGGTTTAGAATCAGACCAACAAGAAAAATGACACACAGGACACTCACCGCCACAGCGAGATGGTCATCCCTCATTTCTCGATAAGTTCTAGCCAACAATAATGCTGAGAATACCCCGCTTACGAGGAAAAAGCCAAAGACAACACCATTCCCAGGTTTTATCTCTATCCCAAGCAAAAATACATTCTGAACCAGTCTCGCGATATAAAGCAAAGAAAAAATGATGAACGGGTAAAGAAACGAAAAATTCTGGCCAACAGCTTTCCAAGATAACGAGAAGGCAATTGTGATCACAGAGACGATCAGTGCCCTCGAGAGGACTGATCCAACGCTTCCATCAGGGAAGAACTTGGTCACTAAACCTCCAAAAGCATAGTAACCAAGTACCGCAAGCGCAAAACCTGCTGCCGGAGAAATCAGGGCAGAAAGGAACGAAGAATGCGGACTCGACACCCGCAACTTATTTCCCCTACTATCCGTATACATCAACAACCCCGCGTCAGAGTCGACCATAGAGACTAATATTCACTGGTAACTCCGTTGTTGTATTCTACAATCGTAACATGTCTCCCCCTCAAAGGTATATTCAAAGAGTTGTCCATACAGCTACTCTTCAGCAATGAGGTTTTGTTCTCATCTTGCCATGGGTTAACCGCCATCACTACGCAACTTGACGACTTTGTAACAATTGTCCGCACCAGAGGCTGTTTGCTCTGCCAAAGGCGTTGCACTGCCTCCTCCTTGGCAGCGGGCTGACCTCCTTCGATGAGTGTTGCGATCGCTGCGACTCGGTTCAATTGCGTCATGAATAGACCAAGGGTCCTGTAAGGCTGAATTCCAGCCTCTTTGATTTGAGGTTCGCTCCCCCATAGCACGATGCCCTTCGCTCCAAAAAAATAGGGAACAATCGCCAGAGCCTCGACCAGATATGGATCCAGCTCATCCTTTCCTTCTAGCCAATTCGAGTCGTGAAATCGCAACCATTCATAGGCGTAAACTGGCTTGTCGCCAAATGACCGTCCCAATCGGACATTTTCTTCCACGTTTCCCGCAACATAATACACAGAGCCTGGATCACGATAGAAAATATAAACACTAGAGACATAGAAATCCACATAGTCGTCGATATTCTTCCAGATCTCTAGCTCAGTCGAATGCTTTTCCTTAAGCTCTTTTTCGCTAAGTGAATAAAGGCCCCAGTAGTCTCTATCGAATAACTGCCTCCCATAAATTCCAACCCTGATATCAGGATGCGCCTCCTTGGTCCACTTGCTTGGAAGCGCATACCACTTCGACCACTCACGAAAATATGAAGTCGCGAATTCCGCTTCATCTTTCGCTTTCGATGCCTCCCGTACTTTCGTGTTCCGCCAAGCCTTGCTCACGTCCAGCTCAATTGGGAACTCGATATCGTTCACCCAAATTTCGCTAGCGGTTGGCTTTGAGACGTTTCTCCTCACAATCCTTTCAAAATACCCTGGCCGAGCCCAAGGATTATTGTTGGGCCGCCGACCCAAGGTATGGCGAATATTTTCTTTCTGCCCACCAGGATAGTCTGCAAAGGTGTTTACAATCGTGACGGGGGCAAAGCCATGCTCAGAGGCGATAGCTGCGTTGGCGCCTTTCGAAGAGTCGTGCACGTCCCAAAAAACTTGCAGCCCTCCCTTCATGTTGACGGTCGGCAGATCGTCCCAAGACCCAACGGCACTGCGCCCCGTGGAGCTTACGTCCCCACCAAGGATGAATGTTGCGCAGAGCACTGCAGGGCCTAGCGTCGCATAAAGTCGGCTCATTTGACTCGGTTGCTCCTTGTACTCTCGCCCACAGTGACGGACGCCGCCGGAGCGAGTTCAACCCTCTGTCTCGGGAGGCAAGTTGTAGAGGCTGGAGAGCCAGTCGGTTCGTAGCCCAGGGACTGGTCACCTTTACCTACGAAGCTATGCGTTAGGGCCGCGCCGCCTCTTGGTCAGGACCGGCGTCAACAAGTGACGGCGCTAGAGGGCTCCTTTCGATCGTCGATCGCTCTTTGATGAATTGCCGAGCCGGCACTTCAATGAAACGATTGGCTAGATGACTGACAAGCCAAAGCCCGATCACGAGACAGATGAACGGGATGGGGAGAGGAGGGTCCCAGCCCGTGTGCGCCAGCATGCCCTTCCATATCGACATTGCGGGTCTATGCAATAGGTATAAGCCAAAGGACAGTTCCCCCAGATACACCATAGGCCTCGTTCCAAGCACCCAGGCTACCGTAGAGGTCTGGTTCGCTTGGGCGGCAAAAAATACGATAGAGCTCATGAGGATAGCAGGAAATACGCTCTCATACCCGGGATGCTGCAACCCAAACGCCCAATATAGAATGTCTGGTAATGTCAAAACATAAACAACGAGTGAGGCCGGAAGCGCCCAGTTCGCAAAGGAAGTGCTGCGGATATGCCTATGGGCAGCAGCGGCGACCATCCCGAGCAAAAAGAAATGTAAATATCGCGTAATTGCGATACGGCCGCCCGGAAAGCCCAGAAACCATAAGCATAAGATCAGAAACACGGCAAACGCCACCAGACGGAATGTCGTTTTTGATCGAGAACTGGAACACCAGATCCAAATTGGAATGAACAATCCATAAAAATAAAACTCCGAAGCAATCGTCCAAATTGTATTTGTATCGCCAAATAATAGAAGATGTTGAATGGCGTACATCAGGTCGAGGTTGTACGCGAACCGGTTGTCCACGTAGTGCATTGCGCAAGAGAACAATATGACTACCGCAAACAAGGGATAGACTCTCCCCACTCTGGCAGCCGAATATTCTAAGATCGATCCCAGCGATGCCGGCTTCCAAAGATAGAGGTAGGCCATCAGGAATCCGCTCAACGAAAAGAACAACATAACACCGGTGCTAGCCGCACCATCCAAAAAGCTCTTGGGCAAAAACCCGGAGGAAGTGGCGTGCGAGAGAACAACTGTGATGGCGGCCACTGCCCTGATGCCACTCAAAGCCGGGATAAAGTTCGGTGTCGATGCCAAAAACTTTCTCCATTCGTCAAAAACAGCAAAGCTGGAACTCGATTGCAATTGCCGACATCGCATCAGATAGACTTCTGTCTGGGTGAAGGATTGGGTTGCGCCTACGACGTCAAACCGGCGCCCCAGAATCTCCCTTGCGATGGAGCTGTTTTCACCTCACGAGGACCGCCACCGTATCAAAGCTTTTCGGACACGCAATTGGCCGCCCCTCCTGTATGCATGCATCAGGGTGGCGGTCTTTTCCGGAAAAATCCAATGGGGCTTGAAAGAAGTTATGCACATGAACAGGCACGTGGCGCCGCCGGCGGAGAGCAGGGAAGCTAACCATGCCGGCATCGCCAGCGCACCAATTTTACTGGCCCCCAATCCAACCGCTGTCACCAAGATCCAAGCAAAGATACAGGGAAAGCCGAATCGGAACTCTGCTCCAAACGGCCGGCCCAAAATACTGGCCGAAAGCGCCGAGCCCGACAAAGCCGCACTGGCCACAATACAAGTCACGACCAAAGTTGCTGCGTATAGGGAGCTTGGCGCCAGCAGATAAAGCGCTAGCAACGAGAGTCCCACTGTGACCAACTGTATCGGGACACGCCATCCTTGACGTGCAGCTGATCGCGCCAGAACCGCATTCGCCCGATCCAAGGCGCGAAACGGAAGAACTAGAGACATAATCTGAATAAGTACCGCGGCTGGCTGCCACGCAGGTCCGAATAGGATCGATGTCCACTCCCCAGAAGCGACAATGATAGCTATTGACAGTGGAACGCTGGATATCAAAGCAAGTGCCTTTGCATTGTCAAACTCGTACCGAAGAGCTTCTGGCCGGCCGAATGCCGCCGATAGGCGCGGAAAGGTAAACACGTCCATCGGCGCAAATGCCATTGTCGACGCGATGGTTCGAACATTGGTGGCTCTCTGATAGTAGCCCACTGCTGAGACCCCTACCGCGCCGCTGACTGTAAGTCGGTCTAGCGTCATCGAGGCGGTGTCAATGACTCGCAGCCAAACAAAGACCCAGGAAAACTGAATCAATTCGATCACCTCCGCTCGATGGTAGCCGAAGGAAGGGCGAGCCGCCAAAAACGACAAAGCAAAATTGGTAAACTGATAGCCGATCTGACCAGCAACAAGAGCCCATGCTCCAAGACCGATGATCGCACCGGAAATCGAGATGACAATATTGACGGCCAGGGACAGTATTTCAATGCGCGCCAGCTCTTCAAACCTACGAGATCGTTGTAACAAGCCACGCGAAATAGCCAGAAATGGAGTAGTTAAAATTATAAACGACAACCAAGTTATAAGGTCAGATACGCCGTTTTCATTAGCAAAAAAAAACGGAAAATTCAGATTCAATAGGGTAATAGCTAGAAAAAGCGTTGACGAAAGAACTATAGCAATGAACCCGGCTGCAGCCGAGGCGAGATCAGCTGACGATCTGCTACGGACGACGCCCGGCCCAAGCCCAAACTCCGCAAATGCCGCGATCAGCGTCACAGGCGCGAGAGCCACTCCATAGACGCCGAACTCGTAAGGACTGATAAGACGTGAAAGACACACCAACATCGTAATTTGAACGGCTATGCCTACCCAGGCTTGCGCAGTCGTCCAGCCCAGGCCAGACAGCGCGCTCGGAACGCGATTTGGTTTTCTTCCTTGTAGCAAATTCACCACCCATACAGGAATCCTGGCTTGGGAAACAATAACGTGTACGCCACGAAATAGTTTTGACAACGCAGTTATATGGTCAGCAGGAACTCTTGAAGCAATTTTTTGTTTTTTAAGGCTGCAGCCCTTATTCGTGAGCTAACCTCGAACCTTTGATTTTTTCTCAGAAATGATTCCACAATAACTTCGACATCAGCCGCTGTAGCTTTACTGATCAATGCGCAATTGCTTGGAATGCCGATCTCTTCATATGCGGAAATGTTCTTTGGATGCTTGGCAAGCGAGAACGGTTCGGTTCCCATCGCCGCCGCGACGAGGCCAACATGCAGTTTGTCTGTCAGGACTGCGTCCATTCTGCTTAGCAGCGCCGCCATTTGAAAAGGCCCTGGGTAAGGAACGACAGTTGCCCGATCCGGCCCCAGCTTCTGCTTCATGTATGCCTGGAAACGCTGCTGCCCTGAACCCATGTAAACGTGATCTTCGAGCAGAAGGAAATGATTCCCATGAGTCAGGCCTATTCGGCGTTCAAGTATATCATAGAGCTGCTCATAGCCAGCCGACTCTTCCCTGAGACTTGAGATTTGCATGCCGAGGATGTTCTCGACGTTCTTGTTTGCATAGATCGGCGACACGACAGAGTCGGCATAATCTACTGCAGACTTAGGCAAATCCTCCGGCCTAAGAGCGAAGACCATGTCTGCTGTCTGAATCGGGTCTGCGCCACTTAAAAGGCTAAGGGACGCATCGAGAGAGCCGAGATCTCTAACGCAAATCAACCGTGCCGCGCCGAAAAGCTGCCTGATTCCAGCGCGTGTGATCCAATCAAGGCCTGATCCATCGGGAATTGGGCCGACTCCAACTCCGATCAATGCGGTGGGACGCCTGGCCATCTGCGCCAAAAGGATCGGGCCAGCATTCTTGTAAAGCCGCTTAAGAGGGTTCAGTCCGTTTTCTGCAAATTGAAAGTAGCCGCCTCCGGACAGAACGGCGGCATTGGCTCTCAGGACGTCGAACAGTGTAGCAGGAGCGAGGCCAAGACGTTCTCTCAGCTCTGGCGTTACAAATACAGCCTTGATAGGCAATGTGTAGACTTCTCTCACCCAAGAAAGGCATATCTTAGCGAGAAGCACATCGCCAAAATTGTGATTGCGAAGCATTCCATGAAATATCAGCATCGTATATTCGATCCCGTGTTACTTTGTCGAGGCTTCAAGCAAGAGATCATAAAACTTACCAGCTGCGATTTTGCTGTTTTGATGTGTGGTAACATACATTCTTCCACTATCAGCGTGCCATTTCATTAGCGAAGGAGCCTCTAGATATCTGCCAATGGCCTCTGCTATTGCACCGGCGTCCCTTTTGACAATTATTCCCCGCTCCTCGTCCAGAAGCTCAGATATCCCTGAGATCTGGGTGCCAATGCACGCCAACCCAGCTGACATGGCCTCGACCAAGGCGTTCGGCATCCCCTCGTCGGTCGAAGGAAGAGCAAATATGTCGCTTGCATAATAAGCTTCCTGAACGTCTTCGATGTGCCCGCATCTGTGAACGCGGCCCGCTAGGCCGTTCGCATTGATGGACGAGGCAAGGAGCGAGCTGTACTCGGCTTCTCTCGCGGGACCGACAAGTAGCAAATGAACGTTAGCGGGCAGATCGGACAGCGCTTGAACAAGCAAATGCTGTCCTTTCCGCCTCGTCACCGCACCAACCAATAGTACGACAATTCGTGCATCGGCTGGAATTCCAAAACGACGCCGCGCGTTAGACTTTTCCGTTGGATCTGCAGGCCGAAACCGCAGGCAATCTACCGAATTGGGAAAGTAAATTACTTTTTCGGGCGGCACGCCCAGTAGATATAACCGTTCCTGAATCTCGCGAGAAATTGCGAGAACGCTGGACAGCCTGGATATCAACGACGCGCGTCGCGAGGATAATCTCATCATCGTGCGACCTTTTCCGTTGTCGTAGAGTTCAGTGCCAGCAGCGGCCACCCTCCCAACAACCGGAATGCCCATAAGCATGGCATGCATGCTTGGAAGCAACGTTAAAATGTTCGAAGCCGGAGTAAACATGACGTCGAATTCGCGATAATTCTTGCGCATCCAACTATATGATGCCACTAAAAATCTAACCTGTCTGGCATACGACAAAATGCGATTTCCCACGATGTCGACTCGCGGCATTTTTATGATGCGTCTGAAGTGACCATCATCTTGATCTTGTACACTAGACCCATGAGCCAAGGTGATCTCTACCTCGGCATTCTTGACGACCTCCCGTATTAACCTATAGGTTGAAATCGCTGGACCGCTATAATGCGAACCGCATCCGGTTGGAGACCATATTAGAATGCGTAGAGTTTCTATTGCTTACTCCTACTAGGCTGCATTTAAGTGAACCGCCTCGACAAAAATTGCCCCAGCTTGCGCGCAGGCTTCGCAAGGAGCGCGTAGTCAATTGGACCGGAGCGAAGCCATTGGCGTCGAGACCGCAGGGCCTCAAAATTATGTCCGATGTAGGAAGCCAAGCTGCGCGTGCTAACGCCGCCGACCATCATATCCACCAAAACGTTGTTGGTGGTAACGGATTTGAACCCATGGAGTTCAACTGCCCTTAGCATCCAATCATAGTCCGATGCCACTTTGAGGCCAAGGTCGAACATACCAACCGTTTCCGCCACGTTCCGCCTGACGTAAAACGTTGGATGGGCCGGCATCCAGCCAGTCTGAAAACCCTTGGCCGGCCTCGGGACGGCACGCCAGCGCCGCAGGACCCGCTTGTTGACATGATTTTCAACAAAATCCAGATCGCCATGCACGATGTCGGCCTGTTCGAGCGCCGCGGAGATCCGTCCCAGCGCCGTACGATCGTGAAAGCAATCGTCTGAATTCAGTACGCCTACCGCGTCTCCGGTGTAGAGGCGCAGCCCTTTGTTAAGCGCATCATACATTCCCTTGTCGGGTTCGCTGACCAGCCGGATCTGCTCCTGTGGGTAAGACCGAACTATTGCCAGCGTCTTGTCCGACGAATTGCCGTCGATGACCACCAGTTCCTTGTCGCCATGATCCTGAGCCAGGAAGCTGTCGATCGTATGCCTGATCGTCGCCGCAGAGTTCCAACAGACGGTCAAAACCGAGATTTTCATGTCGATGCGGCCAACGTCGCTTACTGTGCCGAAACGCGAATTCGGTCCTCGTCTAGGCACCGATGTTCGGACTCCCGCCTTACCGCTTCGAGATCGGACCGAACCATTTCCTGGACCATTGTCGCCAGCGAGGTCGTCGCCTTCCACCCGAGAACACGCTCCGCTTTCGCGGGGTCGCCGATCAGAAGCTCAACTTCGGTCGGTCTGAAATAGCGCGGGTCCACCTCGACCAGGACAGCGCCTGATTTTGAGTCGATGCCTTTTTCTTCGATGCCGGAACCAATCCATCGGATTTTGATCCCAACCTCATTGAATGCAAGCTCGACAAAACGGCGGACCGAGTTCTTGACGCCAGTTGCAAGAACGTAGTCGTCCGGCACTACATGCTGGAGAATTCTCCACATGCCTTCGACATAGTCGCGGGCATGGCCCCAATCCCGTTCAGCCGACAGATTGCCCAGATAGAGCTTGTCCTGAAGGCCGAGGCTGATTGCGGCAGCCGCGCGCGTGATCTTGCGGGTGACGAACGTCTCGCCGCGCATCGGGCTCTCGTGGTTGAACAGTATCCCGTTCGAAGCATGGATATCGTAGGCTTCGCGGTAGTTCACCGTGATCCAGTAGGCATAGATTTTTGCGGCCGCATAAGGCGACCGGGGATAGAAAGGCGTCGTCTCGCGTTGCGGGATCTCCTGCACCTTGCCGTAAAGCTCGGAAGTCGATGCCTGATAAAAACGCGTCTTTTTTGTCAGGCCAAGCAGCCGGATGGCTTCGAGGAGACGCAATGTGCCGATCGCGTCGGCATTCGCCGTATATTCTGCGGTCTCGAAGCTCACCTGGACATGCGATTGCGCCGCGAGATTGTAAATCTCGTCGGGCTGCACTTCCTGCACGATGCGGATGAGGTTGGTGGCATCGGTCATGTCACCATAGTGCAGCGAGAGCCTTACGTCCTTTTCATGCGGGTCCTGGTAGAGGCTGTCGATGCGACCGGTGTTAAATGACGAGGAACGCCGCTTGATGCCATGAACATCATAGCCTTTTGCCAAAAGAAGTTCCGCCAGATAGGCGCCGTCCTGGCCGGTGATGCCGGTGATGAGCGCAGTCTTCCTATTCATTGTGCTTCTCCGGGATCGACTCGACGATATTCCCAACGCCGGTCAGGGAAACGTTAAGCATTACAACATCCATTTCAAACAAGCTGGAACATTTCAAAATCTCGTGCCTACCTCGTACTGTGAGGCTCACGACGGCAGCTTCGTGTCCGATTTCTTCGCTCGCTCAACGCGCGCCGAATCCTGTCAGCATGGTTCGGATGGTACGAAACACAATCAGTACATCGAGCCAAGGGGAGAAATTCTTGATGTAGTAGAAGTCATAGTGAAGTTTTTCCAGGACGTCGTCCACGGCCGCAACATGGCCCTGGTTGACTTGCGCCCAGCCGGTGATCCCAGGCCGCACGATGTGACGGTACCGATAGAATGGCAGCTCCGCTTCGTACCATTTTGACAGCACGAGTGCTTCCGGCCGCGGACCGATCCAGCTCATCTCGCCGCGCAGGATGTTGAAGGCCTGCGGCAACTCGTCGATCCTGGATTTTCTTAAGAACTGCCCCAATCGGGTGATACGTGTGTCGCCGGCCTTTGTGATAGCCGCTTCCTTCTCATCGCCAGTGGTGGCGCTAAGCTTCATCGTTCGAAACTTGTAGACCTCGTAAGGTTGTCCTCTGTAGCCCATTCGTTTCTGTTTAAACAACGCAGGTCCAGTTGAATCGACCTTTACAGCAATGGCGACGAACAACAAAAGGGGGGAGAAAACAATGAGGACAAACAATGCAGAAGCCCAGTCTACTGATTGTTTTATTTTGAGGTACGCCTGGTTTGGATTCAGAGAGCCCAGGGTATTTTCAGAAAGATGCTCGATCTCTACCCGGCCTGTGAGCGATTCGCTGATTTGTTTGACGTGATATACTGGTGTTCCCGAGAGCGCGCGGTCGGCGATATACCGCTCCCACTCATCCGAGAGGTCGGCTCGGAGATCGGCTACCACGCCGCTCGCGTACTCGACAACCGTGTCGGGCGAGTGGATCCTGTGCCAGCTCACACCCGGTATGCTCTCCAGCCTATTGACGTCTCCGCCAGGAATTATTGCCAGCCGGTATGCATCGAGCCGTCGCGTGGCCAGGCTCAGGCCAAAATACCACAATGTCGATTGTATGAAACTTGCGGCGGCCTGGAATCGGCTATAGTCAAATCTGAAGAAGAAGATAGTGATGAACACGAGGCCATAGGTCAGCGCGAAGGTCGGCAAGATGTAACCAGCCGCCGCAACGCCCGGGAAATTGCCGATGCGCTTGTAAAGGAAAAAGCCTGTCGTATGGGCGATGAATCCCGCAATAATCGTAACTTGCAAGTTTGAGTACAGGATAACCTGCTCATCAAACGACATGCGGATCAGCGCCGGTAACAAGATCGCGAATGTCAATCCGCCAAGCAGCTGAAAGCGCATCCGGAGCAGCAAATGCCTTCGATTGGGCAATTGGACAGTGGTGGTGCTCAAATTGAATCCCGCAACCCGGGTCCCATGGAAACCCGGACGTTCACCTGACAAGGTGCCGCTCTCGGCCAACGCTGGAATAGGCTATGCCTTCCCTCAAGACGTCCTCGCCGCGATAGACGTTCCGCAGGTCAACCATCACCGGCGTCGCCATAAGTGCGCGGAGCCGCTTCAGATCGAGCGACCGAAACGCATTCCACTCGGTGACGATGACGATCGCATGCGCGCCTTCGGCCACCGCATAGGCGCTTTCCCCGAATTCAATGCCCTCTATCATCTTGCGCGCCTGCTCCATGCCGACCGGATCATAGGCCTTGATCGAAGCGCCTGCATCCTGGAGTGCCTGAATAATGGCCAATGAGGGGGCATCGCGCATGTCGTCGGTGTTCGGCTTGAATGTAAGGCCAAGGATACCGACAGTCTTGCCGCGCACAGTGCCGCCGCAGGCCTCAACCACCTTGCGCGCCATCGCCCGCTTGCGCTGATCGTTTATCGAGACCGTCGTTTCTATAAGCCGCACGGGGCTTGCCGCGTCCTGCGCGGTCTTGACCAGCGCAAGCGTATCTTTGGGGAAACAGGAGCCGCCATAACCTGGCCCCGCGTGAAGAAATTTGGCGCCGATGCGGTTGTCCATGCCGATGCCGCGCGCGACGTCCTGAACATCGGCTCCCAGCCGCTCGCAGAGATCGGCAATCTCGTTGATGAAGGTGATCTTCATGGCCAGAAACGCGTTGCCGGCATATTTGGTGAGCTCAGCGGTACGCCGGCTCGTATAGAATATCGGCGCGACATTCAACGAGAGTGGGCGGTAGATCTCGCCCATGACGGCTTTGGCCCGTTCTGCATCGGTCCCCACAATGATGCGGTCGGGCCGCTTAAAATCCTCGATGGCCGATCCTTCGCGAAGAAATTCGGGATTGGAGACCACCGCAAAATCGGCGGCGGAATTTTGCTCGCGGATGATCCGTTCCACCTCATCACCGGTACCGACAGGGACGGTCGATTTCGTCACCACGACCGTAAATCCTTTGAGCGCGCGGCCGACTTCGGCGGCCGCATCGTAGACGAAGGACAGATCGGCGTGCCCATCGCCACGCCGTGACGGCGTGCCCACGGCGATGAAGACGACATCCGATTGCGAAACCGCATCGGCCAGATTGTCGTCGAAACGCAAGCGACCTTGCGCTGTGTTCGTGGTGACGAGGTCGTCGAGCCCTGGCTCGTAGATCGGTATCTTGCCGAGTTTGAGCATAGCAAGCTTTTCCGCATCCCGGTCGACGCAGCAGACCTGATGGCCAAAGTCGGCGAAGCAGGCGCCCGAGACGAGCCCTACATAGCCGGCACCAATCATTGTTATTCGCATATCGCGTACTCTCATCAGCGCCGACGAGACGATCTCGTCAGACAGCGCCTAGTCCCACCGAAGAACGGCTACCGCACTCCCGGGTGAAAACCCGAGAGCCGATCCTACAACAATTTGCATCGCCTCGCCGCATCTCGATGCTTACGACTATGCGATGGCGACGAGATCCCTGGCATCAAGGTCGACAGGTATCTCGCCATTCATGATGGCAACCAGAACCCGAGCCCTTCCGGCTGGATCGAGCCGGTCAAGGCGACCGATCATTTCCGCGAACGGGCCGGAAAGGATCCGAACCGAAGCACCGGCTGCGAGGCCGCCGCTGAAATCGAGCAAGCCATGCTTGCCGGTCAATGCAATGAAGCGCTCTACCAGACCGGAGGGGACAGGCAAAGGCCGGTCCCCTTGCATGACGAGGGAGCGCACACCGAACGTTCCGTTGATCGAGCGCCAACGTTGCAGCGCGACGTCAAGGGCGATGAACATATAACCCGGGAAATAAGCTGCGGACCGTGTTTCGAGCCGCCGGGCATGACGCACGGTTTTCTCGCAGCGAGGCACAAAGGGCTCGAATCCCTGGATCCGGAGATGCCGCTCGGCGACATGCTCCTTCCCGGGAAAGACGCTGGCCGCATACCAGCGCGTTGCCGGCGCGGCGGTCGGCTCCGGCGACAGGGCTGTTGCCTTGCTCGTTGTTTTTTCCGCGCTACTCACGTGTCTTCCTTCGGCGGTCGGCGCATGATCTCAGGTCAACGGTTACGACAGTGTGTGGATACCAGCAAGCAACCAAGCCACTAGAGTCAAGGCGGTTGGGCTAAGAATTTCCTACACATCGTCCAGAAATTTAGCTGTGCCTAAATAATCACCGAGCCGCTTTCTTTTTCAGCTAGCTGAGATGCTATGTCGAGCAATTTATTTCCATACGTAGGTGCTTGGTTACGCTGGTCGTGACGAATCGCCCGTTGGTTCTGGTGCTTAGTCCGTCGACTTGAAGCTAATGTGACGGGCTCGCCGAGTCATGGGGGTCAGGCAACAACATGGCGACAGCGATGCAACGTGCAGTTCCGTTTCTGACCTCAGTTCCGCTCGACCGGCTTCAGGAACGCTTCAACAGCGACCAAACAGCCGGCACCAGGCTCGCGGCCAGCGCAACCTTGATCAGATCACCGACGATAAAGGGCACCACCCCGAACTGCCAGGACTTTTCCGGGCCGATCAACAGCGCCAGCCAGGCAAAGCCCATTGCCATCATGACGATCTCGGCCACCAGCATGGCATTGAAGAGCTTGATAGGATGGCGATCCCAGCCACGATCGGCAGCCCAGCCGACGATCGCCGCCATGACGACGAAGCCGGCTAGATAACCGCCGGTCGAACCGAGCATGTAAGCGATGCCGATGCCCTTTTCGGGTGTGCTCTGGAAGACCGGAAGGCCCAACGCGCCCTCAGCCATGTAGAGAAGCAGCGTGGCGACCCCGAGGCGCATGCCGAAGGCGGCGGCAATCAGCAAGACGGCGAGCGTCTGCATCGAGATATCGACTGGTCCGAGGATGACCTTCGTCTTGGCAGACAAGATCAGCAGCAGCGTTCCAGCGATCGCCAGCAAAAGCTGTCCCGCCAGCCGGGCCGCGCCCTTTTCAGGCAAAGCGAGAGAAATAAGCGGACGCATCGTCGTTGCAATTGCCATGGTCTTCCCCGTTCCGGATTGCCGCCGAACGCGGCCTTGCGTTTTCCTATATTGGCTTCCGTGCTATGCGGCAATCGGTTTTGCCCTCGCCCCAAAAAAGGTCGCGACGTTCGCCATGGCGCTGAGATTCGATACCAGCTTCGACCCATCCTATGGCAAGGGCGTGACCGTTGCGCCAGACGTGCTTCGGATCACGGCCCCGAATCCAAGCCCGTTCACCTTTCACGGAACCAACAGTTATATCGTCGGGCGCCAGACGCTGGCGGTGATCGATCCGGGTCCGGATGACGAGGCGCACCTTCGAACGCTGCTCGAAACGATCGGGACCAGGCCGGTCAGCCACATCTTCGTCAGCCACACGCATCGCGACCATTCGCCGCTGGCGGCACGACTGAAGCAGCACACAGGTGCCGTGACGTTGGCGGAAGGCCGGCATCACCCGGCGCGGCCGTTGCACACCGGCGAGGTCAATCCGCTCGATGCCAGCGCCGACACCGACTTTGTTCCTGATTTCGCGCTGCCGGACGATATGGTGATCGACGGTGACGGCTGGGCGATCCGGACGGTGCTGACGCCCGGCCATACGGCCAATCACGCGGCCTTCGCGCTGGAGGGGACCGGCATTCTTTTCTCGGCCGATCACGTCATGGCGTGGTCAACCACGATCGTCGCGCCGCCGGACGGCGCCATGGCCGACTACATGACATCGCTCGATCGGCTGATCGGGCGCGACGACCGGCTGCTGCTGCCCGGTCATGGCGGGCCGGTGACCGAGCCGCGCAACTTCATGCGCGGATTGAAAGCCCATCGCAAAATGCGCGAAAGGGCGATTCTGGAGCGGATCAACAGCGGCGACCGTACGATCAGGACTATGGTGGAGGCGATCTATCGCGATACCGACCCGCGCCTGCATGGCGCGGCCGGCCTGTCGGTGCTCGCCCACCTGGAAGATCTGGTGACGCGTGGCCTGGTCCGCACCAATGGCGCGCCGGCCATAGACGGCATGTTTGCGCCGGCAAAGTAATAGGATCAAATATCATTCCGCCGGCGCCACGCCAACCTGGCCCGCGACTTCCTGGTCGAGCTCGGCAAGGAAATCGGTGATACGCGCTGCATTGTCGCCAAGGTCACAGCGGCCGAAACGCGAGGCCGAGCGCATATCGACGATGATCGCATCGCCATCATCGCTCACACGGATGGCGACATCGGCGGGAAGGCCAAGCAGGAAGCTCTTGGCCACAGCATCGACCGTCACGTCGCTTTGCCCTACGGCGTCGGGAAATGGCGCCGCGAGCTGCCAGCCCCGCCGATCGAGCACGGTTTTGACCGCCTCCAGAACGCGATCGAAAGGCAAGGTGTAGCTGCGTCCAGTAACAAGCGGATAAGCTTCGGTTTGCAGGCGCTGCTCGCCGGGCGTCGGAGGCAAAAGCTCGTTCATATCCTTTGTCCGGATAGAAATATCGAGCGCTGGCGGATCGTCGAAATCCGTCGAGATGTCGCGCAGCGGCGGATAGGTCGCCGCCCAATAGGCCGCGACAGCGTAAGGGATGAGCACCAGAAGTGCGAACAAAGCGCCGGCGGTCAGATCGTGGCCGCCGCGATCACCGAAATTCCACAATCGCGCAAAGGCAAACCCGGCAAACAAAAGCGCAAACGCGGCCAGCAAGGCGACAACGCCGAGCACCCACAGGAAAGCCGGCGTCTCGACGAAATCATATCGGTGGCCGATGAGAACCGTCAGCAGCAGGACCGCCGAAAAAGCGCCGGTGCGCCGCGACCAACCGGCAGCCCTCGACGTCTGTCGCTCTGGAATTGCCGTCATTGTTTTCCGCGCTGCCCCCAACCCGAACAAGGCATAGTGCCTTTCAGCGGCGGCTTGAAGGCGCAAAGACGCCGCATCTCCGGTCAATCCGTCGGCAGGTGATAATGCCGGAACTGCTGGCGCAAGGTAATCTTCTGGATCTTGCCGGCAGCGGTGTGTGGGATTTCGCCGACAAAAGCGACGTCGTCCGGCATCCACCACTTCGCCACCTTGCCGTCCATGAAGGCGAGGATGTCCGTCTTGGTCGGCTCCCTGCCCGGCTTGCGGACGACCACAAGCAAAGGCCGCTCGCCCCATTTGGAATGCGGAATGCCTATGGCGGCGGCCTCCGCCACGTCCGGATGGCCAACAGCGAGGTTCTCGAGCTCGATGGTCGAGATCCATTCGCCGCCCGACTTGATCACGTCCTTGGCGCGATCGGTGATCTGCATGTAGCCGCCGGGGTCGATATGCGCGATATCGCCGGTATCAAACCAGCCGTCCTCATCGAACTGTTCGGATCCGATGCCGCGATAATAGCCGCGCGCGACGGCCGGCCCGCGGACCTTGAGCCGGCCGAAGGTCTTGCCGTCCCATGGCAGTTCGTTATCGTCGTCGTCCGTTACCTTCATTTCGATGCCGAACGGCGTAAAGCCCTGCTTCTGCTGGACGGCGAGGCGGGCGTCACCCTTCAGCCCGGCATAGTCCGGCTTCAGGGTGCACAGCGTGCCGACCGGCGACATCTCGGTCATGCCCCAGGCGTGGATGACCTGGACATCGTAATTGTCCTGGAACTTCGTCGTGATCGCGCGTGGACAGGACGCGCCACCGATGACGACTTTCTGCAGATAGGGCAGTTTCTTGCCGGTCTCTTCCAGATGCTGAAGGAGCATCATCCACACCGTCGGCACGGCGGCGCTGAAGGTCACCTTCTCGGTGTCGAGCAGCTCGTAGATCGAAGCGCCATCCATCTTGCAGCCGGGCATGACCAGCTTGGCGCCAACCATCGGCGCGCTCTGGGCAAGGCCCCAGGCATTGGCGTGAAACATCGGCACGACCGGCAATATGGTATCGCGCGACGACAGGCCCATGGCATCGGGCATCGCTTCGATCATGGCGTGCAGCACGTTCGAACGATGGCTGTAGAGGACGCCCTTCGGGTCGCCCGTCGTGCCCGAGGTGTAGCACATGCCGGCGGCGGTGTTTTCATCGACTGTCTTCCAGGCGAAGTTGCCGTCGGCTTGAGCAAGCCATTCTTCATAGGCAACGACATTGGGCAGCGCAGCCTCGGGCAAATGCACCTTGTCGGTCAGCACGATAACCTGCTTCAGCGACTTGACCGCGCCGGCGACCTTTTCAAGCAGCGGCAGGAAGGTCAGGTCGACGAAGATCGCCTTATCCTCGGCATTGTTCATGATCCAGGTGATCTGCTCGGGAAAGAGCCGCGGGTTGAGCGTGTGATAGATCGCACCGACACCCATGATGCCGTACCAGGCCTCGATGTGGCGCGCGGTGTTCCAGGCCAGGGTCGCGATCCGGTCGCCAAGCCCGAAACCGTCACGCTCTAGCCGCTCGGCGACCTTCAGGGCACGAGCATGGATTTCGGCATATGTGCTGCGCACGATCGGCCCCTCGATCGAGCGCGACACGATCTCGCGGCTGCCGTGCTGCCGCTCGGCGTTGTCGATCAGCTTGTGGCAAAGCAGCGGCCATTCCTGCATCAGCCCGAGCATCTTGTTCCTCCCGTTATTTTTTTGCGCCATTGTGGGACGAACCGGCGGATTGTCCAGCCAGAACCGGGCTGGAGCGGTGCATAGAGCCAAAGGAGGCGAAATTCGCCACAATCCGGCCATGCTCGGCGTTAACGTTGATTAACAGGCGGGGCGCGATTGGCGAATGAAAGAGGTTCGCATGGATGCGCAGCTCGACGACAAAGCCCTCGAAAATACGCTTGTCGAAAGTCTGGCCGACCTGGTGGCGGCCGATGTCGCGCAGGCCGATCTGGTGCCCGACGCCAAAACCGTTTCCGAAGATGAATTCGTCGAGGTCGTTGGTGGCGCCCTCGAAGCGGTCGGCGGCAAGCTCTTGTTCAAGATGTGCGTCGAGAACGAGGGCGAAAGCCAGCACGTCGCTGCCGCCTGCGTCGGCGATGGCGGCAATCGCCAGTTCCTGCTGCTCACCTTGCCTGCCAGCGGTGGTGCGCTGAAGGTCGAGACCACCTCGAAAAGCTCCAATCCGGTGGCCGGCATTGCCGCCGCCTATGCTGGGCTGATGGACGCATTCCAGGCCGCCGCCTGAGTTTTCGGCGAAGCGGAAGAAAGAGGTGAGACTTGCCCCCGCGGGCGACGCTTTGGCGGCGCGGCAGGCAGGTCTTGCACAACGCGCTTGCCAGACACATTTGGGGTCGAGGCAAGGAGATTCGACATGGACCAGATCGCAAACCCGTCACCCGGCTTTCAGCGCAATCCGGGCAAGATCATCACCGTCGAGCCTTACAAGGGCACAGTGACGGTGCGCGCCGGCGATGTCGTCATCGCCTCGTCCAGCAGGGTCAAGGTGCTGACCGAATCGCCCTATCCCCCCGTTTTCTACCTTCCGTTCGACGACATCGACTTCAACCAGCTTGGCAAGACCGAGCACTCGACCCATTGCCCCTACAAGGGCGATGCCACCTATTGGAGCGTGCTGCCCGCCGGCGATGCAGGCAAGGATGCGATGTGGGCCTATGAGCGGCCTTTCGACGAGATGGCGGATATCCGCGATCACGGCGCGTTCTATCCAAGCAAGGTGACCATCGAGGCTACGCCCGACTGATCAGTCGGTGGTGCCTTCATTGCCGACACCGTCGGCATCGTCGAGCCGGACGAAGGTGAGGCCCTTGGCCTTCAGCGCCAGAAGCCCCTGCACTACGCCGTCGCCGGCCGCATGGGTTGGCTGGTTGATATGAGCGATGATGACGTCGCCGTCGTTTGCTGCCGCGATGCGCCGGGCGGTCTCTTTTGCACCGAGCAATGAGCCGCCGTCGCCGTTGATCGAGAATCCGGCGATCTTGAAACCAAGCTTGCGTATCATCGCGATTGCCGACGGGCTGTATTCGGCGGTTGCGCCGCGAAACCATTTCGGCGCCGGTTCGCCGATCACGGCAAGAGCGGCAGCACCCGATTCGACCTCGGCCAGCACGGCCGCCGGGCTGCCGGCACTGCGAATGCCGTAGATCTTTTGCGGCGTGTCGACGGCCGGGACGTGGCGGCCGCCATGGTTTTCCAATTCAAACAGTTCGGGATGCGCCCGCATGATCTCGACGGCGGCGGCGTTGTGCTTCAGCCAGATGCCGGTGACGAAAATGGTGGCGGGAATCTTGTTTTCCACCAGGGCCGAGAGAATCCGTGTGTCGGTCCTTCCGCCGCACGCATCGAACGTCAGCGCGACGCGGCCGCCCCCCGCCTCGGCCTTGATGTGCAGCGTCGGTGCGACGAGCAACTGGGCGTTGCCAGGAGAAACAGCCCATAGCGATATCGCAACGGCGCAAAAATACTTTTGGAACAGGCGCATCGATTATTTCCAGGTCGGCCGGATCAAAGTTGAAGCGGCGACCCCGAGACCGGCATCAAGGCGGAAATCGGGACGATGCCCCTGCAAAAGCGTCAGCAGCGGCAATTTGACCGCCGGCCTGACCTTTGGCAAGCGCGAGGTCACAATGCGTGCTCCACGTCCTTAACCGTACGTGAAAGGATCGCGCGCACCGCGTCGACCATCGCTTTGACCTCAAGTCGCCAGAAGCAGCAAGCCTTGCTCGGATCGGGACGGCGGCAGAGGTCCCTGGCTATGCACTCGCAAGGCATGGAGGGCCGCGGCGTAACACTGGCCACGCCGACAGGACCCCAGACGACGGGGTCGGTCAGGCCGAAGAGGCCGACAACCGGCGTTCCCGCGGCGGCGGCCATGTGCATCGGGCCACTCTCGTTCCCCAGAAACAGGCGTGCCTCGCCGAGGACCGCCAGCAGCGTTGCCAGCGACAGCGCCCGACCACGTTGACGACCGGCGAAGCGGCCTTGGCGATGATGCGCTCGGCAGATGCCCGTTCGTCGGGACCGCCGACAAGCAGGAAGTCCAAACCGGTCTGCCGCGAAATCTCGTCGATCGCCAGCGCAAAACGTTCCGGCTGCCATCGCTGCCCCGGAAGCTCGCTCCCGCATGAACGGCTATGAAGGCGTTACGCCGAAGATGATGCCGGTCGAGAAGCGCCAATACCCTGGCCGTCTCCAAAGGCAGCGGCTCAATCGTTGGGACCTCTGCACGCAACTCCACGCCGAGCGCCTCAAGCGGCGAAAGATAGCGGTAGAGATAATTCTGGCCACCAAAGCCAAAGCCAAATGGCTTGGCCAGGACATTGGCGGGCTGGCGTTCCAGCCAGCGCAACGGTTTTTCGGGAGGATCATATCCGACGCGGGTCTTGGCGTTGACGAGCCTGACGATGATGCGTGAGGTTTTGGAACAGGTCGATGGTCAGGTCAAGCCGGAAGCGGCGCAGCGCGAGCACCATCGCGTAAAGCTCGCGGCCTCGCTCCAGAGGGGTACCACGCATCCGTACGCGCCGGAAAGCCACCACGTCCGAGGCGAGGCCATGAGCCACCAGGAAACTGGCAAAGCTCGCCTCGCAAAGGAACACTGTCCTGGCCCTTGGATATTGGAGGCGCAGGTTACTGGCGAGCGCGGAGGCGAGGACAAGATCGCCGATGAATTTCGTCTGGAGGATGAGAATCGAGCGGACGTTTGTGCGCGGGTTCTGCAACATCTGTTTTCTGGCACCGGGGGTTCGGGAGCCGGAAACTGGGCAGAAACGATGTCGGGATTTGGAGCCGTCACGCGCACGTTCGCGTGAATTTGGTTACAAATCGGTAAGGTCAGATACTGGGTGGATTCCAACGCATACCGCGGCCGTTCTTTGCAGCCTGCGCAGCCGATTGCGCGGCACATCTGTTCCGGATCGAGCAGATCAAAGTCGACGCGGCGATCCCAAAAGCGCCATCAAAGCGCGAGGTAACAGTGCCTGCTTCGCGTCTTTACCGGCACGTGAAGGATCACGTCCACCGTGCCAGCAACCGATTAATCTCAAGCAGTCAGATGCAAGCTTTGTTCGCACCCGCCCGCGGCACACTTCGTGGAACACACATACAAAAGATTGGTCAAAGCGGTCTCACGAAGACTATTGCCACCCGATGCTTCCGCCGTTGTGTGCGCCCCCAGGGATCAAGCTACATGACCCACTAGTGAGAGTTGCCCTGTGGCTTTTCCTGGCCTTGAGACTTCGACCACCAGACAAAATACAGCGAGCCCATCTTCATCACAGGCACGCGGCGGTCGCGTTCCCTGGCTCGCAACTCACGATAGGTCTTCATCTTCAGAGTGCCGCCAGGCAACCTGATACGCACTGCCATCGGTCCAACTCCCGTTGTGCAACGCAGCAATTTTCGTGCAATGCGGTAAGTAGAGACCTTCCGTCACGGAAGAGTCAACGGCAGCGTCATCAACTTATTTTGCGAGCTCGCCTGCAGAGGCTCCGCGCGGCCTTCCCAGGCGCATGCCAGGCCGGAAGAATTGCTGCGTCACCCGGGCGACTGATCGTCAATCAGGCGCTGGCGGTTCGACCACCAGGTGAAATAAACCCGGCCGATCTTGACGACGGGTATGCGGCGGGCGCGCTCGCGGTCGCGCAATTCGCGGTACACTTTCACCTTCAGCGTGCCGCCCGGCATTCTGATACGCACTGCCATCGCTTCCGCCGCCCCAAATTGTGCAATGCAGCATCGCCTTTCGTGACGGAAGTGTCAACGCCTGACCGCTGACTTTTTCTGGGATTTATCGAGCGGTCTCGGAAGTTTTGGCGCGCACGGTGGTTGCTGATCCAGCACCGAGGCATCAGTGCCCAGTCGGGATAGTCGGGTGCGGGGGCTTTTTCCTGGGCGAGGACTTGTTGGGCGAGGATGGACAATCGGGCATGCCGCTCGGCCACCAGATGACGAAGTAATTGCCGACCTGCCAAACCGGCACCTCGCGCTTCTGCTCGCGCCGCCGCAGCTCGTCCCTTTTCTTGATCTTCAAAGTCCCGCCAGGAAGCCTGATTCTTATCGTCACGTGTCCTCCCGCACCCCTCCAGGTACGAACGATAGTCGTAACAGTTTCATCCCGGCTAAGCAATTTCATCCAGGCCGAGCAATTTCGGGGTCGGTAGACGCAGCGCGCCGGACCGGCGCGAGATCGCCGGAACCGGCTCTATTTGAAGAAATCCGCAATGCCGTTGATGGCCAGCACCGCATAGACGATCGGTCCGGCGATAAACGCACAATAAAGGCAGAGGATCGCCGCCAGCACCAGCAGCAGCGGCTTGTCGCGACCGACGGCGCGGAGCTCGGACTTCACCGACCAGCGCGCCGCAGCGGTTTGTTCATCATCAGGCATATGCACCATCCCGCGGCCATTTCACACGGCGGGTCGAAAACATCAACCTTCCTTGCTGCGCGGAGGAATCTTCGGTCGGGATCTATTCACGCTCCGGCTTTCGCAGCTTGCACCGCCGCTTGCGCGGCGGCCAGCCTGGCGATCGGCACGCGGTAGGGCGAGCACGAGACGTAGTCGAGGCCGACCTTCTCGCAGAAATGGATCGAGGCCGGGTCGCCGCCATGTTCGCCGCAAATGCCGAGCTTGATGTCGGGCCGCGTCGCCCTGCCCTTCTCGGCCGCCATCCGCACCAGTTCGCCGACGCCCTCTATGTCGAGCGATACGAATGGATCCTGCTCGATGATGCCTTTTTGCCGGTAGGTCTCGAGGAACGAAGCCGCATCGTCGCGCGAGATACCGAAGGTGGTCTGAGTCAAATCGTTGGTGCCGAAGGAGAAGAATTCGGCCGCCTCGGCGATGACGTGAGCGCGGATCGCGGCGCGCGGCAGCTCGATCATCGTGCCGGTGAGGTAATCGATCTTGACGCCGGTCTCCTGCATGACGCTTTTGGCGACGGCATCGATGCGCGCCTTGACGAAGTCGAGCTCCTTCACCAGCCCGACCAACGGTACCATGATCTCCGGCACCACCAGCGCGCCGGCCTTCCTGCCGGCCTCGACGGCCGCCTCGAAAATGGCGCGCGCCTGCATCTCGGCGATTTCGGGATAGGAGACGGCAAGCCGGCAGCCGCGATGGCCGAGCATCGGATTGAACTCGTGCAGCGCTTCGGTGCGCCGCCGGAGCTTGTCCGGCGATACGTTCATGGCGGCGGCGACCTCGGCCACCTCCTCCTCCGTTTTGGGCAGGAATTCGTGCAGCGGCGGATCGAGCAGGCGGATCGTTACCGGCAGGCCAGCCATGATCTCGAACAGTTCGAGGAAATCCGAGCGCTGCATCGGCAACAGCTTGGCCAGCGCCGTTCGCCGGTCCTTTTCCGTATCGGCCAGGATCATCTCGCGCATGGCAATGATGCGGTCGCCGTCGAAGAACATGTGCTCGGTGCGGCAAAGCCCGATGCCTTCGGCGCCGAAGGACCGCGCCATGCGGGCATCGAGCGGCGTCTCGGCGTTGGTGCGCACCTTCATGCGGCGCGCGCCGTCGGCCCATTCCATGATGGCGGCGAAATCGCCCGAGAGTTCAGGCTGCAGCATCGGTACGACGCCCTTCAGTACCTGGCCGTTGCCGCCGTCGATGGTGATGATATCGCCCTTGCGGAAGGTTGCGCCCATCGCCATCAGCGTGCCGGCCTTGTAGTCGACGCGCAGCGAGCCGGCGCCCGAAACGCAAGGCTTGCCCATGCCCCGCGCCACCACGGCGGCGTGGCTGGTCATGCCGCCGCGCGTCGTCAGGATGCCTTCGGCCGCGTGCATGCCATGGATGTCTTCGGGGCTGGTCTCGATGCGCACCAGGATCGCCTTGCGACCTTGCGTCTTGGCCTCCTCCGCGTCGTTCGATGAAAACACGATCTCGCCAGTCGCAGCGCCCGGCGAGGCCGGCAGGCCGACGCCGATAATGTCGCGCGCCGCTTTTGGATCGATTGTCGGATGCAGCAACTGGTCGAGCGAGGCCGGATCGATGCGGGCGACGGCCTCTTCCTTCGAAATCAGTCCATCCCTGGCCATGTCGACGGCAATCTTCAGCGCCGCCTTGGCGGTGCGCTTGCCGGACCTGGTCTGCAGCATCCACAATTTGCCGCGCTCGATGGTGAATTCGAGATCCTGCATGTCGCGGTAATGTTTTTCCAGGCGGTCGGAGATACTGACGAAAGCCTGGAAGGCATCCGGCATCAGTTTCTGCAGCGACGGCTTGTCGGAGCCGGCGGCAATGCGCGCCGCCTCGGTGATGTTCTGCGGCGTGCGGATGCCGGCAACGACATCCTCGCCCTGCGCATTGACCAGGAACTCGCCATAGAGCTGCTTTTCACCGGTCGACGGATTGCGGGTGAAGGCAACGCCGGTGGCCGAGGTGTTGCCCATATTGCCGAAGACCATGGCCTGTACGTTGACCGCCGTGCCCCAGCTTTCGGGAATGTCGTGCAGGCGCCGGTAGGTGATCGCGCGGTTGTTCATCCAGCTGGAAAACACCGCGCCGATGGCGCCCCAGAGCTGCTCGTTCGGATTCTGTGGAAAGGGCTTGCCGAGTTCCTCCTCGACCTTGGCCTTGTAGAGCGCGATTACGCCTTGCCATTCGATGGCTGTCAGCTCGGTGTCGAGATCGCGGCCGAGGCCGCCCTTCTGGTCCTCGAGGATTTCCTCGAACACCTCATGGTCGAGACCCATGACGACATCGGAATACATCTGGATGAAACGGCGGTAGCTGTCATAGGCGAAGCGCGGATCGCCTGAATCGGCGGCCAGGGCTTCGACCGTTTCGTCGTTGAGGCCGAGATTGAGCACGGTGTCCATCATGCCGGGCATGGAAGCGCGGGCACCGGAGCGCACCGAAACCAAAAGCAGTTTCGACGGATCGCCGAAACGGCGCCCGGTCAGTCGGCCGATGTGATCGAGGGCGACCGCAACATCCGCCTCCAGCGAGGCCGGATAGGTGTGGTCGTTGGCGTAATAGGCGTTGCAGACTTCGGTGGTGATGGTGAAGCCCGGCGGCACCGGCAGGCCCAGGCTGCACATTTCGGCAAGGTTGGCGCCCTTGCCGCCGAGCAGATTGCGGTCGCCGGCACGGCCTTCCGCGGCGCCGTCGCCAAAGGTGTAGACCCATTTGGTCATGCTTGTTCTCCGGTGCAGGAGATTGGAAATATTGGCAAATCGAGCGATATGATGCTGCAGTGCGAAAGGCAAGGCATCGACCGAGCCAGCCGGCCTCTACAATCGATTAAGGAGAAGCGGCGGCGGAAAGACTTGCTTTTTGGAACGCTTTGCCGCGCGGAACATAATGAGAACGATGAGAACGACCGGAGAGCTCGACTATCTGGAAATGCCGATGACGGGCGGAACATTAGACGGTGTGGAGGCCTTCTGCAGCGCGGCCTTCTCGTCGCTGCTCACCAATTCCGGTTATTCAGCCTATACCGAAGGGCTGGACGGCGGTCTTCAGGCGGACGGCCAGTATCTGCCGGCGAAGCCGCTCACGTGTGCTATTCCGAAAGGCTGAGGAAACATTGAGCGCCGTTGAGAATGCCGGCGGCACCATTCGTCAGGCCGATCTTTTCACTTGCCGGCGCCAGGCCGTTCCATTTCCTCGACTCAGCGGGCAATGAAGTGGCCGTGTGGGGTGAATAGGCCCGTTCAAGCTGACGATTGCAAAGCCGGTGAATCGGTCGCACATAGTCGATGTGTCGGCATTGAGCTTTCCCTCGGGTCGTCCTATAAGGCCGCGCGCACAGCGGGCACGCTCCGGCTGTTGGGGCGTCGCCAAGTGGTAAGGCATCGGTTTTTGGTACCGACATTCCCAGGTTCGAATCCTGGCGCCCCAGCCAAACGCAAACGGGGTCCATTCTGTGTCAGACCCGAAGACATGGGTAGCAGAGCGTGGTCCTTGTCGAGGAAGGGATATCTGGGATGAACTGTCACATCTCTGAAGAAGGGCAATGGTGTTAATTCTGGAGAGACGCGCTCACAGGAGTGTGCGATTGAGAGATGGTGAAGTAAGGGCGCGTAGGAGACCGTTCTCTGCCCAATCGCGGTTCTGAGGTCCTTGACTGGTCGTGGTTGCGGTGCCGAATGTGGCCTTCACGAGCGGTAGTGGCTCGCCCCGACATCGTGGTGGACGCGGCGCGACACCTCCGAGCTGGGTTTATCTACAGGTTCGGCCCGCGCCGTTCTGACATTCGTTGGCAGTCTCGGCCCGAACGCAAACCGAACTTGATACTTTTCCTCGCCTTGGTTGGCGCTGCGATAGAGCTCGTTCAAGGATCGGCCTTCATAAGGCGCGATTTGGACGGACTTGACTTGGCCGCCGATTGCGTTGGCATTGGATGCGGTCTGGTGGCGGTCAGCTGTGCCAGTTCGTTCGTTGGGCGGGCCACTTGACATCTGTGTGTGGCTCAGTCCCCTGGGAGTAGGCAATCCCAAGCTTGTTGGGGATGGCGCGCTGACAACCGAGTATTCACGCGAATTTCCGGGCAGCTCAGGGAGACTTGCCGAGGATCCTTGTTACTTCTGCTTGGCGCGATAGGTAATTAAATCCTCTTAAGTTATCAACGGGATCAGAACGGGTATGTCTTGGCGCTTGTTTGCTACTTTAGCTATGTTTTTGGCGCTGTTTATGTGCGGCATCCTCACCCTGCTGCAAGTGAACGATCAAAAGCGTTCTCCGCCGGTCATGGCCGACGGGCCTAAAGCTTTTAGCGGCACGCTGGTGATAAAAGACATTAGAGATATTACTGTCGCGGCAAACCACGTGATCTTGTGCGGAGCAACTTTCACGAAACCTGCCCAAATGACTGCCCTTGTATCCGAAGCGGCAAGCGATCGGTTCCCGCCTCAGATGGTCACATGCAAACCAGTAGGGCTTGGCACGCCCTGTGACGGTCTTGTCGCGTCAAGGCTGAACAACTTTATCGTGGCCCAATGTTTCACCAAAGACGGAGCCGATCTCGCCGAACAACTCATAAGCCAAGGAATTTTGTGCGGCCAGCCAGACCAATCCGGTGGACATTATAAGCCGTGTCCGTAGCCTCGTGGTATGGGAGCGCTGGCCCTAATCTGGCGCGTCGCGTCCTATCCGCTTAAACGTTTTCGACCTCATCGTCACGTTGCGCGTGTATTGGCTATCCATTCCGATTTATACCAGTCTACAAACCTGCCCAAGCCGACTTCCAGTGACGTTCGCGGTTTGAAACCGAAGTCGTGTTCCATCAATGTCATGTCGGCGAAGGTCTGCACCACATCGCCGGGCTGCATCGCCACGGATTGGCGGTTTGCCTTTACGCCTAACAGCTTCTCCAAAACATCAACGAAGTCGTCCAGTCGAGCTGGTTGGTTGTTCCCCACATTGTAGAGCTTGCTGGGCGGAACGTACGTTACCGGCGGCTTATCGAGCACCGCAACAACGGCTTCCACTACATCGTCTATGTATGTAAAATCGCGCCACATCTCGCCGTTGTTGAACACGCGGATCGCCTTGCCTTCAAGCATGGCCTTGGTGAACATCCAATAGGCCATATCCGGCCGGCCGAAGGGACCATAGACCGTGAAGAATCGCAGACCGGTCTGAGGCAGGCCAAACAAATGGGCATACGTGTAGCTCATCAATTCATCCGACTTTTTCGTGGCCGCGTACAGTGACACCGGATGGTCCACCCGGTCGTTCTCGCTGAAAGGCACTTTTTGGTTGCCTCCATAAACGGAGCTCGATGAGGCATAGACCAAATGCTCAAAGCCGGGGCAGCCACGACAAAATTCTAGGACCTCAAGATGACCGGCGATGTTGGACCGGATGTAGGCTCGTGGGTTTTCTAACGAATAACGCACCCCAGCCTGTGCCGCGAGATGAACGACTTTATTTATGTTCTGCCCGTTTAGGGCTCTCGCGAGCCCCATCGGATCAGCTATATCAATCTCTAGAAAGGAAAAACCTCGCCGTCCGAGCAGGCGCGCCAGCCGAGCTCTCTTCAATCTCGGATCATAGTAGTCATTCAAATTGTCGACACCCACTACGCTGTCACCACGTTCCAGAAGGTTGAGACAAACATAGCTTCCAATAAAACCAGCTGCACCTGTGACCAAGATTGGCAAGCGAAATCCTCTCAACGGCGTGGTAGATGAAGTCAGGATATTTTTAGTCTGCCCATGCGGAGCGAGCTGAGTACCATTGCTCGTCGGGGGGTTCAATCGGTACCCCAATCACTCTTTGAAAATTCTGAATCGCACTTAAGTTCACTCAGCCAATGTTGCCCGGCGTCGAATCGGAATTGCCGCACGATGGAAAATTGGTCACCGGGTTAGGGCACGCCCTCACGCACTAACAGCAACTTGACCATCCCGCTTCGCAATCTCAGTTGCGGCTGATCTCTTCGCGGGCTAGCACCGGCCCAGTATTTTTCCACAATAAATTAGTGTCACCGACGGAGAACATGATCCGGCTTGCATCTTAGCTTAACATCGGCTGTACCGGCCGCAGTCAAATGCCCGTTGTGGAAGAAAGCCGTTTTCTGACTATGATTTGGCGTCCTGCCTGTTGTATATTGAGACTTTCACAAGCCAAGATATTATATTTGTATGGGAGATCCTGCCGTAGCACAGTACAGCTACCTTATGTTCCTTTATCATAGTCGCCAGCCATCAATAAGGGTTGCTAAAAAATTCAAAACTTTTCTACAAATTATTTCATAAATAACCCATCTCAAATTAATCATGATGCAATTACTCTAACACCACAAATTACGTTCTGCATCACAGCTACGAACTCATCCACAGTCAACTATCCATTTATCCTCGCCCGCCATCTATTCGAAGTACGTTTTTTCAGCAATGTGACAATCCAGCCGCCGATCAATCATTCTATCAAGGCGTGCAGGTATGTGATTTGGCGCTAATATACACCTTCTAGTAGGCAGACATCCGCGGGGCGCTATCGAATCAAAATGAGGGATTATGGATGGCGACTCTCCATTATACGTCGGGTGGATCCGGCACGGACATTGCAAAGGCCGGATTCAATCTGGCTAGCGTGCAATATGTTGAGCAGGTCAATGAACTGCCGGAAGGCATGAAAGGCTTGGTGTACCTTGACGAGGCCAACGGCGTAACACAATCCTTTATCGACAAGGTTACACCTTTCCTAGGCAATCCGAACGTATTTGGGTTCTTCCTGGTTGACGAGCCGGATCCCACCGGCCAATGGGGTACTTACGCCTCCGCCGCAAATCTGAAGGCAGAATCCGACTGGATCCATGAGCATTTTCCAGGCGCCAAGACCTACATCACAATGATGAGCTTGGGGACGTCGGCGAATCCGGATTTTAGGGGCACGTACAATCCCGCCAATACGGGTATCGATTACTACGGCATAGATGTCTATCCCGTCCGCACGGATGGCCCGGTCGACTACAACATGATCGACAAATTCGTCGCCGCCGCTCAGGCATCGGGCATCCCGACGAGCCAGATCGTTCCGGGCTACCAGGCGTTTGGAGGTGGCGAGTATAACACCGACATGGGTGGCAAATATGTCGTGCCCACCGCCACCCAGATGGAAACCATGATGGACCACTGGGCCAAGCTGGTTCCGTCACCCGCCTTCGACTACGCATACGCCTGGGGTTCTCAGCGAGGCGACACAGCGTTGGAGAGCTCTTCGGAACTGCAGGCCGTTTTCCGGGAACACAACCTTGCAACGACGGGGACCACTCCGCCTCCCGTCGACACAAGCGACACCTTGTATGGCACCAGCGGCGACGATGTGTTTCATGGGGCCGGCGGCCACACAATGATCGGCTACGGCGGCAATGACACCTATTATGTCGATGATGTCCGCGATAAGGAGATCGAGGCGGCGGGCGGCGGTACCGACAAAGCACTCGCGTCAGTAAGTCATGCGCTTGCGGCTGGCTCCGAGATCGAACTTCTCGCCACCAACAGCCCGTCCGGCACGACGGCAATCAACCTCACAGGCAACGAGTTCACCCAGACCATCCAGGGCAATGCCGGCGCCAATGTCATCAACGGCCTCGGCGGCGCCGACACCATGACCGGCTATGGCGGCAACGACATCTATTATGTTGACAATGCCGGAGACAGGATAAATGAAGTGGTGGGCGGAGGCGCCGACAGGCTGCTCAGTACGGTGAGTTATGCCCTTTCGGCTGCCTCATCGGTGGAGCTTCTCGCAACCAACAATCCTTCTGCCACGACGGCAATCAACCTCACTGGTAATGCGTTCGCCCAGACAGTCAGGGGCAATTCGGGCGCCAACGTCATTGATGGTGGCGGAGGCGCCGATATCATGGTC
Source organism: Mesorhizobium sp. M1423 (assembly GCF_040317575.1). Classification (NCBI taxonomy): domain Bacteria; kingdom Pseudomonadati; phylum Pseudomonadota; class Alphaproteobacteria; order Hyphomicrobiales; family Phyllobacteriaceae; genus Mesorhizobium; species Mesorhizobium sp. M1423. Next base: position 38,791 of record NZ_JAMYKU010000004.1, read on the forward strand.
GGCTATCGCGGCAACGACACCTACTTTGTCGACAACGCCGGCGACAGGGTGCACGAAGCGATGAATGCGGGCGCCGACAAAGTGCTCGCCTCGGTGAGCCACACCCTTTCGGCCGGCTCGCAGGTCGAGATTCTCGCCACCAGCAACCCGTCCGGCACAACTGTAATCAATCTCACCGGCAACGAATTCGCTCAGACGATCGTGGGTAATGCCGGCGCCAATGTCATCAATGGCGGACGGGGTGCCGACATCTTGACCGGTAACGGAGGCAATGATGCATTCGTGTTCAATAGCGCTCTTGGAGCCGGCAATATCGACAAGGTCACCGACTTCAACAAGCTCCAGGACAAGATCCACCTCGATGACGCCGTTTTTGCCGGGCTTAAGTTGGGTGGCCTTTCATCCGATGCTTTCTTTGCTGGTACGACCGCGCATGATAGCTCCGACCATATCATCTACAACAGCTCAACCGGAGCGCTCTCTTTCGACAGCGACGGGATCGGAGGCGCAGCTCAAATACAGTTCGCCACGCTTTCTCCAGGTCTGTCGCTTGCAGCAGGTTCGTTTCTTGTGATCTGAACGACCCAGAACGGCGGACCTTCTCATCGAGCCGGTCCGCCGCTCTGTCTTTGTTAAAGCACCGGATTTTCCTTGAGGTCGCCGAGGAAGGCAGCTCTCTGCGCGCGGCCCGGCGCGCCGATATCGATCACCGCCAACGGGCAAAGTTGCAGATCTGGATTGGCTTGCCCCAGATCCGCAGCTTACGGCAGACGGCACTTTCAGGAGCGCGGTTGGCATCTGCCCGGACAACGGCAATCCTGCCCTGCCGATCTTCATCGAGTTCCCGCGTGATCGGTATTCCTTCTGACGGCCGTCCGACCGGCATAAACCTGGAACACTTATCCCGGCTTCAGGCTTCGCCGGGTTCTGATAAACGCCCCGTCTTGTCATGAACCGGATCAGCATCGGCCCTATCAGCTTTGCCGGATCGGCAACTACCTGTCCGGTCTCGCAGACCGAGCAATTCAGCATGGGCGACCAGATCGCGATGTACGGCTCCGGGGCAGTTCGACCGTGATCTTGACCGGACGGTCATCGGGAATGGCGGAGAGTTTCAGCTTGGTGGTGACGGATCCTTCGGCGCCGCATCCGGTCAGCACCAAAGCCTTCGGCGATGCGCATCAGGTCGCTGAGCGCTGAACGGATTTGCGCCCAAGGAAATTCGGAGCATTCCTCCCATGCCTCGCCCTCGCGTAATACGGCATCGAGCTTGCCTGCCACACCGGCGATAGTGGTGGCGGGAGTCGCTGAGAACGCTTGCAGCAGATCTTGCATTTTCTCGCCTGCCTGGCGCTCAGCGCTGAAGGCGGCGGTATAGCCAATTTCCTCCGCGGCCGCATCCCAGCGTGCCTGATGCGCCGCGAAATCAGCTTCGGCCCTATCGCGGAGAGCCGCCATATCCGGCGCTTTGCCGAGCAGTTCATTGAGCATCTCGATCGAATGGACCGTCACCTGCTCACCCTCGGCTAGGCGCACGGTCGCACAAGGAAAGCCGACGCTCTCGACAAGCCTTGTCTCAAGGCGCTGCTGCTCGCGGCAATGCCGTTCGGTCTGTTTGCGGACTCTCTCCCATTCCCGCCAAAGCGCCAGCGCAGGATCAGAGCGCGCATTCGAGCTTTCGGCGCCGCTTACGGACGCGTTGCCTTCGAGCGTCCACGCGGAGGTGGCTACGATCGTTCCCGCAAGCACTCGCCTGCGGGTGACGTAAGGCAGAGTCATGATATTGTCGGAATCAGCCATGATCCGAGCTCCAGTCAGGTTGGGCTGTGGTCAGGCTGACTGGGGTGTTGGCGCACTCTGGCCAGCCGCCGCACTTGCGATGCAAGTGCAATGCACGTGCATATTTATGCGCCTTTTGAAACTGAATATCAAGCCCCAGAGCGAAAATGACAAAAAAGCCGTTCACCACCCGCCTTGATCCGCCGGTGTTGGCGTTGGCACAACAACTTGCAGAAGCGGAGCGGCGTTCTATCACCTCGGTGATAGAACTCGCATTAATCGAGTACGCAGAACGGCGGGGAATCAAGATAAGTGCGAAGGAAAGGGAATAGTCAGAGCGAGCTGGCGGACGCCGCCAAGGTATCGAGTTGGCGAGCACGCATACGATTACATGGAGCAAAAATCAGTCGACGGCCCGGCTGGCCAACTGTGGGTGATTGGCACGTTTCCGGCCCCTGCCCCCGCGCTCGGCCGCCAACGATAGATCAAACCTAATGCTGCCCATCGTATCGTAGACCGGCAGGCGCACTCTTCTCACAATCTCATCGAAACAAGATCGACAAGTATCGTTACAATCGATCTTGCCAATGCGGAACGGCTCGCTGCCAGCGAATTCAGCAGCTCTGGCCGACATTGGCTAAACCATAGCGGCGGATTCTCGACCTTTACTCCGCCGCTCCCCGCTCACGTCCCGGGCAAGAATATCAGTTCGCTGAAGATGTCATCCCATTCGATATCGCCCCAACCGAGGGGTAAGTGCAGGTCGCCTAGACCTAGACTAGCGCTGCATCCTCCTGCGGCAGGTAAATTCGATGGAGGCCCTTCGGGCGCCCGAAGGAATCATGGACATGCAGGTGCCCCGCGACCGGCGCCGTGGCCCGCAATTGAGCGCGGAAGTTCAGGCCACCACGGGCGGACTCGATATAAGCGTGACTGAAATCGATGAGCGCCACCAGGTTCGGATGGCTAACCGCCTTTACCGTCTGCGCCACCTCGGCCGGGCTCTGCTGGCACTGACCCGGGGTCCATGGCGAAGAGGTTCTCGAAGGCGATGCGCACACCATAGGGCTTGCAGAACTCGGCGAACTCGAACATCGCTTCGCGTTCGCGTTCCTCGAAACCGGACCATCGAGAACCTGGTTGGCGAAAAGCCGCTATGCTGGACAAGGACACGGGCATCGATCCGATCGCAGAGTTCGACCAAGGCCTTGGCGGCATCGATCTGGTAGCGGCAGACCGCAGGGTCCATGAGGTTCGATGAGACGACGCCGTGAACCGTATAGCGGAAATCGAACTGCCTCGTCAGTGCGATAAGCCTCTCGGCTCTTTCAGGGACTATACGGCCACCCGCTATGAGATCGAGGGTCGTCAGGCCCAGTTCGACGGCCTCGACGCCCATATCAGCAAAGCTGCGAAGGTCCGCTTCAATGCTCTCCAACCCGCCATTGGGGGAGATTGAGTTAAAACCTGTGGCGATAATGTTGCTCATATGCATCCCCCGATGACGGGCGGCCAGGAGTCCCAGCCGGTCCGTATCACTGCTAGGTGAGATGGCAATTGCTGAACCGATGCCACTCTCGAAACGAGTCTTCGTTCGCCCCCAGGTGCGATCGAGCGGTCTACCGCTGTGATCAGTAGGCCTACATTAACGCGGATCGGACCGAAGCGACGTCGAGTCTCACGAAGCAGGCTGCCTGCCCCGGACCTGCAAGCTCTCAAGAGCACCTCTCGTTCCGAACAGACTTCATACAGAGAACCTTTCTCAGGCTAAACTATTACGGTTTCAAGCAAATCATCCTGTCATCCTGGCGAATTCATCAGCCTCAGAGCTGGTGGTACTGGCAAGATGCGCCGCATGAGGCAAATCATCCGAACGCCAGAGAGGCCCTGCCTCTGCAGAGTTTCCGGGTTTTAAGTTTCATTGGTGCGGCGTGCTCGCAGAGCCCACGAAAAGATCGGTGAAGTTCGCAACACGTTGAATTCTCGGCGACACGCAGAGGTTACAGCCCGCCTGTATGCACCGCAATGGCTCAGATTTGTCTGGGTAGGGTCTACTCGGCGCCTGGAGAAGGCGAAGATTCCCGGATCGAGGCGCTTAGGCCACTGCGCCAGGGCGGAGCGATCAGATTCGTGTCATACCGTCAGAGGCAAGACACTCGCAATTGGGGGAACAGGTGAAGGAAGAGAACGACGTTGAGAAGCTGGTGCGCACGCTGCGTGCTCGAGCACCTGATGACGCGGCGGTATTGCTGGCCCGAGAGTCTCCCGAGTTCATTCGGGATACACTAAAGTTGTTGCCGGACCGGCACGCCCGTAAGGTGGCGGAGCATTTGCCGCCGCACATGCGGCCTATCAAGCCTCACGGCGATGGCAAGGACCTCGCGATGCCCGAGTCGCTCGTCGAGCTGATGGACCCGATTCCCGCCAGCGTTCCTGTCGGCACGACGGTAGCCGCCGCAGTGGAGGCCGTCAGACGCACCCAGGTGCCGACCGAGCTCACTTATCTCTATGTCACCGACGAGGGCGACAAACTGGTTGGCCTCGTGGTCCTGCGCGATCTGATGCTGAGCGAAGCGGACGCCACGGTGGATCAGATCATGCTGCCAAAGCCGTTCGCCCTCCCCGTCGGACTGTCCTTGAGCGACGCATGCAAGGCAGCGGTACGCCGGCACTACCCTGTCTATCCCGTGGTGGACGCGGACAACCGGCTGCTCGGGCAGGTTCGCGGCTGGCGGCTGTTCGAGCAGCAAATCATCGAGATTTCCGCCCAGTCTGGCCAAATGGTGGGTGTCCAGAAAGAGGAGCGTTCTTTTACGCCGCTGTTTTCAGCCTTCCTGAAGCGTCATCCGTGGCTGCAGCTGAACCTGCTGACGGCCTTCATGGCCGCTTTCGTGGTCAGTTCATTCACAGGCACGATCGAGAAGATCGTCGCCCTGGCGGCGTTCCTCCCGGTCTTGGCCGGGCAGAGCGGAAACACCGGCTGCCAGGCACTGGCTATGACGCTGCGTGGCCTTGCCCTGGGGGATGTGGACAAACGACCGAAGCTGCACCTGGTGATGAGGGAGGGCGCGCTCGGGATCGCCAACGGCGTGCTCGTCGGCCTTGTGGCGGCTGCGGCGATGTGGTTCTACGCCTCGCGGCAACCGGAGTCGGCGGCCCAGGCGCCCATGCTGGCACTTGTGATCCTGCTTGCCATGTCCGGATCGTGCCTCATGTCCGGAATCTCCGGCGTGCTGATCCCGTTGGGCCTGCGCCGGGTCGGCGCCGATCCGGCGGTCGCTTCGGCGATCTTTCTTACCACCGTCACCGATATCGTAGGCATGGGCCTGATGCTTGGGCTCGCCACCATGCTCGTGCTGTAGTTTTGGCCTGTCCGCCGATGCGCGTCCTGCACAGGACGCGGTCGGCGGGATCATCACCGTTGGATTTTTGGAGCTTTGAACCACCGTGACTGAGCAGGTTGCGATACAGACGGATTTTGCGCGTAATTTAAGCGCAGGCATGGGCTTTCTGGCCCAGGAACTCACCGCGGGTGTGACGACCGCGGGCGTAGCGCTGCCGATGTGCGTCTCCTCCGGCGTCCTTGCCCTATCGCCGCTCGGCGCAGATCGGGTGGCGGAAGGCGCGCTTGCCGGCGTCATCGCTGCCATTGTCGGCGGCGTTGTCGCGTCCGCATTTCAACGGTCGTGCTTCGTGACGACCATGCCCAGTAATTCGCTGATCCAGGCCAGCCTGCTAGGATCCCTGCTCGTCGCTCTCGACGGCAACACGACCCAAGCGCTGCTTGCCTTCGTCGGCTACGTGATGCTGACCGGCCTGTGGATGATGCTTATCGGCGCAACCGGTCTCGCCCGGATTGTCAAGCTTGCCCCCCATCCGGTTGTCGCCGGGTTCGTCTCGGGCGTCGGAATCCTGGTCATCAAGAGCCAGACGCCGATGCTTTCGCAGTTTCCTCCTGGAGCGGCATCATGGCGGCGGATTTCAGCCTGGCGACGATCACAAGACTTCCATTCGGTCTTGCGCTGATCGCGGTCATGGCGATGATCACGCGGCATGCGCCCAAAGTTCCGGCGCTGCTTGCCGGCCTGATCATCGGCTATGTAATCTACCATGCTGCCCGTCTGTGGGCGCCCGACATTGAGCTCGGGCCCGTTATCGGATCGATCGATATAGAGGGCTGGGCACCGGTAAGCATGATCGAGGCTGCCTCAACGCTCCGGCTGGGGCTGAAACATATCTGGTGGACCCTGATTGCGGGCTCGTTGACCTTGGCGATCGTGGGAACGCTCGACACCGTCTTTACCCTGCGCACTGCGCGCAATCTGGCCGACATTCAGGTCGGCCAGGACCGCGCCCTTGTCGGGCTGGGCATGGCCAATCTTGTCTCTCCCATGATGGGCGGGCTGTTCGTATCCACGTCGGCCGCGCTGACCGCCGCCAACTACCGTGCCGGCGGGCGCATGCGCACCTCGACGTTTGCGAGCCGGGCGGTGCTGCTTGCGGCCATCCTTGCGTTCCCGAATCTGATCTTCTCGATGCCGCTGGTTGTGCTGTCCGCCATTCTGGTCTTCGTCGGCATCAATACCATCGACCGTTGGGCACTGCGGACGGCGCGGCAGGCACTTCTCGGCGACAGCGCGGTGGGCCGCAGCCAGGCACGGCGCAATATGGCCGTGGTCGCCGCTGTGGCGCTCGCCACAGTCCTTGGCCAACCCGTTATCGGCGCCGTGGTCGGCGTGGCGCTGGCCTGCATTGTCTTCATGATCGAAATGAGCCGACCGGTGGTGCGGCGCAAGGAGATCGTCGGCAAGACGCGTTCCAGGCGCATTCGCTCCACTGCTCAGACCGAGTTGCTGGCGATTCACGAGCGCGAGCTGGCAGTCCTCGAGTTGCAGGGCGTGCTATTCTTTGGCAATGCCGATGAGCTCGCGGAGGAAATTGACCGGCTGCCCAGCGTGGTGCGAGTGATCATTCTCGATTTCCGCGCCGTCAGCGACGTCGACGCCTCCGGCGCATTGACCTTGCAGCAGATCTCCGCTCGCAGCGCCCGGCGTGGTCAGCGATTGTTCTTCAGTGATTTCAGGGATGCCGAGGCCCTGGAGGAGTTTACGTCACAAAGCGATGGGCCCAACATCTACCCCGATCTCGAGGCAGCGCTGGAGCGCTTCGAGGAGGAAATCGTCGAGCGCACGGACAGTACTGCCCGCTCGGTGATAGAGGTGCCGCTCGAGCGCACCGATTTCGGCATGACCATGGCGCCGGAAGATCTGAAGATGCTGATGAGCTATCTCGACCGCGTCGAGTTCCCCAAAGGCGCCGTGCTGTGCCGCGCTGGCGATCAGGCCGACCGACTGTGGATGCTGACGCGCGGCTGTATCAGCGTCTGGGTTGATGCGCCTGGCGGACGGCGGCGGCTGGCGAGCATCGGGGCTGGATGTACTGTGGGGGAAATGGGCTTCCTGACTGAGCGACCGCGCTCGACCGACGTCATCGCGGACGAGGACGTTGTTGCCTATGAGCTGACCTCGTCGGCCGCCAACAAGATATCAAAGGCCAGGCCGCATATCGCGCAAGCCGTGTTGAGAAGCATTGCCCGCCAGCTCTCCGATCGCCTCCGCAATGCGACGGAAGACCTTCGGATGAGCCATATGTGACATCGATGGGTCAGGCAGCGACCAAATGCGCGCAGAATCACGCGAACTATATTGATCTTGAAGAACGCTAGATTCGCTATCCGGAGATGAGTTTTGTTAGTTTATACCGCTATCGAATACTTCGGCCAATACAGCAACGCTGCGAAGATGTTCTGGCAACCAGCGCAGCCGAAATGTGAATTAACCCGATTGTTTGTTGCGCGCCTGCAACAGCTGCTGAAAACTCGGACGATTTCGTCACAGGTCAGTCGCCTTTTTCTTGTAGTCGTGCTAAATCGTTCGCACTAGTCGGGTTTGGGGTGGGTTCTCGGCATGCAATCTTCGTTTCGGACGATCGTCGGCTGCGCCGCAGCGCTGCTTTGTACCGGCGAATTGCCGGCCGGCGCGCAGGGTCTTTTTTCGGCCTATGACGATGCTTTTTCAGCCCGCATCGCCAGTCCGGCCGACAACGGAACGCTCGCCCAATTCGTCACGGTTGCCGTTAACGCCGGGCAGTACGATCAGGCGATCTCGTCAATCGAGCAGTATTTGATCAAATATCCCCGCGATGCGCGCGCCCGGCTGGCGGCCAGCCGGTTGTACTATCATGTCGGCTCCTATGAATTGGCTCGGCGGCAGGTGCAGTACGGCATGGAAGTCGGCGGCCTGACCGCAAGTGAGCAGCAGGAAGCTGTTCGCCTGCTCGCCCGCATCGAGCGCGCGTTGCGTGGCGTCACCTGGGAACTCGCCCTGACCGGCGGCGTGTTCAGCGCATTTACCGATTTTGAGCCCGGCGGGGCGCAGGACGACGACAGCTTCGTCTCGCCCTATGGGCGGGCGGAAGGCTTTGTCCGATGGGACCTCGGCACGCCAAGTGCCGACGCTCTCGTTCTTTCGGGGTCATTGACGGCGACACAGCGCTTTTTCACGCCAGACCTGTCGGTTCCGGGTGGCAAGGAGACCTTCATCCACGGCAACGCCGCGATCACCTGGGACAAGGGATTACCCAACAGTGGGATCGATTCGCTGCGCCTGCTGCTTTCCGCGTTCACAGTTACGGATCGCTTCGACAGCGATATCCAGGAAACCGGCATCGGCGTCAGTGGGCGCTTTCTTGTGCGCCCGACGGTCGAGACGACGCTCTTCGCCGGTGGCGGCTACATCGATCTAGGCGCCTCGCAAGGCATTTTCGCCGATAGCAGGCTTTTCTATGAGGCAGGCGGCAGCTACCGCTTCCGCAATGGCCAGGCGCTCGGACTGCGCTTTGTCGGCTCGAATGACTTCGCCTCCGGATCTGAAATCGGCCGCAGCTACACGGGCGAGGTCCGCTATGGCGGCCTGTTGATGAACGTACCGGATCTTTTCGCATGGTCGCACCAGGTCGCTTTCTCGGCCGGACATAGCGACGCTCCCGATCTGTCCATCGGCATCGGCACAAGTATCAAGAGCGACTTCTGGCGCATTGCCTCGGAAAGCGATTTTCAGCTGACGGAGGCGCAGAAGATCAGCGTCGATCTCGCCTATCGCGAAACCAACTTCGACATCGCCAGCCGCGACCGAAAATCGTTCGAAATGCTCATGAGCTATACGTTGACGCTCAATTGAAAGAGGCCGCGATGAGGACCCCGTACCGTCAGATCGCCATTTTTATCGCCTGCCTTGCCTTCGCGGCACCATCCGCCGCTGAGACGGTCGGGTCGATGACGGCCTATCAGACCAACATCGTCCGCAACAACGGCGGGACAATGAACGTTGGTGCCGGCGTCGAACTCGGCGACCAGCTGCGCAGCAATCCCACCGGTCTTGGAATGCTGGTGTTCCGGGATGAATCGAGCGCCAAGATTGGTCCGAACACCAGCCTGACGATCGATGAATTCGTCTACAATCCGGGCTCCGGATCGGGAAAGATCGACATCGGGATGAACAGCGGCCTGGCCCGGTTCTATGGCGGCCAGGTTTCGAAAGGCGGCGTCATGCAGGTTGCGACGCCGCATATGGTGCTCGGAGCCAGAGGCGGCATCATCGAAGTGCTGGTGGCAGCCGGCCAGACCGTCGGCATTCTGCGCGCCGGCCGCATGACCTGCACGATCAATGGGAAACGGCTGGTCATCACAAACCCGGGCTACGCCTGCACATCGGAAGATGGCAAGCTGCTGACCGGCTACGGCGGAATCGACACCTTCCCGATATTGGACAGCATCGACCGGATTGCCGGCACCGGCCTGCCAGGCGCACCGGGTCCGGGATTGGACGTAAGCGCGATTTGTGCGTCGGCACTCGGCGGCTCGCTCAAAGTCTGCGACTCCACCGACGGCGCATTGCCAGGAGTCGTCATGGAGTTCCCCGACAGCCCAACGCCCCCTGTGGGCGGCGGCGTGGAGGATTATGGCGATGGCGAGGGCGACGGCTGCGACTACTACTGCAATTAGGCCCGGCCGCACGACATGAGCCTTTTGGCCGGTTGGCGCTGGGCTGATTGGCGGCAAGCTGGCAGGCGCAAAATATCCGGCCTTGTGGTCGTGCTCCTGCTGCTCGCTTGCCATTTGGCTTTTGACGGGCCGTTGTCGCGCCTGCGTGAGCGGACGTACGACTTCTACCAGTTTCTCGCCCCACGCCAGGCGACGAGCAATCCTGTCGTGATCGTCTCGATAGACGACGCCAGCCTCAAGGCACATGGGCGATGGCCCTGGAACCGTGGCCTCTTGGCCGATCTGGTCGATGGCATCACCGCATCCGGCGCCGCGGTGGTCGGGCTTGCGCTGGTACTCCCCGAGGCCGACACCTCGCCTGAGGGCATCGGCGGAGACAAGCGCCTGGCAGCGGCGCTGGCCAAAAATCGAACGGCGCTTGCCGTCAGCCTTGGCAATGAGGCGACGGTTTCAGAAGCAGAACCCAAAGCCGGCTGGTCGATCGTCGGGCAGGTACCCGATACACTTCCCGGCTTCACCGGCCTGACCGGCTCGCTTGCCGAATTCTCGAACGCCGCCGCGGGCCTCGGCGTGATTCGCACCTTGCCCGATCCCGACGGCGTACTGCGCCATGTGCCGCTGCTGTGGCTTCGCAATACCGCTCAAGGCGTGCAGCTGTGGCCGTCCTTCGCGCTCGAGCTTCTGCGCCTTTACGCCGGGCAGGACGGCTACATAGCCCGGATGAATGCCGCCGGGTTTGACGCACTCAGGATGGCCGGCGCCATTGTGCCGCTCGAGCCCGAGGGGAGCATCCGCCTCTGGGAAACCGCCACCGATACGCCCCGCCTATCTGCCAGCACTATCCTTTCGGGCCATGGCGATCCGCGGCTGCGGGACGCCATCGCCATTGTCGATCTGTCGGCCGTGGGACTGACGCAGTACCTGCCCACCCCGACACGTCCAGCGCGACCAGGCGCGGACATCCACGCCGATGCAATCGGCCAGATGCTTGCCGGGCGCTACCTGGCAGAGCCAACGCACGCGCGTATGCTCGAGCGGCTCTGGTTTGTCCTCAGTGCCGTCGTTTTCATCGGGCTTTCCGGAGTGCTCGCCGGGCGCGTCGTGCTTGGTGCCCTGGCTCTCGTGCTGCTGGCCGTCACGCCGTTCGTGTTCGGCGCTCTCGAATACAGCCTGCAGGGTGCACTCTATGACCCGCTGCAGCCGGCGCTTGCGACGATCCTGGTAGCCGGCTTCGAAGGCTATGTTCTCTACAGGCGCAGCGAGCAGCGCCGGTCCACCCTGGCACGGCAGTTCTCCCAGTATCTGTCGCCCTCCGTGGTGCAGCGCCTCGCAAGCTCGGACACCGAAGCGATCCTGTCCGGCGAGAAGCGCGAGATTACGATCCTGCTCAGCGACATACGCGGCTTCACGACGATGAGCGAACAACTCGATACCCAGGAAATCGCCAAGGTGGTCAATCACTTCCTCGGCATTGCGACCGATGAGATCCTCAAGCGCGACGGCACCATCGACAAGTTCATGGGCGATGCGGTGCTCGCCTTCTGGAACGCGCCGCTTGATCAGCCGGACCATCGCGAGCGCGCGCTCGACGCGGGGCTTGCCCTGATCGAACGGGTGAAGCGTGAAGACGCCGCCTTCACCGCGGACGGCCACCCCTCCATCGCAATCGGCGTCGCCATCGAGACCGGCATCTGCTCGGTAGGCAATTTCGGCTCCGAACGGCGCTTCGATTACACCGCGATCGGCTCCCCGGTGAACCGCACGGCACGGCTCGAGTCGACGACCAAGAAGCTGGGCATCCCCCTGGTGCTTGGTCCCGGCTTTGCGGCAGGAGCATCGATGCCGGTCGTCCAGGCAGGCGCCTTTGAGCTCCAGGGTTTCAAGGGCGAGGTGCCGGTTTTCACCGTTCCGGAGATGCAAGCTGCTCACCAAGGTATGAGCCGCGAAGTAGAGAGCCAACGTGGTGAGCAATCTGGCGCCCCTGCCGTGGTGGTTGGTTCGCCGCCATCCGTGCAAATGGCACCGCCTGATCTTGCACCCCGAACCCGAAGCACACGCTGACCGGATCCAGCGGATGGCAGGGGTGCCGACCTGCTTTGTGAATTAATACTGCTGGGGAGGCCTAGGTGTCATCAAACGGCCCTTTAATTGCGGGTGGCTGTCAATCCGGATCAGCGCGACAGCCGATGAGACGCGGATAGACGGCGAAGGGATCCGTCGAGGTAACCCCGGCAATGATTGTCGAGGCCGCCGAATTTTCGAGCGAGAAGATAGGCCCTGTTATCCAGTTCACCACGAATGCAGCACGGCTTCGTTGAGTTCGCCGGCGCCATCATGTGGAGGCAGCGCGTGGTTCAGATTGTTTATCCTCGCCGCCGGATCATGCGCTCGGGATGTTCCCAAGAGCATCCAGCCGTAGCACTCCCCGAGCTGCCCTAACGAGAGAGTTCGCTGGGCCGGGATTATGGCCGTTATGAACCTGACGCAATCGATGCAGCTGGCGCTGGCCTCGTCGGGCGCGTGGGCGGTTTATCGACATCAATCGGTCGCCGCGGATGTTGGGATGCGCAGGCGTCGGCGTACGTAGCACCGATGCGCCTTGGGCATGTGGGCGTTGACAGTGACATGGCCGCAGCGACGTGTTTCAGACGCCGAGCAATTCCAAGGACTGAGCACCAGAACCGAACCTTCCGACGGATTTTCGCGAGCTGCATTCCTCCCTCCCCTCCTTATCAAAACCGCCGCTCGCGAATTCGCTGGCCAGTATATCTGCGATATGATATACATATATCACTCAGAGGATATACAAATGCCGCTCTTCATTCGCGATCCCGACGTCGATGCCATGGCCGTCGAGCTGCAGCAGATTACCAACGCGCGCAGCAAGACCGAGGCCGTCAGAACCGCCTTGCGCCATGAGATCGAGCGCAACCGCGGCAGCGTCCCGCTGCGCGAGAGACTTGCCAAAGTCAAGGAAATGGCGCGGCGGATCGGGCCGGCCAACCCTGATTTCGATATGAAGAAATTCACCGACCAAATGTGGAGCGACGACTGATGTTCGTCGATGCCTCGGTGATCGTTGCCATCCTGAACGAGGAACCTGGCGCGGAAGAACTGGAAAAGCGGCTCGAGGCCGCGACCAAGCCGCTGTATATTTCCCCGCTCGTCCGGTTCGAGGCAGTCCAGGGTCTCGCGCGAGCATCGGCCGAAGCCATCAAAAAGAACGCCAAGCCCACGGCCGACATGCTGGCGCAAGCCCGTGAGACCGTCGACGCCTTTTTGATCGAGATCGCCGGCAAGGAAATCATGATATCCGGCGACATCGGCGACCGGGCGATCGAAGCCAGCATGAAATACGGCAAAGCAGTCGGGCACAAAGCCGATCTCAATTTCGGCGATTGTTTTGCCTACGCTTGCGCGAAGGCTCACCGGCTTGCCCTGCTTTACAAGGGCAATGACTTTTCACAAACTGATCTGGCGTAAGGCTTTCCTGGCCTTGCATCGCGGCGCGAGAGCCGATGGGCCCTTTTGCATGCTTTGGGCGAATCGTCGTCTTTCATGGTTAAACGCAATATTACGAGGAACGTTCGCTGCAGCACTGGTTTTTTTCGGCACGATCACCGTCCAGGCACAGCAGGCTGGGTGCTGCGATCGGGTGCGCCATGCCGCGATCTTCCAGGGGGCGATACGGCCCACGCACCACCTGCTACAATCGCTTCGTTCGATGGCGGAAAGCTGGTGTGTGGAACCGCCTCATGCATGGCATCACCAAAGCCCATGATGCAACGGTGCAGATGATCGATACCTCCATTGTTCGCGTCCATCAGCAAGGCGCGACAGCAAAAAGGGGGATCGAGATTATTGTCTCGGTCGTTCCCGATGCGCGCTGACGACCAAAATCCATGCTCTTGTCGACGCCGAAGGCAGGCCGATCAAGCTGACGCTCACGGCAGGTCAAATGAGTGACATCGCCTACGCAGCGGACTTGATCAAGGATTTGCCCGAGGGTGCCATGCTGCTCGCCGACAAGGGCTATGATGCCACGCCTTGCGCAATGCCGTCACCGAGCAAAAGGCATGGGCCAACATCCCGCCCAAGGCCAACCGCAAGGACCCGATGTGCTTCAGCCCCTTTCTCTACAAGGCCCGCAACCTCGTCGAACGTTCTTCAACAAGGCCAAGCAGTTCCCTCGCATCGCAACTCGATATGACAAGCTGGCAGAAAACTACCTTGCTGCCCTGAAACTCGTGTCAACTCGCATCTGGCTACGCGGTGATGAGTCTACGTCCTAGCGTTTTGCGTGCCCTGCCCGGTTGTCATTCGCCGCGCATGGTCGCCTGGAACGTCGGCAGGTGCTTCTTCTGCGCCTCGAGCATTTTCTCGCGATAGACGCCATAGATGACGTCGGTGTCGTGCAGTGTGACGCCGGCAATTGTCGGCGAGGCAAAAACCGGCAGTTCGATGCCGCGTTTCGAAAGCGCCTCGGCGGTGCGCGCGATCAGCTCATGCGCCAGGATCATGGCAAGCACGGTCGACGAACCGGAGACCGGCCGGCTCCAGCCCTCGACCGGCACGATGGCATCCTCGATCGGCGAGCAGGTGTCGATGACAAGGTCGGCGGCATCGGCAAGCCGTTTGCCGGAAGAGTGCGTCGCCGGCTTGTCGAGATTGTTCTTGCTAGTTATCGCAACGACGAAGATGCCGCGTCTTTTCGCATAAAGCGCGGTGTCGATGCCGGACGAATTGCGGCCGCTGTGGCCAAAGATGATGATCGAATCGCCTTTGTTCAGCGGCTGGTGGTCGAGGAATTTCTCGGCGTATTTCTCGGTCCGCTCCAGCCACAGAAGTTCGCGCACGCCGCCGGCGCCGAGCACGTTATGCCACATGACACGCGGGTCGGTCAGCGGATTGAAGCCGACATAGCTGCCGTAGCGCGGAAACACTTCCTGGACCGGCAACACCGAGTGGCCCGAGCCATAAAGATGAACCAACCCGCCGCTCTCGAGCGTGTCGGCAAAGCGGCTGGCCGCTTCGCCAAAGGCTTCGGCATTGGCTTTCGAGGCCTGTTCGATGAGGGCGGCAAGGCGGGGTATGTAAAGATCGGACACGTCGGTACTCCTGTTATGGGTCGGCTTGGGTATGGCTCAGCTTCTTGCGGTTGGCGCGGCGCGACCGGCACGCAGCGTCGAGCGGATTTCGTAGCGGTCGCCACGCATCACCGAGACAGTGAATTCGAACGGGCCGCGCTCGTCGGTGGTGATGCGCTCGACCACGAAAGCGGGGCTCCCCGCAGGCAGATCGAGCAACTCGGCATCCGCCGCCCCGACAGCGCCGACACGGTAGTTTTCGCGCGCTGCGACCGGCACGATGCCGTAATGGCGTTCCAGCGCTTCGTAGAGCGAGCCTTGCAGCAGGCCGGCATCGAGAAAGCCCGGCACGCGCGCGGCCGAGAGTTGCGCAGTCTGAATACCGATCGGTTCGTTGTTGCCGAGCCTGAGCCGCCGGATGCGCACCACCGGGTCGCCCTCCTCGATCTCCAGCGCTCCGGCCGCGGCGGCATTGGCGGTGGTCAGGCTGCAGTCGAGCAAGCGCGAGCCGGCGACCACGCCCATATTGCCCATTTCCTGCGTGAAGCTGGTGAGTTCGCGGGTGCCGGCGACCAGCGTGGTGGAGCGCACGAAGGTGCCACGGCCATGTTCGCGCCTGAGCAGCCCGTGCTCCTCAAGATTGCGCAAGGCGTGTCGCAGCGTGATGCGGCTCACCCCGAACAAGGCGCACAGTCTGTCTTCGGCCGGAATCTGGTCGCCGGTCGCCCACTCGCCACTCTTGACAATGGCGCGGATGGCCTCTTCCACCTGATACCAGAGCGGCTCGGGCCTTCTGCGGTCGGGCAGATGGAAGCTCGCTTGACTCATCTTATCTGCCTCCACTGTGCTCCGGCGAGACCAGCCAGCGAGGCGCCGACGAGACCGGCGCGGGAGCCGAATTCGCCGGACCGCAAAACGACGTCGCGCAGATGCGGCGGCAACTGACGCCGCAATGCCGCAAGCAGCGGCGGCCCTATCACGTCCAGCGCATCGGCAAGCCCGCCGGAAATCAGGATCGCCTGCGGATCAAGCAGCGCGACCGCACCCGCAAGGGCAGTGCCCAGCCGGCGCGCCGGCAGCTCCAACGCGTCAAGTGCGGCCGTGTTGCCAGCGCGCGCGGCCTCGATCAGCCTGCCGCCATTGGCCAGCCCGATCTGGCGCGCCGCGGCGTCGAACGCCCGCCCGGAAGCGAAGCGCTCCAGCCAGCCGCTACGGTCCTCGCCTTCATCCTCGATGTCGGCGCAGGCCCAGCCGAATGAGCAGGCGCCGCCACGTGCGCCTGCAACGATGCGGTTGTTGGCCAGAACGGCGGAGCCGATACCGGTGCCGATCGCCAGCAGGATGGCATCGGACAGGCCTTTTGCGGCACCTTCGACCGCTTCGGCCAGCATGGCGACCTGCGCGTCATTGCCAATGGCAACAGGCAGACGAGGAAACAAGGCCGCGATGTCGATGCCGTCGAGATAGGGAAGGTTCGGAATCCAGCGGCAGACCGAGCCCTCGACAAGTCCGGGCACCGCAAGCCCGAGGGCGTCGACCGGACCGGCCTCGGCGCGCAAGGCACCGATACGGGCGACGAAGGCATCCAGGCTTGTCGGCGCAGGCTCGCGGCTCAGCATCTCCAGCCAGCGAACATCGCCGCTATGGATTGCGGCGCGCAAATTGGTGCCGCCAAGATCGATAGCCAGAATGCGTGTCATCGAGAGCCGCTCCGATTGGCTGGCGCGAACAGGCCACTGCCGGCTTGCCAGGACTGCGAGGCCGCCGCAAAACCCTGCGCGTAGCGCGTGCCGCGCAGGCAGCCGCGAAGCCGATAAAGCGCACTGTAATAATCGACGTAGGGGAAACTGCTCAGGCCGCGTGCCAGTTCGTATTCCCGCACCGCCTCGCTCCAGGCCTCGAAGCCGTCGCTGACGTCGACGAGGTGTTCGGGGCGAAAGCCTTCGTCGTCCTCCCAGTTTTCGCCGAACAGCAGCAGTTGCGGTGTGTGTGCAGCATGGTCGCGCTTCAGCGTCGGCAATGCCGCAAAAAAAATACCGGTCTGTGTCAGTCGGGCCGCGGCGCGATGGTCCTTGTGCCAGCTGCCATGCCAGTGAGTGATGACGATTTGCGGCTTCAACTCGCGCACAACATCGCAAACCTTGAGCGCCGTCTCGTCGTCGCAGGGCAGGAAGGCGTCGTGCAGCCCGAGACTGCGCATGGCAACGCCCAGCCTGGCTGCGGCCTTTGCGGCCTCCTCCTGCTTCTGGACGCAATAGTACTCGGGGGCGAGGCTTGGATGGCCCTGCTCGCCCATGCTGAGATGCAGGAAGATGACTTCGGCACCGCCTTGCACCGCCGCCGCCGCCAGTGGACCGGCAATCACCTCGGCATCGAAGGCATGCGCCCCGACGACCAGAATCGAGCGTGCGGCATAGACCTTGTCCTCGATCATTTCGCGCCTCCCCCGGAGCCGACGCCCTCGCGAATCTGGCGGGCAAGCAGACAGTACATGATCAGGATGGGCGCCATGGAGATGGCAAGCGAGGCGAACACGAGGCCCCAATCCGTGCGGAACTGGCCGACAAACACGCTGATCGCCAGCGGCACGGTCTTGTAGCGGTCGTCGAAGATGAAGATCAGCGGGAAGAAGAAGTCGTTCCACACGGCGATAGCGGTGAAGATGGCGACGATCGATACGGCTGGCTTCACCATTGGCAGCACGATCTGGAACAGAATGCGCGCCTCGCCGGCCCCATCCATGCGCGCAGCCTCGTCGAGCTCGGACGGCAGTACCCGCATGAAATTTGCGAAGATGAAGACGGCGAAGGGAATGCGGATGGCTGAATAGACGAGGATCAGGCCGATCAGCGAATCGAGCAGGCCAAGGTTGCGCATCAGCGTGAACAGCTCCACCGAGGCAAGCCGGATCGGCAGCATGATGCCGGACAGGAACAGGCCCAGCATGATACCGTTCCAGCCCAGCCGATAGCGGCTCAGCGGATAGGCGGCCATTGCCGACACGATAATCGTCAGGATCACCGCACCGCCGGTGACGATCAGGCTGTTGATGAAATTCTGGCCGAGATCGGCGCGCGTCCAGGCCGCAACGAAATTGTCGAAGGCAAAGCTTTGCGGCAGGCCGAGCCTGTTGTCGTAGATCTCCGCCGTGGTCTTGAAACAGGAGACGACGAGAATATAGAGCGGCAGCAGCACCGCTGCGGTCCACAGGACCAGCGCCGTCCAGCCGGGCAGCCGAGCAAGCTGTCGAGGGATGGCGAGCATATTCACAGTTGCACCGTGCGGCGGTCGAATAAGCGCAGCATCACAAGTGTGCCGATGCTGAGGATGAGAAACAGCAGCGTTCCCAGCGCAAGCGCCAGGCCTATATCGGTGATACCGACCGCGCCTTCGGCGCCGAAAGCGAGCCGGTAGAAATAGGTCACCAGCGTGTCTGTGGAATAGCTCGGATTGCCCTGCACGCCTTGCATGACATAGACGATGTCGAACTGGTTGAAGGTGTTGATGAACGACAGCGTCGTCAACGTGCCGACGGCCGGCATCAGCAAAGGCAGGGCAACCGAGACCAGCATACGGCCGCTGCCGGCGCCATCCAGCCTGGCAGCCTCGAATATCTGGGACGAAATCTGCCTGAGGCCGGCGGTGTAGATCAGCACCGGCAGGCCCATCCAGTTCCAGGCGTCGACGGCGATCAGCATCACGAGTGCCGTGTGGCTGTTGCCGAGAACCGTCAGGCTGCCTTGATGCAGGCCAAGGCCGTTGAGCATCCATTCGATGGTGCCGCCGGGCGCCAGCAGCAGCCGCCACAGGGCGCCGACGATGACCGGGCTCAGCACTGCCGGGAAGAAGAAGACCGACTGGAAGAAGGCCGCCCCTTTGGCGCGCAGGAACAGCAGCCAGGCCAACAGCAGACCAAGGCCGTTCTGGAACAGCATGATGCCGAAGAACCAGGCGACGTTGTGCCAGAGCGCTCCGTAGAGCCGCCCACCGCTCGGGAAAACGAACAGGCGGGTAAAATTCGACAGGCCGGCGAACTCCAGCATGCGCAGGCCCCTCCAGACGAAGAAGCTGCCCCACAGCGACATCAGCAGCGGATAAAGGACAAACAGCGCATAAACGGCCAGTGCCGGCACGATGAACAGCACGGCCATGCGCTGCTGAGTGCGCTGAAGGCTGCTTTTGCGGCGACGGGCGATCATGTGCTGTTTCGCGCAGGGTGTGACGGCCTACTGCTTCGGCTTGAACCAGCTGCTGACGGCGGCCTGCATGTCCGCCGCCAGCTTCTGCGGCGTGATGTTGCCTTCGACCATGTCGATGATCTCGGACTGCAGGATCGAGGAGGCCGTAGGCGTCTGCCAGCGGAAGCCGACAAGCGTCAGATAGGGTGTGGAATTCTTCGACATCTCCATCATCGTGGCGAGTACCGGGTCCTTCACGGTGACGTCGGTACGGGCCGGCGGCCAGCCCAACTCGTCGGCGAAGAGCTGCGCGAACTCGGCCGAAGCCATGAAGTTGAGCACCTTGATCGCTGCCTCCTTGTTGGTGCTTTCAGAGACCAGACCATAGGAGCCGTCTGAAAAGGCCGAGGTGTAGAGCTTGGTGGCAGGATCGTCGGCGGGGAACGGGAAGATCGAGAATTTCAGCTTCGGGTTCTGCGCCTTGAAGCTGCCGTTCTCGAACGAGCCGCCGAAGAACATGGCCGCCTTGCCGCCGATGAATTGCTGTGTCGAGGTGGTGTAATCGACCCCGGCAAAGCCGTCGGAGAAATATGGCTTCAAGTCGGCATAGCGTTTCAGGGCAGCCACGTAGCGCGGATCCTCGAAGGTCGCCTTGCCGCTCATCATTTCGTCGTAGAAGCCCGGGCCATAGATGGTCGGCCCGACAACACCGACGCCGATCTCCAGCGCCCAGGCGGAGCCGTTGGCACCGCCGGCGGCTATTGGCGTTATCCCCGCCGCTTTCAGCTTCTCGCAGGCGGCGACGAAATCTTTGTAGGTCTTGGGAATCTCGATGCCCTGGGCGGCGAAGATATCTTGATTGTAGAAGACGCCCATCATCGGCACCGAATAGGGCACGCCATAGGTCTTGCCGTCGGCACGGCCACGAGCGCCGCCCAGCGCGCTATCGGGCATGTTCTTCAGCTCCGGCACGCTGTCGTCGAGCGCGTCGAGATACCCACCCTCGATGAACGGTTGCAGTTCGCCGTAAGCCTTGAGCTGAGCGATATCAGGCCCGCGGCCGCCACGCAGCGCCGTGCTCAGCCGGTTCTGGTAGTCGGCGTCGGGGGTGAACTGGATGTTGACCTTAATGCCGGGAGTCTTGGCCTCGAAGGCGTCGAAGATGCGGCGCATCGCAGCCTCGTCCTCGGTGCGCCAGCTCCACAGGGTCACGGTGTCGTCGGCCTTGGCCGGCAGTGCGGTGAGGACTCCGGTGCAGACTGCGGCAAAGCCGCCGATCAGGCCGAGTGTGGCGCGTCGATGAATTGAAAACATGCTCAGTCTCCCATTCTTGTCGATATTGTCATCCCCACGGCGGTTCAAAAGCCGCAAGGCAGTCATAGCTTTTCTCATGTCATTATAACGACATGACTTCGACCGCAAGTGCCTTGCAGTATGTTCGGGCATGGCCGGCAGCGGAGAATCATCTCGAACTGTATCAGATAATTTCTTGTTTTCACGATGTAATCTTGCATGCTTTGTTGACCGCAGTAAGAAAACGCCGCAACACCGGCAGGAGCTCTCCACGAAGATAGCGCTTGCATCGTTGCTTCAAGTTGTCATAACGTCATGGACGTCGCTGTGTGGCTATGCGGAGGGTCGGATGTCTTTGGCTTGGATTTCGAAACTGGCGCTGGCTGCAGGGTTGTTGGCCTCGCCCACCATTGGTTGGGCCCAATCGGTCAACATCTCCTATCTGACCCACTGGTCGCCCGAAACGGTCGCTTTGCTGGACGCCGCGGCCAAGGACTACGCCAAGATCAATCCGGATGTGACCGTCACCGTGCGCGCCGTCCCCTTCGGCGATCTCCTGACGACACTGCGTTCCCAGGGCGGCAGTTCCGATGGGCCGACGATCGGCGGCATCTACGATTTGTGGCTGCCCGAACTGGCGCGAGACAAACTGGTCGCGCCGGCCCCCGACACGGTTGCCGGCGAGGTCAGGAGTGCGTGGCCGGCCGGTGTCGTCAGCGCAGCCTCCGTTGGTGGCACGCTCTACGGCATTCCAAACGAGATCGACGTCTATGCGCTGAACTACAACAAGGAGCTGTTCAAGCAGGCAGGCATTACGGCCGCGCCGAAAACCTGGTCCGAATTGAAGGATGCGGCCCAGAAGCTGACCAGGAAAGATGCCGGCCAGCAAGGTTTCGGCATGATCAATTCCTGGGCGGCGGGCGTCGTCCATCCCTTCGCCTCGCTGCTGGCCTCCAATGGCGGCGAGCTGGTCAAGGACGGCAAACCGGTGCTCGACAGTCCTCAAGCCGGCGAGACTTTCCAGCTCTACGAGGACCTGATCAAGTCCGGTGCCAGCGATCCGGCGATGGCCACGGCCGACGCCAACACAACCGGTCCCTTCCTCGACAATTTCGTTTCCGGCAAGACCGGCATGATCATCATGGCCAACTGGTGGGAAAGCGCATTGAAGAGCGGCATGGGCGACAAGTTCTCCAATATCGCCACCGCACCCATCCCGGTGGGTCCGAACGGCGACAAGCCGCACTCGATCTCCTATTCGTGGATGACCGTCGTCAACGCCAATGCCGGTGAGGCCGAGCAGAAAGCGGCATGGGATTTCCTGGCGTGGCTGAACAGTCCGAAGTCCGGCGAGAACGGCGCCTCGGCAATGTCGGATATTCTGATGTCGATGGGCATCCTGCCGACGCGCACCTCCGACATCGAAGCCCATAAGGATAAGCTCGGCTCCGAGTTCCTGTCCGGCTATGTCAGCGTCCTTGCCGACGCCAAGCCCTTCCCTGTCGTGCCGGGCGGCCAGGAGTTCAGCGAATCGCTGCAGCAGACGCTCGAGGCGTTGCAGTATGGTCAGCTCTCGGCCAAGGATGCGCAGGCGAACGCGCAGGCCGATGCCGTCTCGATCCTGGAGCGTGCCGCCAAATAGCGAAGGCGCTGTTTCGAGAGCCCGACGCTTTGGAAGCAGAGCGATGATCAAGAACTATCGTGCCTCGGCGGGCATCATGCTGGCGCCTGCCGTGACATTGATCGGTGTTTTCATCCTGCTGCCGATGCTGCTCACCATCTGGCTGTCATTCCAGGAGTGGTCGACGCAAACACCTTTTTCTAATGCGAGCTTCATCGGCTTCGACAATTTTCGCGAAATATTCGGACCGACCTCGGTCGGGCGGGATTTCAAGCGAGCACTGCTCAACACCGCGATCTACACGGCATTGTCGGTGATGCTCATCCTGCCCCTTTCGGTCGCGTTCGGTTTGATGGTCTACCAGCGCGATGTCGCAGGCGGCACGGCGCTGCGGACCGTGTTGTTTTCCACCTACATGGTGCCGATGATCGCCGTGACGCTGGTCTGGTCGAAGCTTTATTCGCCGAGCGAAGGGCCGCTCAACCAAATGCTCGGCCTCGCCGGCATCGGCCCGCAACCCTGGCTGTCCTCGCCAAGATCGGCCTTGATCTCGATCGTCGTCCTCAATGTCTGGCAGCAGATCGGCTATTTTACCGTGCTGGCCGTTGCCGGGCTGACCCAGATCCCGGGCAGTCTTTACGAGGCGGCGACTCTGGACGGCGCCACCCGACGCGAACAGTTCCGCTTTATCACGTTGCCGCTGCTGCGGCGCACGCTTCTGTTCAGCGCCGTCATCGCCATCATAAACGCCGTGCAGGTGTTCGAGCCGGTGGCGCTGATCACCCAAGGCGGGCCGGTCGGCTCGACCAATGTGCTGACCTATCACATCCGCCGTGTCGGCATCGAGCGCGCGCAAGGCGGATTGGGCTCGGCCATGGCAGTGATGCTGATGTTGGCGCTGATCGTCGTTGTGTGCGCGCTGTTTGCATTTACCAACCGGAAGGATGACGAATGAGCGCGCCGGGCCGATCAGCATCGAGCCGGTTGGCGCGCAAACGCCTGGCGGGCCGCAGAGCACTGCTCGCCACGCTGATGCTGCTGGTTGCCGTGGCCTCCGCCTTTCCGCTGTTGTGGATGGTGCTCTCCAGCCTGAAGACGCCGGCCGAAACCATGCAGGTGCCGCCGGTGTGGATACCGCGCACGCCGAGCCTCGAAGCGTATGAGAAAGTGTCCGGCGTCATCAATGTCGGCCGCTCGATGTGGAATTCGCTCGTGATCGCCACGATCACCACCGCCGGCATTCTGGTCACCAGCATGATGGCTGGCTACGCCTTCGCCAAGCATCACTTTCCCGGCCGCTCACTGCTGTTTTCGGTGCTGATCGCCACAATGTTTCTGCCGCCGATCGTGACTTTGGTCCCGCTGTACCGTCTCGTCGGATCGATCGGTCTGAATGCCAGCCTTGCCGGCATCATCGTGCCCAACCTCGCCAATGCCTTCGGCATTTTCCTGATGCGCCAGTTCATCGCCGGCGTGCCGGACGATTTGATCGACGCGGCACGGATGGATGGGGCGTCGGAACCTGTGATCCTGTTCAAGATCGTCGCGCCGAGCGTGGCGCCCGCGACCGCGGCATTGGCGCTGTTTGCCTTCGTCTATCATTGGAACAGCTATCTGTGGCCGCTTACCGTGCTGCAGGGCAATGCGGAAGATTATCCGATCGTCATTAGCCTCAGCCGCCTGCTCAGCTACAACAGAGGTGCGCTCAACACCGGACTGGTCATGGCGGGCGCCACTCTTGCCGTGCTGC
This sequence comes from Mesorhizobium sp. M1423, assembly GCF_040317575.1. NCBI lineage: Bacteria > Pseudomonadati > Pseudomonadota > Alphaproteobacteria > Hyphomicrobiales > Phyllobacteriaceae > Mesorhizobium > Mesorhizobium sp. M1423. The sequence goes on from NZ_JAMYKU010000004.1 coordinate 62,561, forward strand.
CGCCACTGGTGCTGTTCGTTTTCCTGCAGCGCTTCTTCGTGGATTCGATCGTCGGCTCGGCGATCAAGGGATAGCGTCGGCGGCACTGCCGGCTTACGCCGGTCGGTCGTTGGGACGCGCTCTGCAAGCTCCAGGCAATCAGCGAACTTGGACGCCAAATGCCCACAGCTTAGCTGCACCTGTGATACCGGTTGTTGTGCTACATATGTAACCATGCTCATCACCCCAGGAGCGGGAGATCATGGCACTTACCCATGAGACTATTGAACTGTCGGGATTTGGCGTCCTCACCGGAAGGCCGAAGGAGGTTGGTGACCGACTTGATCGCCTAACTGCCGAGCTGGTCATAGCAGTAACGGTCGAGCATGGGAGTGAACCTGCTGTGCGCGGCCTCGCGGACACGCTCGTCAGCATTGCGCCTCTGGTGCGTACGATCCTGATGAGTCGCCAGCGCGAAGCCATAAGCACGATAATCGACGCCCTGGTCCCTGACGTGCCGCCTCCGCAACACATGCTCATACAAGCGCGGATGGCGGCCGAGGCGAGAAGAGAAGTATTGGAAAGCGGCGGTTGGCTGACCGCTCCTCAAGTCGCGACAATGGCGGGGTTCAGCACGAGCAACCCACGTGCGCAGCCAAACAAGTGGAAAAAAGAAGGCCGGATCTTCGCAGTTCGGCATCGGGGTGTAGACTATTTTCCCGGCTACGCTCTGGATATTGCAGTTGGATATCGGCCCACTAAACCGCTCGCTAAGGTTCTGAGTGTGTTTCGCGGGAAAAAGGATGCCTGGGGGCTCGCCTATTGGTTTGCATCGATCAATAGCTTCCTTGGCGGCAAACGTCCGCAAGATGTGCTCGCCTCGGACCCCGAACGCGTTCTTTCAGCTGCCGTGGATGAGTTAGCACGCGCACCACATGGCTAACCGACGCGGCTTGGCGCACGAAGCTATCCATGAGCCGCATCCGATGGCGCCAATGGCGCTTAGTATCGGACGCATCCAAGCCGCGCCTGTATGGCGGTTGAGACGAGTCTCTTTTTGTTACTCAGGGACAGTTGGCGCGACGCGATCTGAACGACATCGGCGGCCCGTGATGGCCCGAGATGCCGCAACGCCTGAACGACTGTTCCCGCAGCACTCCCCGGTGCTATCGGGTGTTTGGGCGACGCATGGCGCAGGTCGATAACACGCTTTCCGAGCACCACGCGACGGGATGGACCATCCGTGAGATATGAGGTTCGGGCGGGAACTTGGCTGGTCAGACCAAGCGCATTGGCCGCATGCGTCCCGGCGACCTGCACATGAGAGCCCGTCTCCCTGGCCAGCGCCTGGGCAACATAATCGGGCGACGGGGAAAGCGCCCCAAGTTTTGGATGCAGTTTCGGGAAATCGTAAAGTCCGCGGGCGAGACGCCGCAACTTATCTCTTTTGACGAGGCGCGAGAGCGCCTGATCGATCGCTGACCGTCCCGCCAGATCAAGAAAATCGCTGGGCGTGAAAACGCTCCCGCGCCCACTACCGCGGGCGCGCCTCAAGATCCGATCAGGAACTGAGGAAACGACCATCTTCATGCGTCAGAAAATAACGCATCTTTTACTGACATTCATCGAAAAAATAGGCATCGCTGTCTGGTTGCTAGGTTTCTCAACAGAGTGCGAGAGCCCAACCAAGCGCCGCGGACTCAGTTGGCGGGCCGCAGCGACAGAGGACTCGGAGACGGCTTGTCCGTGAGAACCTGTTGTTGAAACGAATTCGGGCGCGAGGGTCATGCCGGCCACCGGTCACGCCCGTCGGATGGCAGCCTGCTACAGACTGAGTACTGCGGAAAGCTGCCGAGACGATGACCGCCACAAAGTGACGGCTCGATGCCGAGCTTCACGCAGCAAATCTTGGCTCCGGAACTCCCGTTACGCCGAGGCCGGTGATGGCAAAAAGGCTGCCGCGTAAAACTCCGTCGCCCGGAAAGCGCGGCAGCGGCGGCTTGGCCATCGACGTGACGTACAGGGTATCGAGCTTCGGCCCGCCGAACATGACGCTGGTGATCTTCTTGACGGGCATGTCGATGATGCGGTCGACGCTGCCGTCGGGCGCGTAACGCACCAGCCTGCCGTCATAGACCAGCGCGTTCCAGAGGAAGCCCTCGGCATCGACAGTTGAGCCGTCGGCCGCCCCTCCCCGGCTGGTATCGACGCGGGTGAAAGTGCGCCGGTTGGTGGCGGCACCGGTTTCGATATCATAGTCGTAGGCCCAGATCTCGCCGGTCCAGGTGTCGGCGAAATAGAAGGTGCGGTCGTCTGGACTCCAGCACGGGCCGTTCGAGCAGATGATGCCGGAATCTATCCTGGTCACGGAGAAATCGGGATCGAGCCGGTAGAGCCCTCCGGAGGGTCCCTCTTCCATCGTGTCCATTGAGCCCGCGAAGAAGCGGCCGCGCCGATCGACCTTGCCGTCATTGAGCCGGTTCATCGGCCGGTCCGGCTCCGGATCGTGGATCGGCGTCACCTCGCCGGTGGCGAAATCAAGCAGATGGAAGCCGCGCTGCAGCGACACCACCGCGCCACCGCCGTCCTTGCGCAACGCCATCGAGCCGATCTTCATCGGCACGTCCCAGCAACGGATCTCGCGGCCGTCGGCGGTCGCCCGAAACACGCGCCCATCGAAACTGTCGATCCAGTAGAGGCGCTCCTGTTCAACGTCCCACAGCGGTCCCTCGCCCAGCGTGGTTTTCACGTCCACCACGACCTCGATCTTCATGCCGTCCTCCTCTGTTCGAACCTTGCAGAAACCGGTCAGAACGCGACCTGGTCGCCGCCCTTCAATGACAGGATTTCGCGAGCCTCGTCGGGCGTCGCCACTTCCATGCCGAGGCCTTCGATAATCTTACGGGCAAGCACCACCTGCTCGGCGTTCGATTTGGCAAGCTTGCCCTTGCCGGCCCACAGACTGTCTTCGAGACCAACGCGAATATTGCCGCCAAGCGCTGCCGATTGCGCGGCAATGCGCAACTGGCTGGCGCCGGCACCCAGCACCGACCAGCGGTATTGGTCGCCGAACAGCCGGTCGGCGGTGCGCTTCATATGGGCGACGTCTTCCGGGTGCGTACCGATGCCGCCGAGCAGGCCGAACACGGATTGTACGAAGAACGGTGGTTTCACCAGCCCGCGATCGGCGAAATGCGAGAGGTTATAGAGATGGGCAATGTCGTAGCACTCGAACTCGAAGCGCGTGCCGTTGTCGTAACAGGTCTCCAGTATGTACTCGATGTCCTTGAACGAGTTGCGGAAGACCAGGTCACGCGTCGCTTCCAGGTGCGGCCTTTCCCAGTCGAACTTGAACGTTTCGTATTTGTCTACGAGGTGATAGAGCCCGAAATTGATCGACCCCATGTTGAGCGAGGCGACTTCCGGCTTGAACTGGGCGGCGGGCCGCACACGCTCCTCCACCTTCATGTAAGGACTGCCGCCGGTGGTGATGTTGATGGCGGCATTGGTGCCTTGCTTGACGCGCGGCAGGAAACGCGCGAACGCCTCCGGCGTCTGGTCGGGCTTGCCGGTCTCAGGGTCGCGGGCATGCAGATGCAGGATTGCCGCACCAGCCTCGGCCGCCGCAATCGCCTCCGAGGCGATCTGGTCTGGCGTGATCGGCAGATAAGGCGACATGGTCGGCGTATGGATTGCCCCCGTCACCGCACAGGTGATGATGACCTTGCCCTTGGCCTGCGGGGCGCCGGGCTTGCGGCTTGTTTCCATCATCGTCCAAACTCCTGATCCGATTTTTTCTTGTGCGCCGCCAGCGCCATCAGCCGACGGTCACGCCAGACCTGCCGTTCGCCGAGTTCCTCTCGCGGCAGGCGCTTGCGGCGCTCGGCCTCGACCGTCTCCATGACCTCGCCGGCCCAGTCGACCCGACGCAGCATCTGCGGGAAGATGTTGCAATAGATTGTCTGGTAGCGCTCTACATAGTCGCGCACACCACCGGGCGCGTTGAGGTCGATCGTTTCGAACGGACCCATGAACGACCAGCGCAGCGCCAGCCCCTCGCGCAGGCCCGTGTCGACGTCCTCGACGCTGGCATAGCCGTCGGCGACGAGCCGGAACGCCTCCTCCAATAGCGCGCCTTGCAAGCGGTTCATGATGAAGCCGTCGAGTTCGCGCTTCATCACCAGCGGCGCATGGCCCGCCTCGATAAGAAACGCGCGCGTCCTTTCCACCGTTTCGGCGGAGGTCCATGGCGCCGGCACGACTTCCGCTGCCGGGATGAGATAAGGCGGATTGATCGGGTGCACGACCAGGCAGCGATGGCGCCCCTGAAGATGATCGGTGAATTTCGACGGCAACAGCGCCGAGGTGGAACTGGCGATCACCGCCTGCGGACCGGCAAGGACGTCGATCCGGGAGAACACGTCACGCTTCACCTCGAGGTTTTCCGGCGTGTTCTCCTGCACGTGGACGGCATCGGCCAAGGCCTCGCCAAGCTCCGCCACAATGGTGATGCGGCCAAGCACGGCATCGACCGCCTGTCCCCGCAGCAAATCGTTTGCGGCGAGGTCGCCGAGCACGCCGGCTATATAGTCGCGCGCACCGCTGGTCGCGGCCGACGCCTGGTCCCACATCCGCACATCATGCCCGGCTCGGGCGAAGCTGATCGCCCAGGCTCGCCCGATGAAGCCGCTTCCGACAATTGCTACCTTCGCCATGATCGCCCCCTCACAGTGTCTCGACATTGCCGTCGACGCCAAGCGACTGGCCGGAAATGTTGACGCCCGCATCGGAAAGCAGGAAGGCCACCATTGCCGCGACATCGTATGGGCTGGTCATGCGGCGCAGCGAGACGTTCTGCAGATAGCGTTGTGTCATCTCCTCGTTTGACACGCCGAGCTGCTTTGCCCGGTCGGCAATGACCTTGTCGATGCGCGGCCCTTCGATGATACCGGGCAAGATGGCATTGACCCTGATCCCATGCGGTCCGAGTTCCTTGGCAAGGCTCTGGGTCAGGCCGACAACGCCGAACTTGGCAGCCGAATAGGGCGTCCGGAACGCGTAGCCATGGCGGCCGGCGGCCGAAGACATTGAGACGATCGAGCCGCCGCCCGCCGCCTTGATCAGCGGCACGGCACGCCGCGCGCACAGGAACTGGCCGGTCAGGCAGATATCTATGCAACGCCGCCAGTCTGCCGGATCGATCTCGTCGACGCCGCCGGTTGGCCCGGCAATGCCGGCATTGTTGATCAGGGCGTCGAGCCCGCCGAGCTTCTCCTTGACGATCTCGAACAGTCGGTCGACATCGCCGTCGCGCGAAACGTCGGCCTTGACTGCGGCGGCGAGCGTAATTCTCTCTGGAGCAGCGGCCAGCGCCTCGTCCGAAATATCGCAGATCGCGACGCGTGCGCCGAGCCGCGATAGCGTCTCTGCAATGGCAAAGCCAATGCCGCCAGCGCCCGCCGTGACCAGCACACGCTGGCCTTTGAGCCCGGTCAGGAATTCGTCCGCCGAGGCCGGTGCGCTTGAGCTCATTGTTCCATTCCTTTCACTGAATCCGCCTTTCGCGCAGCGCCATGACGGCCCCGAGCACCACCAGCCCAAACAGGATTGCCCGCGTCGCGTAAGGCAGCGTCGTGCCGGCGAGCAGCATCTGCAACGCGGTCAGGAGCAGCACCCCGCCCAGCATGCCGAGATAGTGGCCGCGCCCGCCGGTGATCAGCGCACCGCCAACCACGACGACGGCGATTGAGGGCAGCAGATAGTCGTCACCCATGCCGAGGCTGGCCTGGCCGGAAAAGCCGGTCAGCATGATGCCGACGATCGCCGCGCAGACCGCCGACAGCACATAGACGAGGATGAGCGTGCGACCGACCGCGATGCCGGAGAGCTGGGCTGCGCGCAGGCTGTTGCCGATGCCATAGACGCGGCGGCCGAAAGCGGTGCGGCCAAGCAGCAGCACCGCAAAGGCGACGAAGGCAATCATGAACAGCACCACCGGCGTGATGGCGAATATCTTGCCGGTCATGAACCAGCGCAGCATCGGCGAGGAGAAGCCGGCCGGCGTGCCTTGCGAGTAGAGCAAAGCGAAACCTTGCAGAATGCCGTTGGTGGCCAGCGTCATAACGATCGGCGAGATACCGAGAAAGACGATGCCGATGCCGTTGGCGAGACCGATCAGGCAAGCGACGACGAGCACCGCCGGCAGCGCATAGGCAAGTGCAGCATCGGATCCGTTGACCATACCGGCAAGCAGGATTCCTGACAGGCCGATCGTCCACGGCACTGAGAGGTCAAGCCCGCCGGTAAGAATCACGCTGCCTTGCCCAAGCGCCAGGATGGCGAGAAAGCTCGACAGCACGAACAGCGAGTTCCAGTAGGTGAAATTGACGATGGCGCGCCCGAGCCAGATCTGGGTGACGATGACGACGATGGCAAGACAGACATAGGCCGGCAGCGCATAGCGCAGCGTCTCGGCGTTACGGACATGGAAGGCAGGCTGCGGCGCCTGCTGCTCGCCGGCGCTGCCTCGCGCGATTCTCAGTCGTCGGTCGGTGCGATCGATCTGCGATGGCAGCATTCCGGCGCGCCACGCGGCCAGCCGAGCCCGCAGCGCACGCAGTTGGCGGGCAAGCACGGAGTCATGCGATAGCGAGCCGGCAAGCACGGCAAGGATCAGGATCGTGCCCTCGGCGATCGTCGAATAATAGGCCGAGACGTTGAGCACGAGCAGGATGTTGACGACCATCATCAGGATGTAGGCGCCGAAGACCGTGCCGACCGGCCCACCTTGACCGCCGCCCAGCCTTGTACCGCCGACCACGACTGCCGCGAACATCGACAGCAACAATGAGTTGCCGACCAGCGGATCGCCGCTGCCGGTCTGGGCGCTGATGAAAACGCCTGCAAGCCCATAGCAGCCGCCGGCGATGACATAGACCAGGAAGCGCACGAGAACGACGCGCACGCCGACCGCGGCGGCGGCATCCGGATCGCTGCCGAGCGCATAGAGCGCTGTCCCGAAGCGTGTGCCTTTGAGCCAGAACCAGCCGAGCAGGACGACGCCGATGACCACCAGCGGCATCGGTATCCAGCCGGCGATAGCATCACCGAGATAGAAGGCGCCAAGATCGGGCGAGACGAAGCCGCCCGGCTTGTCCATGACCAGCAGGGTTACCCCCTGCAGGATGAACATGGTCGACAGCGTGACGACGATAGGCTGCATGCGCAGGACGGCAATGAAGAAGCCGTTGAAGGCGCCGACCAGCATGCCGACCCCAATTCCGGCCAAAGTCCACAGCGCGACACTGGTGCCGGTCGCCATCGGATCCATGCTGTTTGCCAGGACGACATTGACCAGCGAGATCACCGCGCCGGCGGACAGGTCGAAACCGCCGGACAGGATGACAAGGGTCTGGCCGATCGCCGCCAGTGCGGAAGTGGCGCCGCCGCTCGATAGGAACGAAATGTCGAAATAAGTGAGACGCCCGGCACTGACCAGATCGACGATCAGCAGGAGCGCCGCAAAGACGATCGCCGCGATGATGGCGCCGCGATGCCGCGCGAGGAGCCGCGCCAATGTCGCGGCCGGTGCCGCGGCGGCCAAGCTCGTCACACTCATTCCGCCGCCTCCCGGACCATGTCCCGGTGGCCAAGCGCCGGCCGCATGATCGCGCCTTCGGTGATCTCGTCGCCGGCAAGCTCCCCCACCAGATGGCCGTCATAGAGAACGAGCACCCGGTCGCATTGATGGACCAGCTCGGGAATTTCGGTTGAATGCAGGAGGATCGAGCCGCCGGCCGCCACATAGTCGCGCATCATCACGTAGAGCTCGTGCTTGGTGCCGACATCGATGCCCCGGGTCGGATCGAAAAGCAGCAGGATCCGGCTTTCGGCGACGAGCCATTTGGCAATGGCTATCTTTTGCTGATTGCCGCCCGAGAAGGCCCCTGCCCTCATCCACAAGGCACTGCGGTCGACCTCCACGGTCGAGAAGGCGGACTGGACGGCCTTTGACTCCTCGTCTGTTCCGATCAGGCCAAACCGGGTGAAGCGCGCGACGACCGGCAGCGATGCATTCTGCCGGCCCGAGAGCTTCAAGAACAGGCCCTCCGTCTTGCGGTCCTCCGGCACCAGCCCGATTGCCATATTGGGCTTGAGCGCATCGGCCGGCGAGCCGAGCCATACTTTGCGGCCGTCGACCAGGATATGGCCGCGCTCGATCTCGGCCATGCCGAAACAGGCGAGGAACAGGTCGAGCTGACCCATGGCCTGCAGCCCGGCAATGCCGAGGATCTCGCCCTTGCGCAGGTCGAAATCGACGCCGTCGAGCTTCCTCCCCGCTTTGAGATCGCGCACACCGAGCACCGGCGGACCGAAGGCGGCCTCACTTTGAGGTTTCGGCGGGAAGGTCTGGGCGATGCTGCGGCCGATGATCTTTTCGATCACCTCACCATCCGAAACATCGGCAACCGGCGCGGTCACGATATGGTGGCCGTTCCTGAGAATGGTCAGCGTGTCGCAGAAAGCCCGCACCTCGCGCATGCGATGGGTGATGAACACGACCGTGGTACCGGCCGCTTTCAACTGCGCGATGATGGTGCCCAGCCACTCGACATCGCCACCGGACAGTGTCGAAGTCGGCTCGTCGAGCAGAAGGATGCGCGGCTTGCGATAGAGCGCGCGCGCGATTTCGATCTTCTGGCGGTCGGCGAGATCGAGCGTCGCTACCTCGGCATCGAGATCGACCGTAAACCCCAGATCGGAGATGTGCTTGCGGACTGCCTTGCGCGCGCTCAACCGCCTGATCAGGCCGATTGGGCCAACGGGCGCATAAGGCAGCAACATGTTATCGAGAACACTGAGATCGCGTACCAGGGTCATTTCCTGGAAGGCTGTCTGCACGCCTTTGGCGTGCGCGGCGCGCGGCGAACCGAGTGGCGCCGGTACGCCTGACAGGGTGATTTGCCCATCGTCGGGCCGTACCAGCCCCGACAGCAGCTTGACGAGCGTGGACTTGCCCGCACCGTTCTCGCCAAGCAAGGCATGCACACTGCCGGAAGCGATCTCGAAGGAAACGCCATCGAGGGCGACTGTTGCGCCAAACGCCTTGCGGACGCCCTCTATGCCGACAGCTGTCAAATGCGCTGACATCATGGTCCCAGTCCCGGCCTGCATGAAAGGTGCGTGGAGCGCCTCGAAAGTACCCCACGCCCACTTCGGAGTGCCTACTCCTCGGGCTGGCCTACAAGGGCGGCCGCGAGACCGATTTCAGGTGTCTGATCGGAGAAGATCGAGGCGAACCAGCCTGGATTCGAGACCAGCGACGGTTTGAACGCGTTGCAACCAGCCTTCATCTCCGCCCAGGTGCCCTCGTCGCAAAGCTTTATCGTCTCGTTGGTGACGACCGGCAGCGGCAGGATCGTCTTCTTGGCAACGTCCTTGCCTTCAAGCGCCTCGACGGCAAGCTTGAGAGCGAGCGCCCCGGAATAAGGCGGCGAGGCGTAGGAAATGCGCGAGGCGCCGAGCGGCGCATAGGGTGACGTCGCGCCCTCGACCTCCGTGCCTTCCGGCAGCATCTGGATACGCCCGCCATTGGAACCCTCGCCGGCGCAAGGCAGGAGTTCGCTGCTCTTCTTGCCGGCCTCGAGCTGCATGGAATTGGCGGTGAAGCAGCCGACCTGCATCCATAGCCCGTTGATGTCGTCCCAGCTGCGCGTCGCCAATATCTTGGAAAGTTCGGTACGGGCCACCGCCTGGCTCCACATGCCGACAGCCTCGCCGACGATCTTGATGTCGGGATGCTTGGCAAACACCTCCTTCGCGGCCTTGGTGCGCAGATCATCGACCGAGGTGCCGGGGACGCCGGTCACCGCGATGATGTTGCCCTTGCCATTAAGCTTCTTGACCAGCCACTCCGCCGTCACGCGGCCAGCCTCCTCCTGGTCGATATGGACATTGTAGGCGCAGGGCTCGGTGATCTCGGCATCATAGGCAAACACCTTCACGCCCTTGTCGCAGGCGTTCTTCACCACCTGGTTGAGGGCTGTCGGCGAGATCGGGAAGATGACGATGGCTTCGGCGCCTGCCTGGACCATGGCATTGATCTGCTGGATCTGGCGCTGTGCGTTCGGCCCCGCCACCTGGACCTGGAGGTCCACCTTGTCGGCCATGCTCTTGTGCGACGCCATCGCCTTGACCATGTTGGCGGCCTCGGCCTGCCAATCATTGCCGATGAAGCTCATGCTGAGAAATATCTTGTGCTTTCCGGCCGCTTCGGCGGCGGACATCGCAAAAGTGCAAACAGCCATGCCGGCAAGCAGCGCAAGCGGCCGGGCTCTCGATCCGATACCCATTCGAAACTCCTCCCAGTTCAGACGACCGAATGCCTCCCAAGGGCACGAAACGCAACGCCTTGTCATTCGGTGCGCCTGACCGTATCATGATTTGATCAAAGATCAATGATGAAATGGCTGAGAGGCAAAGCTGGACACGCGGGCGCTTGACGCGGCAATTCGAACCTTGCATTCCGGGCTCAGGCGCCGGGTATGACAAGAGCGCCGCCCGAATGGGGGAAGGTTGGCAGAAATGGCTGGGGCAGCATTCAGGAAGCCGGGCGTCGAGATCACGCCGCTGTCCAGGGAAACCCTGCAGGACAGGGTTTACCGGCACGTTACAGAGCTGATCCTCGACGGCAGCATCGTTCCAGGTGAAATGGTGACGGTGCAGAGCCTCGCAGACGCTTTCGGCGTCAGCCCGATGCCGGTTCGCGAGGCTCTGCGGCGTCTGAGTGCCGCCAACGCCTTGATGGTGGTTTCGGGCCGTTCGATCGGTATCCCGGCATTAAGTCGTGCGCGGCTTATCGATCTCAGGAACGTCAGGTTCGAAGTCGAGGCGATCGCCGCCGCATGGGCCGCAGAACGCATTGACGATCAGGGCGTGATGCTGCTGGGCCAGCATCTGGAGGCACTCGAGCAGGCCAATGCCGCCGGCGACGTCAAATCCTATCTCAGGGCCAATTACGCCTTTCACTTTTCCATCTATCGGGCCGCGGGCTCGGAAAACATGCTCAGCATCATCGAGAACCTGTGGCTGCAGATCAGCCCCTATTTCAACATGCTGCACGATTCTGGAAATTATTCGACCGCCAATCAGCACCATCAGCAGATGTTTGCAGCGCTGCGGGACCGCAATGCGGAAGCGGTCCGGGCGGCGGTTCGCGCCGACATCGACGCGGCTTTCACCGTGCTGATCAAACTGCTGAAGTAACATTCCTCGGAGTCCGGTACACCGGCGAGCCGCCGCTAGGCACGAACATGTCCATTTGAGCATGGCGGCCTCCGGTCTGCCCCCCCTGAGATCAGGATGGTATAGAGTCCGGCTGCATTTCAGAGGCTTCGACCAGCTGGGTCGGCTCGACCAGATCGGCGTTTGCGCCCACCATCACTTCGTCCAGGTGATGATAGTGACGGCACGGCTTGCGAAGCGCTCGATTTCCTCGCGGGCCTGGGGGACGGCGTTCAGATAGTCGATGAGAATGTTGATGTCGAAAAGCGCGCCTACCATTCGCGGCGCAATTTCTCCTGATAAGCCAGCCCATCAACCTTGCGCTTATCCCACAGGCCGAAGCCATCCTCGACCTGCTCCCGATGATGGCGGTCGAGATAATCGTCTATTGCCACCCGGATCAGGGCCGTACGGGAAGCGGCCGGCTCGAGGGCACATGGCTGGCGCCCTCGATCTCGGCAGCCCGGATAAGAGGGTTCGCGATTTCACCGAAGTTCATGGCGTGCCGCCTTTTCCTGGCTGTTCTGTTCCTCGCCACCGTCCGTGCGGTTGATTGTCACCGTACACGTGATCAGGGTATTCCAGTCCGGGCCGTGTTCAATGACGTTATTAAGCTCGGATATCTCTTCTAGAAAATGCTCGATCGCAATGGGGCCGTTCTGGTGCGCGTAGACTAGAACCGCCTTCCAGCGTTTGTCACCATGAAGCGTTACGACGTTGCTCATGCCGAGTGTCTCCTGGGTCACGAACAAATCCGGCTGGATGCCCGCCGGGCCAAATGCCTAGACCACAGCTCATGTAGCACGCATCGAGTGCAAACCTCAGTGGGATGACGCCGCGAAAGCCTGGGCAACAATCTAAAGCTCACATCAATCGTTCGCCGGCGCGGGCAAGCTTGCACCAGCCACAGGCGGCGCATCGCGGCCACCTAGAAAGAACCCCGGGGTCGAGGCGCAACGTGCAATCGCGTGACGTGCGAGCCGGGCGGCTCTGTCGGGCAAAGCCTAGCGCCCAACCTGATACTCCCGGCCCGCAGGGCTGAGGCGACTAGTCCCGCTTTGGCACAATCGGATTTGGCATCTGAGTTGCCTAGCAAGACTCGCTGGCGTGTAGCCACAGGGCTCACTCAGGAGGTGGAAGTGGTTTTGGCCCAAAATTTGTCTGATGTTGCGCTCACGTTCGACTGTCCGAATTGCTCGCATCCGATGGATAAGGAACGGCTCTGCGATAAGAACGATCGCGCACTTCATATGCGACGGGTGTAAAGCCAAGGTGCCGCTCACTTATCCGCAGAAGCTGGCAATCTTCGAACTGCACAAGGGATTGGCCGGGCAGTCGCGAAGGCACGAGCTGAGAGATCGTGCGCCTGCCAGCGCGGCTGGATTGTCGCCGACAAGATGACTCAGCGAGAAACGCCCAAAGTTGACGCACGGATGGGAGCGCCATGATGTGCGCCGGAAAGACGCTCTGTTCTCGAGGATCGTTGGGCGGGCGATACGATGATGCGGGAGCAACTCACTTTGAGGCTGGTCGTGGTCAACTCAAGACGAATTCCGCCAATAGGACCGTTAGGAGCAGTGACAGCGGGACGGCCAGGAGACAGCACAGTTCAAGAGTGTTGTTTTGGCGCCCGTCCATCGTGCTGATCCCATTTCTTGTGCTTTGTCATTTGACAACAACGGGCAGTAGCAGCCAGCGGTTCCATACCTGTCGGTTCATGAAGCGCTTATCGTGGCGTATATTAGCGACACCTTGACCACGTCCAAGGCTGCTCCACCCTCATTCCATGGCGCGGATCAGCATTGGAGATGAGGTGGCAATAACCGCTACAGTTCGGCGCCGGGTTATGGAGGATCGCGTAAGTGTTTCTATCCCGGGCTACAAATTCCCGCATTCCATCAAGGACAGCACCTCGAAGGTAAAGCGAGGCCAGCAGATCGAGCTTAGAGGAGAAGTTACCCGGATCGGTGAGGAGCAAGTGACGATCGATCTTGGACCGCTGGTGACAGTTGATCTGGACAATGTCCGCCTGGTCGAGAAATACCGCCCACACCAGCGCAGAACGAACCTACACGACAAGACAGGCTAGGCTCGGCGTATTCGTCATCGACTGGCCTTTGCGTCCTTCGTTCGCATGCTTCGCTTCCATTAGCATTAGCTCATATTTAGATAGCCGGCGCTGCCCCTCTAACCCCGCCGGTCAGGCCCGGCATCCTGCTGACACCCCGCCGGGTGGGTGCCGGGCCACACGCGTCCGCGATCGCCGCGAAGGATGCTTGACGCGCAGTCTTCTCACACCATGTTTGACCCACTGGATTCGCCGGCTGCTTCTTTGGGGCGCCTGGCGGTGGCACAGAGATGATTCCGCGGCTCGGCAACGAAAGTTGCCTGCCCAGCGGTGCGTTGATCCAAAGCTGAAGGAGCACCAGGATGGCTGACGACCACAGCAAGCTGGATCTTCGAGATCGCACCCACGTATCAGCGCACGAAGTCCATGAGGTGGAATGTTTCGCCCAGCAGAATGGCCTGACGCCAGACCACGTTCGGCATCATCAGGACCCACGGCAATGACCGGACCCGCTGAGGGAAGCTGCCAAGGCGCAGATGGCGCGTGGACTTCTGAGGGCAAGCTCGCGCGGTGCGTCCAGGTTTTCCACTGCAAATTTCGCCCGTTCTCAAATTTTTTCCTCCATTTCGCGCGACTCAATTAGCATCTTCTGATGGAACGTCGTCACGCCCTCCGAAGAGTCACGAACGGGTTTTGGGAGGTGTATGACATAGATGACGACGAGGTTGTCTTCACAGACGGGGTAGCTCTGACAAATTTGCAGGGAGAAGAGGCACTCGACGCCCTGGAGCTGCTAAAGGGCGGATTTCTGATCCCGAGCAACCGAAAGTATTCCCGATTCTGACCCGGCGGTGAGCTGCTGTCCGACAAGGTGCGGCATGGAATTATCGCGCATTACAAATGCGCGATAATTCCTGTCGGCGCTCAGGTGGCCAGATTTTCCGCGCATCTTAATTTTCCGCGCATCTTAAATGCGCGATATTCTCGCGAGAGGTCGGGCCGGGCGAAGCCCGCTCTCGTCAGAGATCGCGACAGCCAACACCGCTCGGATGCATTCTAACGCTGCCAAGAGGGGCGACCTGTGTGAGCTCACCAAAGCAAGTTTTGCCAAACTTCTGCGAGGCCATGTCAGGGGACTTGGAAGCCATGCCTATTGCCCCGTGGACGTTGCGACACAGCAGCGATTGGGGCACATTCGAGGCCATGTGCAATCTCTACAACATCACGATCAGCCAGGAGGCCATCCGCCAGTGGACCCGCGCCTTGCGCGATATCCTCGGCAATCTCGAACCCTCCATCGACATCTATCCCAACCAGCCCGGCCCGGTGGTGCGCAACGCGCTGGACGGCAAACGCGAATTGGCCAATCTGCTGTGGGGCATGCCGACGCCACTGGAGCGGGTGAAGGGCAAGGCCGACTACGGCACCACCAATATCCGCAATCCGCAATACGGCCACTGGCAGCAATATCTCGGCATCGAGAACCGCTGCGTGGTGCCCGTCACCAGCTTCGCCGAGCCCAGCCCGACGCCCGGCGACAAGGACCCCCAGACCGGCATTCAGCGCAACTTCTGGTTTGCACTCGGCGAGGACCGCCCGCTGTTCTTCTTTGCCGGCCTGTGGACGCGCTGGCAGGGCATTCGCAAGGTCAAGGACGGCCCCGCCGAGCACCAGGTCTATGGCTTCATGACGACCAGGCCCAACGCGCTGATCGCGCCGATCCACGACAAGGCAATGCCGGTGATCCTGACCACGCCGGAAGAAACCGAGGCTTGGCTCAGCGCGCCATGGTCGGAGGCAAGACACCTGCGGCGCACGGCGCCCGATGACGCGCTGGTGATCGTCGACAAGCCGGCGACGCAGATCAAGTTTCCGCAGCAGGCGCCGGCGCAAGGCTCATTGTTTTAGCGCTTGAATTTCTGCAGCACCCAGATGTAGCCCTTGGGCGGATGATCCTGGTCGATGAACTGCGTCTTCACCGTCGTGTCCTTGCGGCTGCATCGCTTGCACCTGAACCTGATCGCTTCCAGCGGTTTGTTCCAGCCCACCACCTGGGCGACATCGTTGGCCCTGAAGCGCCCGACGTGGTAGCAGTGGCCGCACTCCACGATAAGCAGCATGTTGGCCTTGGCGGCACGCCCAACGCTGTCCATCGGCCCGGCCATGGCTCATTTCCGGGTCGAGTAATCCTCGGGGAGGGGAAGCAGGCCAAGCTCCGCCATCCGATAATCGGGCTCCTTCTCCGCTACGCTGGCCAGCACCTCGTGCAATTTCTCGACAAGCCCGCAAAGCTGCCAGAACAGCTCGCCATGCGCCTTCAGATGCAGCTGCGACGACAGCACCGTCCGGCGCAGGCTCAGAGCATCCCTGATGATCGCCTCCGCATCTCTCGCCGACAGCCTGTCGAACCGGCTTTTTCGTCTGCCCATCGCGGCTCTCCTCGATTTGTGAGCAACCGCCCCGCCTACTGACAAATAGGAAGGCATTCCTCGCAGAGTCAATTCGCTCTTGACATTTTTGTTCCCGTTTTGTTCAATTTCAACAGGAACGGATCGGAGGCACCGCCATGGACCACATCGTGAGGCTGGACAGCCG
The DNA here is from genome assembly GCF_040317575.1 of Mesorhizobium sp. M1423. Taxonomy (NCBI): domain Bacteria; kingdom Pseudomonadati; phylum Pseudomonadota; class Alphaproteobacteria; order Hyphomicrobiales; family Phyllobacteriaceae; genus Mesorhizobium; species Mesorhizobium sp. M1423. The sequence continues at coordinate 78,486 of NZ_JAMYKU010000004.1, forward strand.
CCAGGAGGCCGCCCTTCAGGCCATCGCCGACAGGTTCATTGCATTGCATAAGGGCGATGTAGTGAAGGCGCTGAAGGAGATGATTGTGCTGAATGGGCATCTCCAAGACCGTCTTGACGAACTCTCGGCTCCGCGTCGGGCAAACATCAGGAGGAACGACAATGGGCATTATTCGTCTGGACGCTGAAGCGAAAGCCGAACTCCATTCTGAGGCAGTCAAGCTCATCGCCCGATACGACAGTCCCCTTGAGACCGTAAAGGCGCTCATGGCGTATAACTGCGAGCTTGAGACTCAAATTCTGGCCCTCGCTCACCGGCACCCTGGACTGGTAGAGCTCGGTTACGACGACACGCCGCCAATCTTGGGATGAGCCATAGATATCGGAACGGCCGCCATGCCGCCCGACGGGTATGATGATGACGGCGAGTGCCTCAGGATGTTCGAGATGCAATGAGCCCGGAGGATTCGCGACAAATATGCCAACCAGGGCCGAGCCAGCCGGTGACAACAGCTCGCTTATTTGCGGCATGACGGGGTAGAGTTGACCATGCAGGATCTTATCAGCTTTTTGGAAGCCAACTCCGCGCTGATGCTGGCCAACCCGGCCGCCTTTGCCAGTTTTGCGGTTCTTTTCGGAGGAGCCGGATTTGCGGTCGGCCGCTATATGTTGACCGAGCGTCTCGCCAATCTGGAAAGCCGCATTGCCAGGCGTGACGAGGAAATCGCCGAGCTAAAAACCAGGAAAGTACAAGATGGCGACCCGCCCATGGTGCCCATAGTCGGCACTGCTGCAATAGGTCCAATCAGTCGAAGCGACCCTGTAGCTCTGGCCATCGGACGGGCCAAACGCACCGGCCCGGCAACCGCAAATGAAGGACGACGAGCATACTGAAGGCCAGCCATCCTCTGCAAAAAGCGCGGAAAATGATTGTTTACTGCCTTCGACCCACGATAGCCGCAACCTTGGCCAATCACGATCCAACTGAGCAGCAGGGCGAAGGCCGGATGCCATGCACCGAGTGATACCAATGACACGCCAGTCTGTTGCTGAAGATCTCGAAAGCGCAGCTCAGCGCATAGCCGACATGTCTCGCGCGGATTTGCAGATCCTCCTGCGTCGCGCTGCTTTGATGCTCCGAAACGTCGGTGGTGTGCCGCTGGAGCCCGCGACCGCAGATGCACTCGATTCCGTAGCAGCCGAGATGAAAATCGGCAGGCCAGACCTTATTCAGATCATTTTGCGAGAATGGCTGGAAACCAATGCCTATTTACCGGTTCGGACGATCGACGAGGAAAGCGAGACGGAGGGGAGCGCCTAGCTGCCTTCAGCCAACCACGGCATCCGATCGCTGACCTGTTTTCCGTGTCTTTCGAAGTGCCCTATTCAAAGCGACAGAGCGGCGTTTTTTCCGCCGTCACCTGGGTAGGAGCATCCATCCAGCCATTACCAGAATTCGGTCGCGACTCCGTGATGAGGGGTGATGGCCGTCCCTGCAGGACATCCAACATCCCATATGAAATCACCACAATAGAATGCCCGATATTCTCTACAACAGGGTTCTGGGGCGTTGATGGCGAGTAGCGCCACCGAACTCGCCAATGCCAGCCTTTGAGCACTGTGACAAACAAGGCCCCATTCGACACAAAATGTCGATGAATGTTTAACCAGATTGCAGCGCCAGCATGTTAACCTAATTGGTTCAAAGTCCTGAGTGCTCTTTGCCTATCTGGCGGCAACAATGGAAAAGGTACCCACGGCCCGTCGAGTGGCCGCTGACGCGCAAAAACTTCGCGCAGCTCAGTACGTACGAATGTCGACCGAGCGCCAAAGCTACTCCATCGAGAATCAAAAGGACGCCATCCGCAAATTTGCGGACGCGAAGGACTATGAGATCGTGGCCACATATCAGGACCTTGGCCGCAGCGGATTGAACCTTGGCGGCCGCGCGGGGCTTCAACAGCTCTTGGCGGATGTCGAAGCGGGGCGAGCTGAATTCGAAACCGTCATTGTTTATGACGTAAGCCGCTGGGGGCGCTTCCAGAACCCTGATGAAAGCGCTTCTTACGAGTTTCGGTGCCGGGTTGCTGGAGTGCGAATTGAATATTGCGCCGAGCAGTTCGTGAACGATGGCAGCGTTGGGTCGGATGTCCTCAAAGCAATAAAACGCAGTATGGCAGCCGAACTAAGCCGTATGCTTTCGGTCAAAGTGTTTGCCGGCCAGTGCAGGCTGATCAAAATGGGATACCGGCAAGGAGGGCCGCCCGGACTCGGCCTTAGGCGGCTTCTCATTGATGAGCACGGGCATACAAAAACGGCGCTAGCTGCCAAAGAGTACAAAAGCCTTCAAACTGACCGGGTCATTCTCGTGCCTGGGCCACCTGAAGAAATTGTGACGGTGCGCTGGATCTATGACGAGTTTGTGAAAGCAGGTCGAACAGAGCTCGAGATTGCTCGCTCATTGAACGCACGTGAAATAGTAACCGATCAGAATCGACCGTGGACTCGCTTCACCGTTCATCAAGTGATCGCCAACGAAAAATATGTCGGCAACAACGTCTGGAATCGACGCTCCTTCAAGCTCCAGCGAAAATGGGTAACGAATGATTCGAGCTACTGGGTGCGCGCAGACGATGCTTTTGAGCCGATCGTAGATCGCAAGCTTTTCGAACGAGCTCGAGCGATAGCCAGCGCCCGTTCGACTAAAATGAGCGAAGATCAGATGTTGAGCGCCTTGGCCGACCTTCTCAAGAGCCGCGGCTCATTGTCTGGCACGATCATTGATAGCGCGGCCAACTGCCCGCCCAGCAGCCGCTACAGAGCCAGGTTCGGCACGCTGCTAAGGGCCTACAAGCAGATTGGATATGCTCCCCCAAAGAACTACCGGTTTTTTGATACCAACAAGCGTCTTCGCGCAATGTTGGAAGAAGTCGTTCGAGCGGCAATGGTGACAATCGATGGATCGGGTGGATCTTCGGTGCGCCAGAGCGGGCCAGGACTGCTTCGGGTCAACGACGAGTTCAATGTTTCCATTGCAATCGCTCGCTGCCGTAAAAATCGATATGGCTATCTTCGTTGGTTTGTCCCGGTGGAACGTGGAATCGTGCCAGACGTGGCGGTAGCCATTCGCATGAATCCCGACAACGACACGGTTCGTGACTACCTGATTGCGCCGAGAAATGAGATCGAGGGAAAACCTCTGATGATCGCTGTAAACAATAGATTGGGATTCAACGCGTTCTTCTTCAAAACGCTAGATCCCCTGTTTGCCTTGGCCGAACGAAACCGACTCAATGCAGCAACCCGATGGTAAACCAACCTATCTCGCTGATTCTTGTGGGCGCGATCAAGGTCACCAACCCTCGCGCCCGCGGGAAGAAATCTTTCCAGGATATCGTCGACAGCATAGAGAGCGTCGGCCTGAAGCGCCCAATTACGGTGACGAAAAGAGCTGTCGATCAAGGCAGCTTCACCCACGACCTGGTGTGCGGCCAAGGGCGTCTTGAAGCCTTCAAAGTTCTCGGTCAGGCCGAGATCCCGGCGTTCGTCATAGAAGCCACGAGGGCAGAGGCTCTGGTTAAGGGATTGGTCGAAAATTGCGCCCGACGCCAGCATAACGCTTACGAGTTGCTGCGCGATATCAGCCGATTGAAGGCCAGCAAGTACACCGACGTGGAGATTGCAGCAAAGATTGGTCTTTCGGCCGAGTATGTCAGAGGAGTCGCCCGGCTCCTGGTGCAAGGCGAAAAGCGTCTTCTGCGTGCGGTAGAGTCCGGTCAGATCCCGCTGGCGGTGGCTGTCGACATTTCGAACGCCGATGACCTTGGTGTTCAAATGGTCCTTCAGCATGCTTATGAGAGCAACGCTCTACGTGGCCATAAATTGGTGATGGCGCGTCGACTGATTGAGAATCGGCGCAGACGCGGGAAAGGCCTGGAGACCTCGCTGCCGCAGCGCCAGAGGAGACTCTCCGCTGCCGCCTTGATCAAAGCTTATGAAGAAGATACGGACAGAAAACGCATTCTGGTCCGGAAAGCGGATGCGGCGCGAAACCGCCTTCTGTTTGTCACTCACGCGTTGCGACAACTCATGGCAGAAGAGTCATTTCACGACGTTCTGACCGCGGAGGGGTTAGGGACCATACCGAAGACTTTGGCCGCCCGGATCAGCAAAGTTGAGCCGGCGTGACATCAGAGCAATCTAAAACTGCGAATATCAAGCACGCGTTTGAACCCGCGACAACGCACCTTTTGCTTGGGGACATTGTACCTCTTCATCTTTTCTCTGCAGATGCCAAGTCGTCTACAAAATACCGACAGGTCCAATCTTCAGTGCGCGAGATCGGCCTCGTGGAATTGCCAGTTGTCGCACGCGACAAAGACGCGCCAGGCAAATATCTCCTGATCGACGGCCACATGCGCATCGAAATTCTGCGCGAGCTGGGCATCATGGAGATCGAATGCCTGGTCGCTACCGACGACGAGGCCTTCACCTATAACAAACGCGTAAGCCGACTGGCCACGATTCAGGAACATTTCATGATTCTGAAGGCCATCGATAACGGAGTTCCTGAAGAGACCATCGCTAAAACTCTGAACGTCAACGTCAATCAGATCAGGCTCAAAAAACGCTTGCTGAAAGGCATTTGCCCAGAGGTGATCGAAATGCTTGAGGACCGCTTCGTCCCTATGAATACCTTTACGGAGCTACGAAAGTTGGCTGCGGTTCGTCAGGTTGAGGCAGCCCAATTGATGATTGCAATGAGCAAGTTCTCGATCAACTACGCAAAGTCGTTGGTCGGAGCCACGCCGCAGTCGCAACTTGTCGATACATCGAACCCGAAAAAGGTACATGGCCTTAGCGACGCGCAGATGGCTTTGATGGAGAACGAGTCTGCCAACTTGGACCGAGAAGTTCGCCTTATCGAAGAGAGCTACGGATCTGACCACCTCGATCTCGTGGTGGCGACCGGCTATCTCACCCGATTGTTGGAAAACGCCCGCGTCGTCCGATATCTCGCACAGTGTTTCCCCGAAATACTTTCTGAATTTCAGAAAATGACCGAGCCAAATCGGTCCGCTCCCACAACCAGCCGTCGACGGCGGGCTCCGATCATTCGGCCGATTTGAAGTAGCCTCGATTTCCGCAGCATTTTTCGGCACTATCTTTCGGATGATGCGCAGCACATACCGCTTCGCCTGCGGTTCGAAGCTCCGGGCTGGAACGGTCGTAGCGCTGCCGCCGGGCGTCCAGCACAGCGGGTGAACATACCCGACAAACCCTGCCAGATGTTCGTCACCGGTGGGTGCGAGCAGCTCTTCATCGGCATCGCCCGCCATAGAAGCCGACACACCGGCAGAGATCGCCGCCATCGAGAACCCGGCTCGGGATCATCAACGCCGAAACGAAGGCACTTGCGACACGTCAGAATGGGAACCAAGAGCGACATCCCGATCGGCACGCTCAAGAGTATCGAAAAACAATCCGGCGTGAAGCTGAGGGAGGCAAATGCGGAACTACATCGGACTGATCCACAAGCAAGCGGACAGCGACTTCGGCGTTTCGTTCCCCGATTTTCCGGGCCTGGTGACAGCAGGCGTCAATCTGGATGATGCCCGCGCCATGGCCGAGGAAGCACTGGCCTTTCATGTCGAGGGGCTGGTCGAGGATGGCGAAGCAATTCCCGAGCCGTCGTCCCTGGAGGAAGTGATGTCGGACAAGGACAATCTGAGCGGTGTCGCCATCCTGGTTCCCTTGAAAGCCGAAGCGGCGAAAGTCGTGCGCGTCAATGTCACCATTCCGGAAGATATCCTCGATCAGATCGATCGATATGCAGAGCGCCACGGCTACAGCCGATCCGGATTTCTGACCGCTGCGGCAAAAAAGGTTATGCAGATCGAGGCAGCGTAGCCCCTCGAAGGTCGATTTGAGATGAAGCTCTGTGGTCTTGTTCGGTTACATTTCTTTCCGAAACCGAGCTGTCAGACTAAAACAACCATGTCTTATTTCGTGAGGCTCGGTGCCTATGTTCCGCCGCAAATGCCACCGCACTTGGCAAAATCGGCCCGTGTATTAGTTCATAGACTTCAAGGGAGTACCAGACGATGACCATGTCCAGAGCCATTGCCGCCATGCTCGTAACCGCCGCATTGGCAGGCTGCGCGCAGACCGAAGCACAGCAGAGAACCAGCACCGGTGCGCTGCTCGGCGCCGGCGCCGGTGCGCTTGCCGGCCAGGCGATCGGCGGCAACACCAAGAGCACGGTCATCGGTGCCGGAGCCGGCGCCTTGCTGGGCGCCGTCGTCGGCAACGCCACCACGCCGCAGCCGCGCGGCGAACAGCTTTGTCGTTATCAGGATCGCAACAGCGGCCGCATCTACACCGCCCCCTGTGACGACCGCTATTATAACGGTGATTATTGAGCGTTAACGCTCCTCCCCGTCCCTTTTACGGGAGAACGCGCCAAGCTTTGGGGATGAGGGGCAGCGCAGTTCAGAAATGCTGGCACCCCTCACCCGCCTGTCGGCATACCTCTCTCTGGTCGAAGCTGTCGATTGGCCTGGTCGAGCACGGCGAGCGCCATGTTGGCGATGTCGAGCGGGGTGATGGCCATGGCTCAGGCCTCCGTCTGCCTGGTGGGTCGGGGATAACGGGGCATAGCGCCTCCACGGCAAAAAGCCGCTTCAAGGCGGCCGGGGACCTTTTGTGATTTGTGGCCTGGCGAACCGTCGCACGTTTTGTGCATGGAGCCGTCACGATGCCAGCCGCCCGTCAGGGAATGGGTGGGCACGTGCTGCGTGATCCGCCTTTTTTCCATTCGAGCAAGGAAGACGGCAATGCTTCGGTTATTGCAGTTTCACGACACCGCCGCGCAATGCGGCGATGTCTTGCCTGGATTGAGTCAGCCGATGCGTGCGCCGGTCGAGATCCCTGTTTCGGCTGACTTGGCAAAGACGCTTGCTTTCACCCTTCCGGCACCTCCCGCCATAGCCAAGCCCTTGTCCAGGGCATCCTGAAGACTTGGTGTGTAGTAGGCGGTGTCCTCCAGACCGCTGAAGAAGTTTATGCGATGAACTTCCCCCTTCTTGCTCATAACAATGCCCGCTTTTCGGAGCACTTCCTGAACTGTTTTGTACTTCACGTTCATAGTTACCTCCCTTGCTCAGACAAGGCAGCATCGCCCTTTCTTGTAACTATTTGGTGCCGTCGATTGGCCAAAAGGGCAACATGAATGTTGTGGCGAACTCGTATCACTCTGGCGCGGCGCACCGGGTGAACTTGGGATTCGCACATTGGCCGACCTAGCGTCCAGAAGGGCGACGTCTGATGCCCGCTCCTTCGCGGGTCAGGCCTCGTCGTCTTCAGAGCGATGAACGTCATCTGCTTGACGCTCGACGCCGTGCAGTCCAATTCGCCAGCGCCAGCTTGGCATCGGTGGCGAGTTCGCCGGCCGAACCCAACGATTGGGACGCGCTGTTCAGCGAAGTGCTGGTGGGCGGCGTTCCCCATCAAGATGGCGCATCCCTTGACCTACAAGGCCAGCATGATCGACGTCGGCCCGCAGCCCCAATGACAGGGCGCTGGTGCAGCTAGAACCCGTCCGGCGGCTGGTCATGCGCCGGGCTTGACCGCCTCGAGGGCCGGGCTCCGCCCAAAACGCTGCACCACGAAACGGCCCATCTTCTGGCCTGGCACCTCGATCAGCGTGTAGGTGATCCAGGACAGCAGGCACACCACCGGCAAGACGACGACAGTGACGACCGCGAAGCGCAGCGGCGCCGATAATTCGTGGCCGAACTGGGTGATGACCAGGGCCGCGACCGGCTGGAGAACCAGCAGATGGATCAAATAGATGCTGAAGGAAAGCTCGCCCATCAGATGAAAGAACCTGTTGGCGAGCGTCATGGCGATCTTTCTGGCCATGATGCCCATCATTCCCGGCAGCATCCGGTAGAGAACCAGGGCAAAGAAACCCACGACGAGCGCTTCCCGCATCCAAAACTTGCCCAGCCCGTAGCCGCCGCCGAAGGGCAGCGCGGCCAGAGCCATGGCCAACGCCAGATGCGCGAAAGGCCGCTTCTGCCTTTGATGGACGACGCCCGCCAGCAGCATCCCGCACAGGAAAATCTGCATCTTCAGCGGCAGGAACGACGGCATCGGAAAATGCACCGACAATTGCCCCATCAACAACACGATCGCGCTGCCGGTGGCCGCGACCAGAATGGCGCTCCATACCCAGTCAAGCCTGCGCACCAGCAGCATGATCGCCGGAAACACCGCATAGAACTGCATCTCCAGCCCGAGGCTCCAGTCCGGCAGCGGCGTGCGATAGGCGAAATTCGGCACCAGGCCGAACAGGAACAGCAGATGGGCGCCAATATTCTTCAGGCCGCTGTCGAGATAACGCTCGGGCGCCTGCGGCGACCTCAGCAGGAACTCGTCGATGACCATCCTCGACTGGTAGAGATAGGGGCCAAGCGCCAGGGCAGCGAACAGCATGACGTAGAACAGCGGCGCGATCCTGAAATAGCGGCGGGTCCAGAATTTCAGCCAGGTCTCCGGCCTTTGCCAAGGCTCCTTGTCCTGGCGCAGCTGGTAGTGGAACACCATCAGGAAGCCGGACAGCATGATGAACAGATCGACGCCGAGGTCCGGTTCGCCGAGGATGGGAATCTGCCAGCCGGTCAACAGCAGGCAGTGCCCGATGAGCACCCAGATCGCGGCGAGCGCCCGAAGCCCGTCCAGGCACTCGATCCGCGATGACCGGTCTTCCGTCATGCCGAACTCCTCGATGGCCATGTTGCAGTGCAGCATGGCGGCTGAGGGAGGAATGTCAACCGTGGGGGAGGAACACGATTTGCGCTCGGTTGTTACGGAACCGCCGAGGCTGCCGATCTTCCAAAGGGTTCACCCTTCAACCTCGGTTATGATTTGCCTGCCTAACAACCTCGCCGGCCATGCCGCCTTAGGATCTACCACGCCTTTCTGCACGTCAGAGCATCTCATCTATACGCCCACAGAACCTAGCGGCTTTGCAGGACACATTGCCTCTGCGCTTATGCGATCGTAACGGGAGGTTCTGCTCCCGCTCGATCAAAACCTAGGCAGATTAGTTATGGAGACAGCGGTGAAAATCGCACACTTGTTGGACATGGATGGTGTTCTTGTGCGTGGTGGAGTGCCGATCGAGGGTTCAGTCGACTTTGTCGGAGCTTTGGTCGAAGACAAGAGAACTTTTCAGGTCTTTACCAACAATTCCAAGTACACGCCGGAGGATCACGCGTTCCGTTTGCGCAGAATGGGTTTTCCGGTCGAGCCTCACCACATATATACCTCTGCCCTGGCCACCGCGCGGTTTGTCAGCACGCAAATTCCGGGCGCCTCGGCTTATGTCATTGGGGATCAAGGACTAACTTCCGCGCTCCAAGCCGTCGGCTGCCGGACCACGGCATTCTCCCCCGATTATGTCGTTCTTGGAGACGCTACCTCATATCACTATGAGGAGATCGCTGCTGGTGCGCGGCTCATTTCTGCAGGCGCCCGATTCATCGCCACGAATTCCGACCCAACAGCGCCGGCGGAAACAGGACTTCATCCCGCCTGTGGGGCCGTTGCAGCTGTGATCACCTCAGCTACTGGAATGCAACCTTATTTCATCGGCAAGCCCAATTCTTTTATGACCCGATGTGTCCTCGAGAAACTCGGTGTCGGTGCCGAACAAACCGTTTTGGTCGGCGATCGAATGGACACTGATGTCCTTGCCGGGCTAGAATCAGGGATGCGATCCGTGCTTGTCCTAACGGGCGTGACCGCATCTGCTGACCTTTCGCGTTTTCCTTTCAAGCCCGACCTGATCGTCGATCGGTTGGCCGATCTTGCTGGTCACATATGGGTCTAGTGCATTGATCCTTCGACCGGTCAGGTTGATCCGCCTCAGCGAGGCGGCAGCGACGTCCCTTGCGTGATGTTAGAGGGGCGGCCGCCTCAGGGGACAATTTAGCCCAGTCGTGACCCCATCCGAACAGTCCGCGAGCGAGTGTCCGCTGACTAGCTGGTCGGAATAGGGCGGAGGACCAGCCCGTTTTCAGACGGTTCTGGTCACCTTCTCGAGCAGACGTGGCCTGTCCGGGTCTCGACCGAGAGCAACAGAAATACGGTCCGCGCTTAGATAAAACGACTGGACCAGTGAGATGGGATCAAGTGCTGAATGCGCGGTCTCGGTGAACACCGGCAGAAGGATATTCGCTCCTGCGTGCTTCAGCCGATCCAGATTTGCGAGCGTCGTCGAAAATGCGGCGTCTTTTGGAGCAAGAACCAAGATCGGGAACCGCTCGGTTACCAGTTCCATCGGTCCATGTATGACTTCCGCCGCCGAATATGCTTCGGCGTGGATGCCACAGGTCTCCTTGAGCTTTAATGCTATTTCCTGCGCCATCGGCAGCGAAGGGCCGCGCCCGAGAATATAGAGGGAAGCCGCAGCAGCAATGGTGTCCTCAACTTCGGTCCGGCGATGTTGTTGCGCCTTTGCTAGGGCGTCAGGCAGGCAATGAACTGCGTTATTCAACCGGGTGTTTTCCGCTAGCGCGGCAACGATCGCGGCTGCCAGACTCGCCGATGCTATAAAGGTCTTCGTCGCTGCCACACTCAATTCCGGTCCCGCATGGAGGGGCAGGCAAATGTCGGCCTCCTTGGCAAGTGGTGACGTCGCATCGTTGGTGATTGCGACCGTCGGCACGCCGGCGCGCCGAGCCTGCGTCTGAACGGAGAGAATATCCGGGCTGCGGCCGGATTGGGATATGGTTATCAGAATTGTGTCGCGCAGGAGGAGCCGAGCCGCGTAAATCGACACGACCGAAGCGCCCATCGAACAAACGGGAACGCCAAGTTCAATTTCCGCCAAATACTTGAAATACGATGCCGCGTGGTCCGAGGAGCCCCGCGCGCAAGTCACAAGGTAAGATGGCCGGCGTGTACGAAAGAGTTTTACAAAATCCGCGACGGCGTCGGCATTCTTCAGAAGCATCCGCTCCACAACCATTGGCGCTTCCGCGGTCTCAAGAGCCATTTGGGTCGGCAGAGAAGCTCTGGTCATTTGCTAAGACCGGTTATCATCGAGACTATTTCGTTTTTGTCTGTTTTGACCGTTTCACGGATACCGATCTGCTTGCCGCGCCGGAGAACGCAGATGCGGTCTGACAGGCGAAAGACCTGGTCGAGGCTGTGGCTGATGAGCAAGATCGGCAGATTTCGTGCCTTCAGTGTTTCGATGATTTTTTCGACTTTGGCCGTTTCGGCGACACCGAGTGCTGCGGTCGGCTCGTCCATGAGCACGAGCTTGGTAGCCCAGTGTGTAGCGCGCGCAATAGCCACACCTTGCCGTTGGCCACCGGACAGATCGCGGATCGTCGCTTTTGCGGACGGAATGCGGACGTCAAGCTGCTTCACAAGCGTCTCCGTCTCGGCCACCATGCGCTTGCGGTCGAGCCGCCGGAGCGGCCCTCTCACCAACTCTTTGCCGAGGAACATGTTCATGTAGACAGGCTGGTTGTCGGCGAGCGCCAGATCTTGGTAGACGACCTGTATTCCGAGCGCCTGGGAGTCGCTCGGGTCTGACATCGTTACCTCGGATCCATCGATCATCACGCGGCCGGCAGAGGGCGGATGAAAGCCAGCGATGATCTTGACTAACGTGGACTTGCCGGCGCCATTGTCACCAACAAGAGCAACGACCTCGCCGGCGAAGATATCGAGGTCGAAACGTTCAATCGCGACGATGGCGCCGAACGCTTTGTGAATGCCCTGGAGCGAAAGGACGGGCGTGATGTCGTCGGAGGTGGCAATAGGGAGAGAAAGGGCCGGCATGGGACGCTCCTTACATGGGCCAGTTGGTCGGGCGGCCGAGTGCATCGTGGATGGTCTCGACAACCGGCTTACCTGTGGATAGGCCGGCGACGCCGGCGATATAGGCGCGGGTAACAAAGGCCTGCGGACGGAAGCCGAAGACGACGCTATCACCTATGCGTGGCTTTACCCGACCGGTTGCGTCGATCATCCCGTAGTAGTCGATCGAGGCCGGGGCCGGGATGTTAACCGGCGCAAGCGCGGCATCCGATACAGTCGGCTCGCGCGAAACGATGGCCCGGACCTGATAGTGTGGAAATACCGGATCGATGTAGAGGCCACCGCCGAAGCAGAAGGCCTCGCCACCGATCAAATGAGAAACTTCGCTGAGATAAATCACTGCCGGCAGCTCCGGCAGGTCCTCCGTCGCGTGGAGTGGCGTAGTGCCTGTCAAGCCATGGCCCGGCTCGATCTGGGTCGCGCCTGCCTCCTCCAGCATGGGCAGTATCTCCGCCGATGTGGTTCCAGGCGTGTTGATCTCGATGTCTTTTCGACCCGCCTTAGCGAGCGCCTCGGCGGCGCGCTGCAGAGTCGCGAGGTTCGGCGTAGGCTTTACCTTGCGGCTTTTCGGATCGAAGAGCTGTGAGGGGAAGGTGACGATGCCGCCAAAGCGGGCGCCGGCAACTGAGTCAAACGCGTCGGCAACTGCAACGATACTGTCAGCAGGGAAGCCGCCTTCGTGCCCCCGATAGAAGGTATCGCCGTCGGCGACGATGCGAGCCAGTAGGGACTGTGTCCGCCCGACTTTCGCGGACGCCGCACCCGCTTCGATCGCCTTTTCGTAGCTGAAGACCGTCCAATTCTCGGGATGCATTGCCGCCGCGGCATCGGCTTCGAACCGCGGCACTTGCACCAGATGGCCCACATGCCCGAGGCCCATGCCAGCGCGATGCGTGGCTCGCGCGCACTCCATGTCCACGGCTACTGATTTGGGAATGCCGCCGCGCATGATCGCCTTACAGTACGACGCGTTGCGCCCGATCTGCTTGGTCATCGCGTAAGCCTTCAATCCGAATTTGGCGGCAATGCCAGCTATATGCCGTGTGTTGGCCTCCACGGCATCGAGGTCGACAACATAAGTATTGGCCGGAAGCTTCCCGTTCTGATGGAGCTCGATAACTTGTTCCACAAGCGCCGGATTTCGGCGACGGATAAGGTCCAGAAACATCGGAATTCCTCCGGATCAGCGGTTGGGTTCACGTAGCGTCGTGGCCACCGCAATCAGGATAATCAGGCCACGTGCAATCATTTGGTCGGATGGCTGATATCCCATGAGGATCAGGCCGTTGTTCAGTATCCCCATCAGCAACGAGCCGATCAGCGCCCCGATGATGGTGCCGGAGCCGCCGTTGAGACGCGTGCCGCCGACAATAACCGCCGCGATAACCGTAAGCAGATCCGCCTCACCCAGGGTGTAGCGTGCGCCATGCAGGCGGCCCGCATAGAGCAACCCGGCGAGTGCCGCGAGCATCCCGCTCAACACCAGCACGCTGAAGCGCACGCGCAGCACCTTGATGCCAGTAGCGCGTGCCGCGCGGGCGCTGTCGCCAACCGCGTGGAGGTGCGCGCCGTAGCGAGTTTCGCGATAGACAAAATAGCCGACCGCCACTGCAACCAACGTCCACAGTATGAGCGAAGGCAGACCGAGCAGGGAACCCGAGCCAAAGAATGCGTTGAAGAAATCGTTTTGGATCGGAACTGATTGCAGGTCGGTCATCCGACGCGCGACACCGGCGAAAACGCCCATCGTCGCCAAGGTGACCAGAAAGGAAGGCAGTCGCCCGTAAGCGACGAGGGCGCCATTCAGCGCCCCAATGGCAGCGCCTGCGCCAAGGCCGGCGATCACCGCCACAGGCCACGCCCATTCGCGGAGCACGACAGCCGCCAAAAGGGCTGAAACCGCCACAATGGAGCCGATTGACAAGTCGATTTCGCCGGCCGTCAGCACATAAACCATGCCGATCGCCATGACAGTCACCGGCGCAGTCTGTTGCGCTATGTTGAAAAGATTCGATAACGTAGCGAAGCCATCGTTTCGCAACAGCACGGCGAAAGTCGCAAAGATCAATAGGAAGCCGACATAGATCACGTAACGGCTTGGCGGAATGGTTTTGAAAATGGCTGTCATGAGAGCCTCAACGCATGTCACGGGTTAGTATATTGTAGATCGCAGGCGGCCTTCTGCGCCGCCTTGCAGTGTCCGCCTGCGATCCGCTCGCCTGAAAACCGCGGCGGGAGATCCGTCGGCCCTGGCGAGCAATATCCTGGCGTCAATTTGCCAGGATTGATGCCGGTGGCTCGCGATGCAGCGACTGGCGGTATCCGTCAGGGATATTGTCCTTCGTGACCGTAAGATTGTCGACGGCAAGGAATGGTGGAACCTTCTTGCCGAGCAGGCCAAGCGCACCGGCCCTCGCGGCTGTGGCACCAATGCTATATGCTTGGTCAGCAACGATCGCAGCGACGTTGCCCCCATGCTTCATATCGAGAGCCAAAGGTTCAGAGAGATCCATGGTGACAATTTTGGTCTTCGAGTTTCCAGCGTTGCGCAGCGCAGCCAGCACGCTTTCAGCCGGTGAGGCCCACGTCACGTAAATGCCGTCGACGTCGGGATTCTTCGCCACTATCGCGTTGGCAATATCCTCTGCGCGCGTAGGGTCGGCGAGACCCTGTTCGGCCACGATTTCGGCGCCCTTGCAGTCGTCAATGATGGTCTGCTTGAAGCCGCCATCGCGCTGGTTGGTAACGAAAAAATCGGCGTCGTGATAGACGTAGGCAATCTTGCCCTTGCCCCCGATGGCGGCACACATGGCGTCGCCAGCGCGCTTGCCCATCTTGCTAAGGTCGTCAGACACCACCGCGACGTAATCCACCCCATGCACATACCCTTTTGGCGGCTGGTCGACAAAGACTAGCGTCGTACCGGCATCATGCGCGATCTTGTAGGTTTCTGGAGCAGTGGCCGGATCGACCGCCTGCGAGAAGATAATGCTCGGCTTCTTGGCCATGACCGTCTCGATATCGCTCTTCTGTTTGGCGGCGTCAAAACCAGCATCGGTTTGCGCTACGACCTCAATTCCGAGTTTGGTAAATTCATCGATGGCGCCTTGACTGGCTGCCTTTGAGTAGTCGGAGGATTCGTGCCAAACCAACGCAGCGGTATAGTGAGCCGCTCTGATCGCCGCCTCCTGTTCCGGAGTCAGCGTTATGCTATCGGCGGGCGTTGCGTCCTCGCCATTCGGTCCTTTGGTAGCCTTGAGTTCAGCGTGTAGCGGCGTAGCGAGGGCGAAGCTGGCGAGGAAACAAAAGGCCCTCAGGGCGATCGATTGCTTTGACATGAATATTCCCCTTTGCTGTAAATTGGCGCCATAGGGTAATGTTCCGGTTGGACGGCGCTTGCCAGCCGGGTTCCAGTCACTTCAATGCAAAGATCGGCTGAGGTGCTGAGCGATGCTGCGTTTCGTACCAATCGCCGACGATGTTGTTCTTCGTACTGGCCAGCATTTGCTGAACGGGTGGCCCGAAAGCGTGGCAACGCAAATTCTCTGTAGCGGTCGACACAGCGCCAATCAGGCCCGCGCGGGTGCCCAGGGCACTCCCAACGATTCTAACCGGCCGGGCCAAAACGTTGCCGATCTGCAGTCGCACGCGTTCAATCAATTCGGGCCGCGCACCTATGCTCCCGCCCAAGACGAAGAGATCGAGATCGAGAACAGCTTGCAAAGTGGTAATAGCAAGTGCGACCGAACACGCCGTCGCGTTCAGAACCTCGCCAGCGGCAGGATCTCCGCCGTTCAGCCGATCAAATATTTCGCGCACAGAGCTGACACTCGCATCTCCTTTGGCCCGATAGCGCTTGAGCATCGCGACCGAGCCGGCATCATGCTCGAACGCGCCAACATGCAGCGCTTCGGGCGAAGTGATATCCGCGCCGATGGGAAGATATGCGATTTCGCCGGCTCCTCCAGATGCGCCACGCACCAGCCGGCCATCAACCACCAGGCCCAGTCCCGTGCCTGTCCCAAGCGCCACAAAAGCAACATTGGTACAGCCCTGTGCGCAGCCGGTTGCCAGTTCACCTAGCGCAGCAAGGTTTACGTCATTCTCGTGCGCAATCGCGCCGCTAAAACGATTGGACAGTTCTTCCTGCACATCGAGACCATCCAACCCACGAATATTCGGCACGAGCGTAATGCGATGGGTCTGTGGATCGATGGCACCCGGAAAGCCCGCGACCACGCTTCGAATTCGCCCTCTTCGGCAGGTGGCCGAGTGGGTCATCTGTTGTGCAAGCCTGCAAATCTGGTCGAAAACATGGGTGCTTCCGCGTGGATCTGTTGGTTCGCTCAATTCCGCTACAATCTGCCCGGTGGCGTCAGCCAGCGCGGCCGCGATTTTTGTGCCGCCGACGTCCACACCGAGTACATAAACGGCATCGGCCGCAAGCCGAAACTTGCGGTCCGACAGGCTCCGTTCATCAACCGCGATCCAGCCCTCCCCCTGAAGTTCGGTGATAGCAGCGACTATGTTCTGCTCAGGCATGTTAATATGCGTGCCCAGCTCAGATATGGTCATCGGCGAAGCTGCTAGTGCGTCGGCAATAAGGCGGCGCACTAGCATTTTTAGCAACGGTATTTGGGTGGTCATCATGCTCAATCTATAGTTCGTACTGGTGACGAATTAATAAGGGCGGCATTGAATATTGCGAAGACAAGCTATTGGATGGCGTCCAGAACGGCCTGTGGCGGGTCGCGATGTAGGGACGCATTCCAGCCCTCCTTGACGTTGTTTTTGGTAACCGCGAGCGCCGGCACGACTATGTAGGGCGGCGCCGATTTGCCGAGCAGACCCAGCCCGCCGGCTCTGGCAGCAGCAACACCATAGTTGTAGCCGTCGTCGCCAATAATCGCTGCGACGTTGCCACCCTTGATCATGTCGAGCGCGACTCCTTCGGAAAGATCAATAGTAACGAGCTTCGTATGCGTGTTGCCGGCATTGCGGAGCGACGCCAACACGCTTTCCGCCGGCTGTGCCCAGGTCACATAGATGCCATCAAGATTGGGATGTTTTAAGAGGAAGCCGTCCGCCACCTCCTCCGCACGCAAGGCGTCAACGATGCCTTGGGACGCAACGATCTTGATGTCCGGATACTTATGCTCAATCGTGTATTTGAATGCCTGGTCGCGCTGGTTCGGGACATAGAGCTTGGCGTCATAATAGATATACCCAATCTCGCCTTTACCGCCGATGGCTTTAGCTAGTTCGTCCGCTGCCTTCTCTCCCATCTGGAACAGGTCATCCGTCAGCAGCGCCACGTAGTCTTTACCCTGAACATACCCGTCCGGCACCCCTGCGGCGAACACCAACTTCACGCCCTTGTCGCGCGCCGGCGCAAAAGCAGCAGCAGAAGCCACGGGGTCTATCGGCACTGTCAAAATCAGATCGGGGGACTTCGCCATTGCCGTCTCGACATCATTACGCTGTTTGGCCACATCGAGATTTGCATCTGTCGTTACCACAACCTCGATGCCAAGCCGCGCCAGTTCGTCGTGCACACCCCGGTCGACAGCACTCATCAAGTCCGACTGCACATGCCACAATACCGCCGCCTTATATTTGCCCTCCTTCAGCGTAGCGACATCCTCGTCGGTGAGAACGAGCGCGCTGAATGGCGTGGCTGTCTCACCTTTTGGCCCGACAGTTTGCTGGGCTATGGCCGCAGTGGAGATCGTTACGCCAGCAAGGAAACTACTCAGAATCAAAGTTCGAAGTTGCAGCATAGTTTTTTTCCTCCTCTATTTATCAAGTGGACTTCAAACGCGAACGGCGGCTCCCGCCAAATAGGCAGCAAATACCACCACACCATCAGTATAATCCTGCAAGTTCACGTTCTCTTTGGGCGTATGGCAGATACGGACATCACCGGGCGCCCAGTAGACTCCTGGTACACCGAGGGCCGAAAAGAATGGAAGTTCGGACCATCCCGGAACCGCTTCGATCTGCCCACGATCGGGTCGCAAGGCTTTAATGGTTTCCCTCAGCCGGCGGACAGGTTCGATATCCGAGGGAGATTCGAACGGTGTGCCGCCGATAGCGTGATCGCGCCTGGCTGGATAGGAGAATGCGACCGTAATTTCTGGATCTTGAATCGCGCCCTTTATAGTCGCTTCAATATCCGATTGGATTGCATCAAGGGTATCCCCGGGGGGCACCTTGCAGATGTAGCTAAAGCCGCACTCGCCAGGTACCGCTATAGAACCGCCGCCGCCGATTGACGTCACCAGGACGAAGCCATGCCCAATCAAAGGATGTGCCGGTTTGATTTTGAAACGCTCGGAGTACTGCCAAATTGCCGACAGCATCGCATGCGTTGCCCTTAACGCATCGACGCCGAGTTCGGGCACGCCAAAATAGGCTGGCCGGCCAATAACCTTTACGTCGCCGATGAAGAAGCCCATGTGGGCCGGACAAATATTGAGCATCGTGGGTTCAGCGTAGATGGCAAAGTCTGGACGCTCGACTTCACCCGTGTTCAGCAGCTCGGCGAATGCCCGTACGCCAGCGCTAATGCCACTGCCCGTCTCTCCGCTCTCTTCGTCGCCGACAAAGGCGAAGGTAATGGTTGGGTCAATAGGTATGCCTGCCCGGTCAAGAAGACGTACGGCCGACAGCGCCGTGCAGATGCCGGCCTTCATGTCGCTCGTTCCCCGTCCCCAAATCGCGCCATCAATAAGGGCAGCACCAAACGGATTTTCCCGCTCTGTACCGGCCCATTGATCGTTCCAATTGCGAACATGAACCGTGTCAGTGTGCCCTACGACGAGTAGGTGCCCGCCTCCCTCCCTGCCACGTCTGATCCCCCACACATTCGGCCTGCCGGGCTCGAAATCGCGCACCGTCACGTGTTCAGCGCCGATCGCCCTCAGTTCTTCCGCCAGCAAGGCGGCGTATGCGGCTTCGTTTCCTGTGACGCTGGGGCAACGTACCGAGCGCTGAAGCAAGGATACCGCATCATCCGGATCAAACGATGTTTTCAGGCGCTCGATAATTGATGGTTCGACCTGGTTCACCCTCTCATCCTCTCCGTCTCGGCTTTAGGGGCGGGAAGCGCAAACGTGCCCGGGAACTCTGCAATGCCGAAGAGATCCTCGTGGAATCGGTTCAACGCAACAGCGAGGGCACCGACTACGCTTGCGCGGTTTCCCAGCGCACTCGGACGAATCTCCACCGGCCGTGGACCGAGCAGCGACGATTGCTCGGAAACCCTCTGCGCAAATTCGGGCCGCGCGCCTATGGAGCCGCCAAGCACTACGAGTTTTGGATCAATTGTGACCGCCACTATGGATACCGCCTGTGCGATCAGCCGAGCTGTTTCTCCTATGATCTTCTCGGCCAGGACCTCACCGCGTTTCATTCTTTCAAAAATCGGCAGCACGCCATCGACCTCACTTCCCCCTGCTTGATTGTATCGACGGACGATGCCGATCGCGCCGGCTTCGTACTCGAGGCAGCCTTGTTCTCGGACTTCGGCGCGCCAAGGATCGCCGCCGATCGGGAAATAGCCGATTTCGCCTGCTGCCCCGTTCTCACCTCGAACCAAACGGCCATTGGCGTAAATCCCCAGTCCAATGCCAGTCCCAAGCGCGATAAAGGCTACATCGGCAACGTTCTGTGCGCACCCGTGCCAAATTTCGCCAAGCAGCCCGAGATTAACGTCGTTCTCGACGGCGACAGGTCGGCCAAGTTTTTCAGAAATCGCACCGACCACATCGAGTTCGCCAAGGTGAGCAATGTTAGGCGCTAGATCAATCGCCCCGCTTCTCACGTCTACAACGCCGGGTGTACCAATGACGATCGACCGGATACGGCTCGGATGGGCGCCGACGTCTCGCGCCAGCCTACCGGCCAGGCGTGCGATCTGATCCAGAACCGCGACACCGCCGCGCGGATCTGTGGATTCCGTCGCTTCGGACAGAACCTTACTGGAAATGTCCGCAATCGCTGCCGTAACTTTGGTGCCGCCCAGATCGACACCTAGGCAATATCCACCATCGGGGCTGAGCTCGTAGAGCACTGCCGTGCGTCCAACATTGCCGCTGGTGCGTCCCATTGGCCGAACTAGACCCTGCTGTTCGAACGCGTCGATCACTTCAGACGTCGTCTGTTTTGAAAGGCCGGTTACCTTGGAAAGATCTGCCCGGGAAATCGGCCCCTTCTGAAGAAGCACCTCGAAGACGCTTCGCTGCGACAGCTGCCGAGAGACACGGGGTGAAACAACCTGCTGGTTTATGGTCAACGCAATACCTTATAGTTCGTTCATATCTCGAACTAATGTCGTCTGAGAGCGCTTTGTCAAGGCTCATTTTGAGTTCGATGCGCAAATCACGTTTTGGACAACATGCGGGGCGTGCTGCGGAGAAGCCGGCGCTCTAAAGCTCGCCCCCCGTGCTGGAACTTGACATTGCCGCCACGACGCGTTTCCTATTAGTTCGACATGTTGACGAATAAACATTTGGGAGAGGTCGATGTTTCTGCAAAGTCTACTGCGCAGCAACCCAGCTTTCGTCGACGCCGCGATTGAGCTTCATCAGGCAGGCCAGATACCCGCCAATAGCTATGTTCTTGATCTCGACGCGATAGCGACGAACGCCGGACATATCGTTGCCGAGGCCCGGCGGCATCAGCTTTCAGTCTTCCCCATGACTAAGCAATTCGGCCGCAATCCCGAAGCTTTGAAGGTGATCTCGTCAGCGGGGATAGAACGTTTTGTGGCGGTGGACATGGCTTGTGCACGCGCCATCCTGAATGGCGGCTTTGCAATCGGCCATCTCGGCCATCTTGTGCAAATTCCGCGCCATGAGGTTGCCGAAGCGCTATCGATGAGCCCGGCCTACTGGACGGTATTCAGCCGCGAGCAGGCCAGTGCGATCAGCCAGGCCTCACAAGAGGGCTTGCAACAGAAAGTCCTGCTTCGCATCTATGGTTGCGACGATACCGTTGTCCCAACTCATGCTGGAGGGTTCGCGCTCGAAACGCTGTACGCCGACATCGATCACCTTTCCACCCTCCCCGGCTTGACAGTCGCGGGCGTGACTACCTATCCCTCTGCGTATTTCGATCGCCTCAGCCGCACGGTTACGCCGACGCCGAATGTTCGCTCGATGCAAAAGGCAGCCACCATTCTAAAGGCGCATGGCATTGCCGATGTTCAAATCAACATGGCAAGCGAGCTCTCCACACGCACGATTCAGTTGGCGGCGGAGGGCGGCGCAACACAGATAGAGCCTGGCCACGCGTTCACAGGCACCAGCCCCTATCAGATCTTTGCCGACGCGCCGGAGCGTCAGGCAATGATCTATATCAGCGAGATTTCGCATTTCGCCGGTAGCGGCGCCTTCTTCTTCGGAGGTGGACTTTATCAATGCATCGGGGCAGTCGAGCACACGCCCGAAGCATTGGTGGGCCGCAGCAGCGTTCATCGTCCAAGCTTCGAGCGTGCCCTCCTAACCACTCCACCGAACGGAGTCATCGATTTTTATGGCCGACTCGACTATCAAGCGGGAACCGATGTAAGGATCGGCGACACCGTGGTCGTGTGTACCCGCCCGCAGGCGTTCTTCACACGCGCTTTCGTCGTGCCCGTCCGGGGGATCTCATCTGGTATGCCGCAAGTATTAGGTGTCTGGGACGTGAACGGCTTTCGCGCAAGCGGAGCTCCCGCTCACACACTTCGCAAACAAGGAAGTGGGCCGCTGACAGCCCCATAACGGCAGGCGCAAGACCCTTGCCTCGGCATCCTACTAAATCCAGCTTTTTGCCGAAGGGAATTGGAGTAAGTTCTCGCGGCTGGCGACGCCAGCTTGATGAGACGTACGGCGTTATGAACACCATGCGCCAAAGCTGCTCGCCAGTCGAAATTTGCCAACGTTTTCTCGCCTATGCAGGGCGGCTTGGCGCGACCAACCTCCTCGCTGGAACGATCCCCCCGCCGGGCTCGTCCCGGCGCGAGCAAGTATCACATGTGCTCCTTGAGACATGGCCGGAGGAATGGTCGTTGCGCTACTTTTCGAACGGCTACCTTTACCATGATCCGACGATACGACTTGTTTGTCGAGACAACTCGCCCTTCCTATGGAAGGAAATCTCTCAGCTTTGCGTGACCGACAATTTCGGCAGCAGGGTAATGATGGAAGCGGCAGAGTTTCGCCTGCGAGATGGACTGACAATCGCCTTGAGAACGCTTGAAGGAAAGATAGTCGGTTTTTCGGTTGCCGGCGAACGCCTCGAGCTAGAGGCAGGCCAGGCCCAAGCTCTCCAGCTACTGGCGGCCTACGCATTGGGTCATGCTATTGTCCTCGTCGATGGGGAGCGACGTCGTGACCACGTCCATCTCTCGTCCAGGCAGCGCGATGTCTTACACTGGGCTGCAGAAGGTCTTACGACTGATCAGATCGCTGACCGTTTGACCATCAGCAAGAACACCGCGGATACTCATTTGCGCGCTGTGCGTGAAAGGCTGGGCGCTGCAAACACCATCCATGCCGTTGCCGAGGCTTTCAGGCTCGGCCTGCTAAGCTGAGGACCTCACGAAATCACGTGATGCCGACTTCTTCCTGAATTCAAGAAAATGGTTGACCTCAATCCTGGAGGACAACCAATGCTGCATATCGTGACAAACGAGAATGTCGACTTCTACCGTGCAGAAATGCAACAGGCCTTCCGCCTTCGCCACAGAGTATTTGTCCAAGAGAAAGGCTGGAGCGGCCTGGAGCGTGAAGACGGTCAAGAGATCGACCGCTTCGACGATGATCATGCCGTTCACATGCTCTATATCCTGGAGAACCAGGTCATCGGTTACCAGCGTATGCTGCCCTCGACGCGGCCTCACCTCTTGTCAGACGTGCTCCCCTTTCTTTGCGAAGGCGAGCGGCCAGTTGGTCCGAACATATGGGAATGGACACGCTATTGTGTCGAGGCCAGCCATCGCGAGCGTGGCCGCATACTCAGTCCGGTCGCTAACGCCCTTCTGTCGGGCATTGTCGAGTGGGGCCTTACCAGCGGTGTCGACACGATCATCATCGAGATGAATCCGCTCTGGCTGCTACGGCTCGTGCAACTTCATTTCAGGGTTGTCCCTCTCGGGTTGCCACAGATTGTCGGCTTCGAGGAAACGGTGGCCGTGACAGCGAGCTTCGATGAGCGGACACTCACCAGACTCCGCGACATGCGCAAGGCGAGCACCCAACCAGGCATAGTGGACAATTGAACCGTACAAAGCAGCGAATTGGCCCAAAGGTTTCGCCGGTGAAAGGGCGACCCGCGGCTGGAGCCGTCGGCGCCAGTTCCTGTTGAGGAGGTAGGCGCCGTGCGGCGGCGAAGGGTCCAGCTCATTACTCTTGATTGCGCGCTTGTCGTGGCCGAGGAAGGCAGTTTCCTCGGCGCCTCTCGACGCACGGGAATCCATCATTCCGCGCTAAGCCGGCGCATACGTGACCTTGAACACGCACTTGGAACGGTCCTGTTCGAACGTCACGCAGGCGGTGTTCGACCAACCCTGGCTGGCGCGCGACTCTTGCACAACCTTCGTCGCGTCCTGACCGATCTCGACGGAACGCTTGCGTTTGCGGAGGCAGCTGGGGAAGGACGAGATGCAGCGGCCTCTGTCGACTTCGATGCATCCGACCACGCAATCGAGTTCCTGGATGCAGTTGCTGACTTCATTCGAAGCAGGCCGGACGTTGCGCTGCGCTTCATGGAGACGAAGCGCCCTGCTCGCCTGAGGTGATCTGGGTTCGCGCCAGGCTCCTGCCGAACGATTGCCATGAACCGTCCCAGCATCGGCGCGATTGGTTCCCGGACCAATCTCACCAAGGCGTTCGCGCTTTTAACGCCCTTCCCTCTGCTCGCCTGCACCGCGGGGCCACGGTTCTTCCTTGCAAAACTGGAACTGGACTCCAGAATTGCAAGGATGATTGAACGCCGCATCAGCACAGAACTCGCCGAGATGCTGGACAGCACGCCCGCTGTGGCGCTGTTCGGGCCGCGTCAGGTCGGCAAGACAACCCTAGCGCTGGAAATAGCCGAACGGCGTCCTTCGATCTATCTCGACCTCGAATTGGACACTGACCGCTCACCGCGGCCGACGCCGCCGGCACGCTGAGCAATTTCTACCGAACAGCCGCGGGCGTCCGATGCGCCCATGATCGCCAGCCGACAGCAATGCTGATCTTGAGCAGATGAGGGGGTGGCTCTCAGTGCGGACAACCGTCAGGCCGAGCCGACAACCATCAGGCCGATCGCTGCCGTTGATTACCCTGACTTCGTGTTGGAACGCATTCGGCCGAATGCCCTGTCCGTTGCCATGAACCGTGCCAGCATCGGTGCGATCAGCTTTGCCGGATCTGCGATTGTCTGGCCGCTTTCACGGCCAAGCACATCGGCATAAGCGACAAGGTCGCGATGAACGGCGGCAGGCAGTTCGGCCGTGATCTTGACCGGACGGTCATCGGGAATGGCGGAAAGTTTCAGCTTGGTCATGATGGATCCTCTGCGCCGTGTGGCGCCAGCACCAGGTCGTGATTGACGATGACGCGAACCGGAAAACCGGGCCGCACGGTGAGCGTCGGCTGGACATTGAGCTGATTGCGAACGAGCTGCTGGCCAATATCGGAGGCCGAATCCTGCGCGCTTTCCCGGATGGCCTTGGCGATTTCGCTTTCGTCGTCGCTGGACCCCAGCGATGTCCCAATGCCCAACAATGTGGAGAGCGCTGCGGCCCGGAACATCTGGCTCCAATGATGGTCGACCTCGTCCTCCAGCCCAGAAAATCCTTCAGCGTCTGCGCCCTGCTGGCGCTCCAGCACGATCGAGGTGCCGTCAGGCATGATCAGCCGGTTCCAGACCAGCAGCACGCGCGACTGGCCGAAGGCGACGTGGCTGTCGTACTGGCCGATCAGCCTCGCACCCTGGGGGATCAGAAGATTGGATCCTGTCGGGCTGTCGTAGACATTTTCCGTGACCTGAGCGGTGATCTCGCCGGGCAGGTCGGAGCGGATGCCGGTGATAAGGGCAGCCGGTATAACGGTACCAGCTTGCACCACATAGGGCGAGGCTTTCTCGGCGAGCCGATTGGGACTGACGGTGCGACGTTCTGGCTCGGCATTGACGAAGGCGAGCTTGCGGTCCTGCATGTTTTGCGCGGCACCAGGCTCGAGCGATGGCTCCTCTATCGGCAATATCGGGCCGGACAACGCGTTTGCGACGGTATTTCCCGCACCAGCACCTTGTGTCACCGGACTTGGCCGCACATTGGTATCGGTGAAAAGTTTTGCCACTCGTGCGGCCTCGATCTCGGCCAGTCGGCGTTGTTCTTCCGGATCGGCGCGCGGCGCACTGATGTTGGACGGCACAACCGGCTGGCCGCGCTCCTGGGCACGCAAGATCGGCCGGCCGAGGTCGCCAGGCAGCGCGGGGCCGAGTTGCGGAACGCCGGCATAATCCTTAGGCAGGATCTGCAGCCCGTCGGCTGTCGTGCGGTTTTCGGTGGTGAAGAGCTCGGGCGGTTGCTCGATCCCGCGCCGTCTGGTGTCGAGCGCCCAAATCAACGTGCCGAGGATCGCAGCGCTGGCAATTCCACCAACGCCTAACAGCGTCTTGCGCGACAATCGCGTGACCCTGGCCGGCTCGGGCCGCAGGCGCAGTTCCGCTCGAATGTCCTGGTTGGGCACATTTGCAGGGTCGCTCATCGGAACAGCCTGGTGCTGGGCGAGGTTCGTTTCCCGTCCGTGCGTACGATGCGGACGCGCTTCTCGCTCGTCTTGTCGCCGAGCCTCAATTCAGCGGCGGCAAACAGCCGATCGACGACGTAGTAATTCTGGCGAGCACGGTAGTTGACCAGTTCCGAGCCGCCCGATGGGCCGATGACAAAGAGCGGCGGCATTTCGCCCTGCCCTATGCCTGACGGGAACTCGATATAGACTTTTGCACCGTCGTCGAAGGCGCGAAGCGGCCGCCAGGGTGCTGTGTCGCCCTCGATGCGATAGCGGAAATTCAGCTTCTGAATGTCGACGCCGGACGCGACCGGCTGTGCGGCGGAAGCCTGCGCATTCTGCCGCCGCAGCGCAATCAGCTGGTCCTGCGGGTACTGCCAGGAGACCGAAGCCATGTAGGTCGTTTCGGTCGAGCGCAGCTCGAGATGATAGGTGCGGCGGTCGCTGTTGATGACGAGATTGGTCTGGAGATCTGGCCGTGTCGGCTTCACAAGAATATGGACCTGCTGGCGCTCCCCTGCCCCACTTTGTGTATCGCCGATGATCCAGCGCACCGTGTCGCCGGCGGCCACAGGCCCGGAGCCGACAAGCTGCTCCCCGGGCTGCAAGGCGATGTCTGTGACCTGGCCGGGCGCGGCATAGATCTGGTAGAGCGCGCCCTCACTCCAGGGATAAAGCTGGATGGCATTGACGAAACCGTCGCGAACCGGCTGCATCCTTGCTGCCTCGTTCGCCTGGCTGATCCGCTGCTTCGGATCGGTCGGTTCCGGCTTCACCTTCATGGCCTCGACCGGTTTCAACTGACCTGGCAGCGGAAGCGGTTTCGGCACTTCCACCACCTTCACCGGACCAGGCGGGTCGACCTTGCGCACGGCAGCCACCGCATCGTCATAGGCGATTTCCGGCGGAATATATTTCTTCGAAGCACAGCCGGCGAGCGCCGTTGCTGACAGCAGTGCCAGGACAAGCATACGCGCCTTGGGCGCATTGCGCGTGGCCGGTCTCGCCGATGTTCTTGTTCGTGCCGCACGCATCATGAAAGCTCCTTCGACCAGTTGATGGCGTTGACATAGACGCCGAGCGGATTGGCTTTGAGCCGGTCGGCGTCGCGGGGTTGTTGAATCACGATGGTGAGGATTGCGGTCCAGCGCTCGGTGCCGGCCAGATTGCCATTCTCGTAGCGGCGCTCGATCCAGGCGACGCGGAACGAATCCGGCGAAGCACGGATGACGCTGGAAACCTCGATGGCGACCTGGAGTTTGCCCACTTTGGCAAAAGGGTCGTTCAAGCGAGCGTAATCATTGAGGGAAATGGCGCCGCGGTCTGTGGTGTAATCGTAGGCGCGAAGCCAGTTTTGGCGGACGATGACCGGGTCGGCCGGAATGCTTCTGACCTGTTCGATGAGGCGGGCCAGATGCCAGGCGATCTGAGGATCGGTCGGCCGATAGTCGGCAACGGCCGGGGCGACAACCTGCGCCTCGCCAAACTTGTCGACCTGAACCACCCAGGGAACCACCGAGCCGCGCGTCGACTGCCAGACCAATGCGGATGCAAAACCGCCGGCCAGGACGAGCGAGCCGAAGGCCATCAGCCGCCAGTTTTTCGCCTGGACGCGAGCCGAGCCGATGCGCTCGTCCCAAATCTGGGCGGCACGCTGATATGGCGTCTCGGGATGAGGCGTTTTTCCGTAACGAACAAAAGGGCGTTTAAAGGGGGTCATCGGCGGTCGTCCTGATCGAGGGAAACATTCATCGAACCGCCGCCATGATCGCTGGAGTGGACTGAATGCGCGGCGATGCTGGCGCCGTGGCTCATGGCCTGGCCGCGCTTCATGCGTTTTGCCCAGGTTGGCGGCGAGTCCGCACTGGAGTCGGCGGTGTCACCCGAGGAAGCTCTTCCCACTAACTGTTCTCCATTCGTCGCAGCCCAAGCTGCCAAACGGCCGGCCTCGTAGCTGTCGGACAGGGCTGACGCGGCGCGCGACATTGACTGCTTGACGGGTTGAACGGCAGCGCTGGCACCAGCCTTGGCGACACCCGCCATGCCGGCAGCGATTGAGCCAGCACCACTTCTTCCGGATGTGGCTGCGCCAAGTTCCCAGGCGGCCGAAGTGCTGCCGGCCAGGTGTGCGCCGCCGCGTGCGGCTGCTGCCGATATGCGTCCACCGGCATTGAGTGCGCCTGCAGCACCGCCTATTGCGGCGCGGGCACCCATAGCGCTGGCAAGGCCAAGGCCGCCAGCCGCGAGGCTCGTGCCAACAGCGGCACCTGCGCCCAGTTGCGGGGCACCAGAGACCAGCCCCGTCGCAATGCCGGGACCGAAGATCGACAGCCCCATCAGCGACAGAGCACCCAGGACAAGCGACAGCGCATCTGTGATCGTGGGTTGTTCGGCGCCAAAGCCGTGGGTGAACTCGCCGAACAGGCCCGAGCCGATGCCGACGATGACGGCAAGCACTAGGATCTTCACGCCGGAGGCGACGATGTTGCCGAGCACCTTTTCAGCGAGGAAGGCGGTCCGGTTGAACAGCGCGAAGGGGATCAGCACGAAGCCGGCAAGCGTTGTCAGCTTGAATTCGACCAGCGTGACGAAAATCTGGACGGCCAGAAGAAAGAACGCAATCAGTACGATGGCCCAGGCGATCATAAGCACTACGATCTGGACGAAATTCTCGAAGAAAGAGACGTAGCCCATCAGCTGGCTGGCGGCCTCGAGGATCGGATTGCCGGCGTCGATGCCGACTTGCGCGACGCGGCCCGGCTGCAGCAATGCCGAGCCTGAAAGTGCCGAGCCTCCAGCCTTCAGGCCGAGCCCGGAAAAACTCTCGAAGACGATGCCGGCCAGACGGTTGAAGTTGCCGATGATGAAGGCGAAGAAGCCGATATAGAGCGTCTTCTTCACCAGCCGGTGCAGCACGTCCTCGTCAGCGCCCCAGGCCCAGAACAGGCCGGCAATCGTGATGTCGATGACGATCAGCGTGGAGGTCAGGAATGCCACCTCGCCGCCGAGCAGCCCAAACCCGGAATCGATGTAGCGAGTGAAAGTTTCGAGGAAGCGATCGATCACGCCGGTGTCGTTCATGGCGCCACCGTTTCCGGATGATGCCGGTCTTCCGCGAGAGGTGGTGTTGGCGGTTGGAGCGGCAACATTCGGCTCGGGTCTTTTTCGATCGACGGAGCCGCATTTGGCGCTACGGGACGAGATGGCCGCAGGAAGCGTCGGCGGTTTTCCGCCCAGGCTTTCCTGCAGGCGTCGTCATCAATCGCCGCCATGCCAATGTCCCGGCATCGGGCAAGTTCGACGCTTGCCGGCTCGCCGCCCGGATGTGCGGAGCGCGGGGAGGACGCGTCCTGTGAGCCGTCGCCGCGCAGCGCCATGAAGGCGGCGGTCATGGCGGCGCCAAGGGCGAGAACGGCTGTCATCCGAGCGGCGATCTTGAGATCCATGCGTCTTCGCCTCAGTCGTGGAACATTTTTACGGATGACGGGCTGTAGCTGCTGCCCGTCATGAAACGGCTGAACTGTTCCCGCGCCTGCTCCTGCGCTGCCGCCCTCCTTGCCTGCTCAAGGGCCTCGGCTCTTCCTTGTGCCGCCAGCATCGCGGTAAGATCGGCAACTTGCTTGGCCTGCACGGCAAGAAGCTGGTTGCCGGCCTGCGTCGCCTGCAGCACGCCGACAGCCGACTGGCTGGCGCTGACCAGCGCGCTCGTCTGCTCTTGTGTCCCTGCGATGTTGTCGACTGCGACGGCGCCGGTTTTCAGCGAATGCTCGAAGGCAGACACCGAGGTCTGCCAGCGTTGATGCGCACCCTCAACAAGCTGCTGGCTGGAGAGATCCGAACCGAAATTCTTGTAAGTGGAGGTAAACTGGCTCTCGATGTCCTGGACGCTATAGGCCAGCTTCTCGGCCTCGCCGAGCAGGGTCTTCATCTCGGAAAAATTGGCCTCAATCTGGCCAAGCAGCGAGGTCGGCAGCGAAGTGAGATTCTTCGCCTGGTTGATCAGCATCTGCGCTTCGTTTTGCAGCGAGGTGATCTGGTTATGGATCTGCTCCAGGGCGCGCGATGCCGAAAGCAGGTTTTCGGCATAGTTCCTGGGATCGAACACGATCAGCGCCGATGCTGGTGCCGATGAAAGCGCCGTGGCGACCGCGATGGCGCCGGCTGCCGCCATGCGACGGATAAGGCTGCCTGCAAGAACGGGATTCATGACGAAATCTCCTCTGTGGACTGGTCGATCACATTGGTGAGATTTGGGATGAGGTCGGCCGCCCAGGAGAGACCGCGCTCCGCTAGCCAAGCCTCGAGAAAATGGTCTCGGCCGGCCTCGGCGATAATCCGTTCGATCGCGGCCTGGTCCGATTTGGACGACGTGGCGCAGAGCGCCAGCGCGATCGGACCGAGCCCCAGTTCGAACAGGCGGTTGCCGCGGCGGCTTTGACAGTAATAGTCGCGCTTCGGTATCGCCCGGGCGATGATCTCGATCTGGCGATCGTTGAGACCAAAGCGTCGGTAGATCTCGGTGATCTGTGGCTCGATGGCGCGCTCGTTTGGCAAGAACAACCGCGTCGGGCAGCTTTCAACTATTGCCGGCGCGATTGGCGATCCGTCGATGTCGGAAAGCGACTGCGTGGCGAAGACCACGCTGGCGTTCTTCTTTCTCAGCGTCTTCAGCCATTCGCGCAGCTGGTCGGCGAAACCGCCATCGTCGAGCGCCAGCCAGCCCTCGTCGATGAGCAGCAGTGTTGGCCGGCCGTCCATCCTCTGCTCGATGCGGTGGAACAGATAGGCAAGCACCGCGGGAGCAGCACCTGTGCCGATCAGGCCCTCGGTTTCGAACGCCTGGACGGAGGCTTCGCCGAGACGCTCATGCTCGGCATCAAGCAGATGGCCATAAGCACCGCCGATACAATAGGGACCAAGCGCCTGTTTCAGTAGCGAGGACTGCAGCAGCACGGACAGGCCAGTCAGCGTCCTCTCCTGGACTGGCGCAGAAGCGAGCGACGTCAGCGCCGACCACAGATGTTCCTTGACCTGCGGCGTGATGGCCACGCCTTCGCGCAGTAGAATGTCGAAAAGCCAGTCGGCCGCCCAGGCCCGCTCTGGCGTATGATGGATGCGGGCAAGCGGCTGCAGCGACACGGTGTGAACGTCGTCCGACAGATCGGCCAAGGTGAGCAAGGACAACGGATCGTCAGACCCCTGCCCGCCTGCGGCATTGCTTCCGAGACTGTGCCAATCGCCATTCATGGCGAGCATGGCCGCGCAGATTGAGCCGCCGAAATCGAAGCCAAAGACCTGGCTGTTTTGGTACCGCCGGAACTGAAGCGCGATCATCGCCAACAGGACCGACTTGCCGGCGCCGGTCGGGCCGATGACGAGAGTGTGGCCGACATCTCCAACATGCAGGCTGAACCGGAACGGCGTGGCGTCTTCCGTTCTGGCGAAGAACAGCGGCGGAGCGCCAAAGTGCTCATCCTCGATCGGCCCTGCCCAGACCGCGGAGAGCGGAATCATGTGCGCGAGGTTGAGCGTGGAAAGCGGCGGCTGGCGAATATTGGCATAGACATGGCCAGGGATACTGCCCAGCCAAGCCTCGACAGCGTTGACGCTTTCGGCGATGCAGGTGAAGTCCCTGCCCTGAATGATCTTTTCGACCAGACGCAGCTTTTCGTCGGAAATCGAGGGATCGGCATCCCAGACAGTCACGGTGGCGGTGACATAGGCTTCGCCGATCTGGTCAGAGCCCAGATCCTGGAGCGCTGCGTCCGCATCGGCCGCCTTGTTGGCGGCATCCGTGTCGACGAGAACGGACGCCTCGTTGGTCATCACTTCCTTGAGGATCGCGGCGACAGATTTCCGTTTCGCGAACCACTGACGGCGTATCTTCGTCACCAGCTTGGTCGCGTCGGTCTTGTCGAGCATGATCGCCCGCGTCGACCAGCGGTAGGGGAAGGCAAGGCGATTAAGGTCGTCGAGAATCCCCGGGAAGGTCATCGTCGGAAACCCGGTGATGGTGAGTGTGCGCAGATGCGCCTCGCCAAGCTTCGGCTCTAACCCGCCGGCCAGCGGCTGATCGACAAGCAGGCCATCGAGATGCATCGGCGTTTCTGGTACGCGAACGCCATGCCGCTTGGTCGAAATGGTTGAGTGCAGGTAACTCAGCGTCTCCCCATCGTCGAGCCAGTCAGATTCCGGAACGAAGCCTTCGATGAGGTTGAGCACGCGGTCGGTGCGATCGACAAAACTCTTCAGGAGCTCCCACGGATCGACACCGGTCTTTTCCCGGCCTTCGTAGAGCCAGCTCTCCATTCGCGACGCCTCCTCGGCCGGAGGCAGCCACACGAAGGTGAGAAAGTAGCTGCTTTCAAACAGCACACCGGAGTCTTCGAACTGTTCGCGACGCTCGATGTCGAGAAGTGCGGATGCACAATCCGGGAACCGGCTGTCGGGGTAGCCGCTGGCGGGATTGCGCTGCGCTTCGACAAAAATTGCCCAGCCGGAGCCGAGACGGCGCAGCGCGCCGTTGAGCCGCGCGGTTTTGCCGACCAGCTCGGCCGGCGTGGCGGAGTCCAGATCCGGCCCGCGAAAACGCGCCGTTCTTTGAAAACTGCCGTCCTTGTTGAGCACCACGCCCGGCGCCACCAGGGCGGCCCAAGGCAGATAATCGACGAGGCTGGCACTCTTCTTTCGGTATTCCGCGAGGTTCATCATGGCGAAAACCTCAACATCCGAAATGCGTGGGATAGCGAAGGTGCCGGCGAACCACATCGATGAATTGCGCATCGCGCTTTGCCGCCCAGACGGCCACGAGATGCCCGACCGCCCAGATGATGAGCCCCGCGATCCACAAACGAAGTCCCAATCCGACCGCGCCGGCCAGCGTGCCGTTGGCAATCGCGACTGCACGCGGCGCGCCGCCGAGCAGGATCGGTTCGGTGAGTGCGCGATGAACCGGCGCGAAAAAGCCACGGATCTCCTCATCCATCAGATCAGCGCTCCGCCGCCGAAGGAGAAAAAGGACAGGAAGAACGAACTTGCCGCGAAAGCGATCGACAGCCCGAAGACGATCTGGATCAGCCGGCGAAATCCGCCTGAGGTGTCGCCGAAGGCGAGCGAAAGGCCGGTGATGATGATGATGATCACCGCCACGATCTTGGCGACTGGTCCCTCGATCGATTCGAGGATTTGCTGAAGCGGCTCCTCCCAGGGCATGGAGGAACCGGCAGCATGGGCGGGTGCAATCATCATGATCGCAGCGGTCGCCGCATACGACAGCTCCACGGCAGGCTTACGGAAAGCCGATGAATTGAAGCGGATCTGGGTCATTCTGAAGCTCCATAGGGCGAGTGGTGATTCAGGGTCGTTGTGGTCTCGAGATTTGCTTCCAGGGTGCGATAGTCGCCGGTGGCCGGATCGAGCCCGTCGACCAAGGCGATCTCAACGAGCCGGCGCGCTGAGCCGCGGCCAGCGAGAACCGCGATGAGATCTATGGTTTCGGCGATCAGCGCGCGCGGGACCGTAACGACGGCCTCCTGCACGAGCTGCTCTAGTCGCCGCAGTGCGCCAATGGCAGAATTGGCGTGAATAGTGCCGATGCCGCCGGGATGCCCGGTGCCCCATGCCTTCAACAGATCGAGCGCTTCGGCGCCGCGTACCTCGCCGATCGGGATGCGATCGGGCCGAAGCCGCAGGGACGACTTCACCAGATCGGACAGCGAGGCGACACCGTCCTTGGTGCGCAGCGCTACAAGATTGGGCGCAGCACACTGCAACTCGCGTGTGTCCTCGATCAGCACGACGCGCTCGGCGGTTTTAGCCACCTCCGCCAAAAGCGCGTTGACCAGCGTGGTCTTGCCCGTCGATGTGCCGCCGGCCACCAGCACGTTCTTCCGTGTCTCCACGGCAAGCTGCAGGGCGTCAGCCTGGCCTTCGGTCATGATGCCGGCGGCGACATAGTCTTGAAGCGTAAACACCGCGACTGCCGGCTTGCGGATGGCGAATGTTGGTGCCGTGACGACAGGCGGCAACAGGCCTTCGAACCGTTCACCGGTCCCGGGCAGTTCAGCCGAAACGCGCGGCGAGCCCGAATGCACCTCCGCACCGACATGGTGCGCGACCAGCCTGACGATCCGTTCGCCGTCGGCCGCGATCAGTATTTCATTGCTTGCAACAAGTCCTTCGGTGAGGCGATCAACCCAGAGGCGACCATCGGGATTAAGCATCACCTCGACGATGGCCGGATCGTCGAGGAAGCCTGCTATGGCCGGGCCGAGAGCGGTGCGCAGCATGCGCGTGCCGCGCGACACCGCTCCTCCCTTGCTGGCATGATGGTTGGTGGCCACGATGGTCCCCGTTTCTCGCGGCGGACTGGTTCGTGCCGCGGTCGGGGATCATTAGAAAAGGCAGGAGCGCCGGCCTTGCAACAAGCAAAACCGACCATCGTGGCATGACGTGCAGAGACTTGCGAAATGCAGTGCCGCGACCGCGATAGCTCAGCAACCCGGCGCCCGACTGGCCATCGCCGCTCAAAAAGAACAGGCGGCTATATCTACGAGAAGGCCTATCTGCTGCTCGGCATCGACCAACACGGATCGCTTTCGCCGATCGAGACCCATGACCAGTGTCATCGACCGCCCGACATTCAGGGTTGGCATCCCAACGGAGGATCAGCGGCTCGGCAGGCGCCGGCCAGGCGACTGTCGTGGTCAATCCAGTACGGGTATAGGCAAGGCAGGATGTATGTTGAAGAGCCTAGTGGGCTATGGTGGAAATTGCCTGAAAGGTAGATTTTGGAGTTTCTCGTGTCCCTGAACATCAAAAATCCGGCCACCGTTGCTCTCGCCGATGAACTCGCACGCCGCCAGGCTATCAGCAAGACAGCAGCCATTCATCAGGCCCTTAGCGAGCGCTTGCATCGCTTGGGCTTTGGAGAGACCGCGCAGGAGCGTCTGCTGGCTGAATTGCGCGCCATCCGAGAAAGAGTGGCGCGATTACCTGAACTGGATAGTCGCAGCGACGAGGAGATCATCGGGTATGACGAGCATGGAACCCCTAACTGATGGTGATCGATACCTCAGCCGTTGTAGCGATCCTTCGGAGCGAGCCTGAGGCAACAAGGCTGGAACGAGCGCTGGTCTCCGACCCAATCCGTCTCGTCCCGGCAACCTGCGTGCTCGAGGCACGCATGGTGCTGGTCAGCAGGCGCGGCGAACTGGCCGAGATCGATCTTTGGCTGCGCAAAATCGAGGCCGACATTCCTGTCGACTTGGTTGATCTGGCGACCCAGGGTTGGCTGACCTACGGCAAGGGCCACCACCCGGCGGCGCTGAATTTTGCCGATTGCCTCTCCTATGCTTTGGCAAAGCGTGCAGACGAACCGCTGCTTTTCATCGGCAAAGACTTCTCCCAAACGGATATCGAACCGGCATGAGCACGAGACTCTAAGATCATCGGCTGTCTCCAGCTTGAACCCTGTAATAGCGCCCAATCAGTTTCGATTCTGTCGGCTGGGCCTGCATCAAGGGGTGTCATGCCAATTGGTCCCAAAGCAGAGCAAGCTGGCGTCTTTCGTCCCTTCGATCTGGCGCTGCTGGGCCGCGTCTTCGATCGGTTGGAAGTTGAGGGCCAATCCAGCCGGCCAACATGTAGCTCAGACATTCACGGCCGCGACGCTGGTCGCGCGAATAAATGATGGGCTTCATCGAAAACGGCCCTTGGTAGGACCCGAAGCTCGCTTGCTTTGTAGGGGAGATGCTCGAGATATTGCGTCGTCAGCCAGGCAACCACTTGCGCTTGGGCCAGGTCGCGACGGCGCTTGATTGGCTCGCGATCAGCTCGTTTTGAGACCCAGAATTTGTGAGCGGCAAAAATACGCGGATCGGGAACCACGAGCCGCAACGGTCCGCCTTTTTCATCGATGGCGATTGCTTCGAAAGCAGGGGCATTTTCCAACCATGCCAGGCCGGCGATCTCGGCGGGCACCAATTCGTCGTCGGCCTTCCCGACAGTTTCCCGGCTCGGCTTCCACGCCGGGTTTGCAAGCGGTTTGATCAGATCCACGAGGTATCCGTCGCGGTTCACCGCGCGGAACGTGGCGGATGAACGCTCGAAAGACCGATCGACCTTGCGCAAAAGGTTGATGAGCGCTCCATGTTCGACGTTGGCGCCAGACATGATCCGGAGGGACTGGCGCGAGTCCATGAGGAGATCGATATCTTGGGTCGATGTGATTCCGGGATCCACGAACACTCCGGCCGCCGCCTCATAGGCGTAGATCGCATTCGTGCCGGCAATACGAATGCCTTCCCCGAGAAGACCGGCGTTATCTATTGCCCTGATAATTCTTGCGGCGATCAGGGGAACACGTCCAAGTCGGAGCGCGCGATTGACAGCAGATTGGCGCTCCATCTGCTCCTGTCGCGCAGAGAGCGTTTCTTGGGCGGACGCGCGAGCTGTTTCCCAATCCGCCTTGACAGCTTCGCTCGCCGGCGAGCGCCGACCCTCTGCCTTTTGGTGTCGCACGCCAGCGGCGTCGTAGTAGCTTCGCATCAAGTGGTCAATGCCGTTCACGGTGTGCCAGACGAGGGATCCCCGAAAGCTCTTCGCCTTCCTTTGGGCCTCCTTGAGCGCAATGAAGCGTTGGTCGGAATTGACTTTTTCCCGACGCTGATCGTTATTTAATTCAACAAAATCAGCCAATTCAACAGTTACCCTGCATTTAGCTCCGAGCTGTTGCAATACACAATAGGCGGCGGAGCGGCCAGTTGCAACAGCTCTCACGTGATTCCATTGCGACTGTTGAAGTAGCTGTATTAATTAAAAAATATGACGACAGAGCAGCTTTTCTACGGCAACGCAGTCGAAGCAAAAGCGCCGCTCGGACACGGCCTTCGCTGGTTCCATTCGATCCGCAGACCGGGCCAGTGCAAACGGTGTGAGAAAGCCTACCAAAGTGGCGGAACAAATCATGATCATTTCTCATTGTGGTGATCATCAAGGGAGATTGATCATGGCCGACCGGCACAACCCAAAAATCGAGACATCGGCAAATGTCGAAAAGAACCCGGAAGATTGGGTCAGCGGAGATGACCCAATGACTCCCGCACAAGCCTCCTATTTGAAAACTCTGGCCGAACAGGCCGACGACCCTGACGCCTATGCTGACGGCCTCAGCAAGGCGGAAGCTTCTAAACGCATTGATGTACTCCGGGAGAAGTTAGGCCTGTAGCGTCCGCTTGTGGCTTTTCGTCTCCCGGCGAAGGACAGCCGATCGGGTCGGATTGGGACAGTTTTGCTGCAGGTTGTGACTCGCGCAATTAGTTTTTCTGAATTGAGCGCGTTGCTGCTCGACTTGCGATCGAGACGACAAAACGGCGGAAGGGAGCGGCTTATGGGGTGCAGCAGCCCGGCATCCCTCTACGCTCGCCAAGACCTCGCGCCCGCTGGTCCAATCCTGCAGTCGAAACAGATCAGGACGTCCCGATGAGGGATATGGCCAGCAGCGCCACAAAAAGGACAAGGGCGATTGCAGCGCCCCAGATGAGGACTTTTTCGGCGCCGCGTTGCTCTTCCTCGCGAGTATGTCTTTCGCCATTGCATGCATCCTTTGCGAAGGCAACGACTTAGCAACGTGCCGCGCCAAGGCTGAGTTCCCGGCAAAGCTCTCGGACTCAAACTTCGTGTTCTCCAACCGTCGGTTGGTGGACGCATTGCAACTGATGCATCTAAAGTTTCCTTGATCCGCGCGCACCGGGCATGCCCGACCCCGAGCCCCCGCCCTGCAACAGCGCTTGATCGGCCCCGCCGCATCAAACTGTGCGGCGGGTTTTTTTCCTCACGCGATGGAACACCGGCGCGCAGGGAAAGTTCTGCCCACGCAGCAAACTCTTTCCCTCATATTTTTGCTGCCAAATCGGATAGCTCCGATCGGCCCGCGTCGTTCTTTTCCTCCGGCGACGCGGGCTCGCCGTCCTCGCTATCGGTTGAGTAGCCACAGAACAAACGAGAGCACGATGCTGATCAGAATCCCGGTGCCGATCGGAGCATAAAACGTGAAGTTCTCACGTTGGATCACGATGTCAGCGGGCAATTTGCCCAGACCGACCCGCGACAACCAGGGCCACAATAGGCCGATGGCAACTATGATCAAACCAATGACAATCAGAGTTCTGGACATGGCGGCATCAGCTGTCGTCCTTGTAAGATTTGGCGGCTTCATCGATCTTACGCCAATCGTTTCCGTGGCGCCGCACAAGCTCCCGCGCCTGGACTGGCGATATACTTTGCGTTTCGACGATGTGGTTCACTTCCGTCTCCTCACCTTTCAAGGGACGCGAACGAGGGCTCGTTGGCTGTCTGGCCGCTGGGTTTTTTGCATCTCGTCTGGGCATGAATGGACCTCTCCTGGAGCAGAATAAACGGTCCGGCGCGGCGAAGGTTTCTCCACGCTGGCGCGTTGAGCAGTTCACCGATCGCCTCATTGGCTTCCCCTTGCGGGCAGAACATACGTTCTGGTGGTCTTGGACCCAAATGACCTGCACCGCGTTCTTTGCGAGCAGTGCTGTGCTTCGCAATCTGATGGAAAAATCTGACGCCCCTGCTGCACCGCAGACAGCTCCTGGTGCCGAAGCGCGCTTTCCGTACGATCGAGCGGCGGTTGAGCGGTTTCGACAGACATTCCCGCGCGCCAGGTGGGGCGACGAGCGCAGAAGCTGGTTCGTGCCGGGAAAGACTGCAGCGCGGCGGATCCAGCCGCTGGCTTGCGCAAGAGGCGGATCTACGAGGAGCACATGATGACAGGAAGGGACGGGATGCTTTCGCCTTCGATCCCCTGTCGAGCCGGTATCTGGAAATCGCGGACGACCTGCGCATCCGCACGCCATATTCGCGGACGGTCCTCGAGGAACTGCGAGCCGTTCCTGGGCGAGCTGGGACGACGAACTGCGGGCCTGGAGGGTGCCTTTCCGCTCATACGAGGAGTTGAGGCGCCATTGGCCTGCATCGAAAGGGCCGCAGGCCGCGCAGAACCGGACGAGAGGAAACGGCGACGGGAAGCGTCCAAAGACTCCGAGGAATATAAAGCCGCTAGATTGCGGTATGCCGAACGCAGGCGACGTCGCTATCCATTGCCTGCTGACGATTTACCCCGGCTTGGCCTTACGGTGGCGACGGAGCAATACGGCATCGTCGTCTTCACCGACATTTCGGGTGAACTCGTAGACGCCTCGGAATTAGCAGCGTTCTATCCGCATTTGATCGAGGCGGACGTCGACCATGTCTGGGGCAGATGGCGTCCGGCGACGTTGGCTGAATTGATTAGAACATGGCCCGCTCGGCGTGCTGCCGAGTTAGCGGAACGGCAACGAGGCTGGTGGCAGCCAACGCTGCCCGAGCTCAGGATCGCTCGCCAAAAAGCTCGAAGCCTGGCGCGAAGAAGGGCAAAGCTTGTGTCATCGTTCTAGCCTTTCAGGCCCGGCGCTTCCAGCGTCTGTCCGGTTGCCATTGTGATTGAAATGTCCCCCGATCGGAGCCTCCCATGTGCAACGATAGCGAACAACATATGGCCTGGCTGAATATTACCGGATGATAGCGCCGCTGGCCTTGAATATCCCGAGCCTGAAAACGAATTTGACTTGCGCTTAGGCGCACGACACCCGCATTGACTATTCGGCTCCAATAACCAGCGTGGCAGGTAAAGCCGTCGAGCGGCTTCTATGACGTTTGGAAGCCGGACCTAACGGCGGGCCTGTGTTCAACTTCCGCTCCGAGGGAGCCGTCACTTTGGGAACAGCACGCGATACCTATTTCCGGCGTCGGCGTTCCTCCGCTCCACGCACCCTTTATGGCCATCGCCGGACCGAGAGGAAGTCCGTCGCTCCGCTAACACGTGGTTGGGCAAGCGCGCCAAGGTCATCGCTGAAATGTTAAACCATTTCTGCAGAATTTGACGCACACAAAGGCCGATCCGAGGCCAACTGGGAGTGCATACCCCAGCTTGGAATTGTGCGGAACCGTACGAAGTCGATTGCAAGCAACCAACCTGGTTGGCCGGGCATTAATTTAGCAAAGCGTGAATTAGGAAAGCATCGGGAGGAACACCATGCTGCACGTTAACATGCCTGGTGAATTTGAGGTCGGCGATGAGGTTGCGCTAGCAGGTATCGTCATCGCGATTCTCCCCAGCGGGCGCGCCAGGGTGAGCATTCCTTCGTATGACCATCCTTATACGATTGATCCGCCACCGAAAGTCCGGGCCGGCGACCGAGTGGTTCTTGTTGGGGACGTCACCCGCATCGATTGCGGAGGGAACAAACTCACTGTGCGCATTGACTGCGGCGGGGTGATTACTGTCGACAAGTCGGCGATCACTAGGCTGAGAAAGCCCCGCCGGGCTTCAACGGGTTAACGCTCCGGCGAGACAACAGCCGGTGTCGGCGCGGGGAAGATGCAAGCGCCTTTGAACAGCCCAAGGGTGCCGCGCTGTCCAGTCGGATATGGAGCGGACGAACGGATAAATGGGAGCTCGACGCTAGGGCAGGCGCCCAGCGTAGCGCGTTCCTGGCGCTTTCGGATTACCGGTGAAGCAAGTCAGATCTTCGCATTCGCGATCGTCGCTCTCGGCAACAGCCGGCGCGCCCGTCCAGGACGCGTGGCACGTGTGCGCTGTGGAAGGAGACGACCAGCACATCCCGTGTGAAGGCAACCCGGCATCCCGCTCGACGGGAACTTTTCTCTGCAGCGAGCGCTTGGTCGCCGGTCAGACGCGATGGGCGCCGGCTCGTATCCATTATGGAGATCACATGTTCGTCCCGCCACCGATGCCCGCAAAAAGTCTGCTTCGGTGCGTCGCGACGGAACTGGACGACATGGTTGCGGTGGAGTAAGCGCCCTCCCCTGGGTTAACAACCGGTCGGTGACAGCCACGGCCACATCGACAACAACCGCAACGGCAATCAAGTCGTCGCTGAAAGCCTGCAAGGTGTCTGTCACGACACAGCGTGCCGGCAAAGCTACGCCCTCGCGACAGGGATTCGTTGTAAGCTGACCCGACGGCAACGCCGGCGACTACGAGTCGAGGTCGTAGGGCTGATGGCCCAGCTCGTTGTGATGAAGCGCCTCTGCCATACACCTGATGTCGAACGCCTGGCCGCACGCCGGGCAGACGACGAAATACTCCTCCTCCCGAAGTGGCAATGCGTCGTGGTCTTGGGGGATGACGATGTCATTGTATTCGTCGGGCATTGGGTCCTCCGGAAACCCGCCCGCTATGCTGGAACGCCTGCCAGCAGGATTTGTTTCAAAGTTATTGCGCCAAGGAAAGACCTGATGTCCGGTTCGGCAGCGATACCGTGCCACCGGGCAGTTTCAAAGTGGTTATCAATCTTTGGTACGGCGCGGGCAAGAACCTGTTCCTCGGGGCGGCGAGGCTCGAATTCAACCAAGCATGCGCGGTCGAAAGAACTCCAATCCGGCAAGGCACACTGCTAGCCG
Organism: Mesorhizobium sp. M1423; assembly: GCF_040317575.1. Taxonomy (NCBI): domain Bacteria; kingdom Pseudomonadati; phylum Pseudomonadota; class Alphaproteobacteria; order Hyphomicrobiales; family Phyllobacteriaceae; genus Mesorhizobium; species Mesorhizobium sp. M1423. Next base: position 119,644 of record NZ_JAMYKU010000004.1, read on the forward strand.
AGATCGACTGTGGAGACGAATGCCGAGGTCCGCCGCTCCGATGAAAGGTGATCTGATGGGTATCAGCTGCGCAAAATAGCTCCGCAATCGGGCACCGGGGTTGGGCTTTTGAAGCGCCTGTCTTGCCGGCAGCTCATCCAGTTGCCGGCGGCGCTGGCGGAACATCGTCGGCTATCTCCTGCCTGAGCCTTGGTCCTTTGCTGAGCCGGCGACCGAGCGCATCGACGAAATTGTCGTAGCGCTGCAAGCCCTTGGCGCGCGCCTCCGCTTGCGCCGATTCCGGCAAGGCTGGAGTCGAGTTGAGCCAAAACCGGACGAACAATGCTAGCGTCTCAATAGCAATTCCGACGTCACGCTCGACCCGCTGCACGCGTCGATCGATCTGGTCGAGGCGGCGAGTGATCGCCGCTTGCTTTCGTTCTTCGGCGTCCGGCGACAGGAACGACGCGAGCGCAGCCTCGGCGACCAGTGACAGCGAGACCTCGCGCCGCCCAGCGTAATCTGCCAGTGCCCTCATTACGTCAGGGTCGAGATAGGCAGACAGACGTCTTTTCTTGGCGTTCTTCATGCGCTCAAAGCTCAATGCCATCATTGGGGTCAAGGGCGGCCTGACGAGCTGCGCGTCTCATGGCTTGATCGACACTGCGGCGACGAACGGCGTCATCATCGGGCTCGTCCCTGTCGAGGTCGAACTCATCGTCGCAGCGTGGCGTTCGTTCCGGCGCGATGTCTTCGTGTTCGGGAAGCTCGGGCTGGCGGCGAATGCCGCCATTGGCCGGATCCTCGTCCTGCTGATCCCTGGCAAGCCTCAGCTTGCGAGATTTGCCTTCCGGCTCAGCAAGAAGTGTCGTGTCGGTCCAGTCCTCAGAGCGAGCGTTCTGCATTGTCCCTCCGGTCCTTGGCGGCGGCAAGACACGCTCGGCAAGACGCGGGTCGGCAAAGTAGCGTGCCTTCGTCGCACGGATTGGGAACTGGCCCGAGATCATAATGATCGCCTCGGTCGGGGGCAGCTGCATGATCTCGCCCGGCGTCATTAGTGCACGCGCCGTTTCCTGCCGCGAGACCATCAGATGCCCGAGCCAGGGCGACAATCTGTGCCCCGCATAGTTTTTCATGGCGCGCAACTCGGTCGCGGTCCCCAGAGAGTCTGAGACGCGCTTGGCCGTCCTCTCGTCATTCGTGGCGAAGCTCACCCGCACATGACAATTGTCGAGGATGGAATTGTTCGGTCCGTAGGCCTTCTCGATCTGATTGAGCGATTGTGCAATCAGGAACGACTTGATGCCATACCCGGCCATGAAGGCCAGCACGCTTTCGAAGAAATCGAGCCTGCCGAGCGCGGGAAACTCGTCCAGCAGCATCAAAAGACGCTGCCGGTGATCCTTCGCGTGAAGATCTTCGGTGAGCCTGCGGCCGATCTGGTTAAGCACGAGTCGCATCAGCGGCTTTGTGCGACTGATGTCCGATGGCGGCACGACCAGATAGAGCGTCGTCGGCCGTGCCTCCTCGACAAGGTCTGCGATCCGCCAGTCACAGCATGACGTCACCTTGGCCACAACTGGATCGCGGTAGAGGCCCAGAAAACTCATGGCCGTCGAGAGCACGCCGGAACGCTCGTTCTCGGACTTGTTAAGCAGTTCCCGAGCAGCCGACGCCACGACGGGATGCGGGCCTGCATCACCCAAATGCCGCGTCAGCATCATGGCGCGCAGCGTTGCCTCGATTGGCCGCTCTGGATCGGAAAGGAAGTTCGCCACGCCTGCGAGGGTCTTGTCTTTCTCCGCATAGAGCACGTGCAGTATTGCGCCGACCAGCAACGCATGGCTGGTCTTCTCCCAGTGGTTGCGGCGTTCCAATGTGCCTTCTGGGTCGACCAGGACATCCGCCACGTTCTGCACATCTCGAACTTCCCACTCGCCCCGTCGCACCTCCAGCAGAGGATTGTAGGCTGCGGATCCAGCATTGGTCGGGTCGAACAGAAGCACCTGGCCGAAACGGGCCCGCCATCCGGCCGTCAGTTCCCAGTTTTCGCCTTTGATGTCGTGGACGATTGCCGAACCCGGCCAGGTCAGTAGTGACGGCACGACCAGGCCGACGCCTTTGCCGCTTCGGGTCGGTGCGAAACATAGCACGTGTTCCGGACCGTCGTGGCGCAGATAGTGTCGGCCCAACATACCCAGGATCACCCCATCCTGACCGATCATCCCAGCGGCCTTGATTTCGTCTCGCGTCGCCCAGCGCGCCGAGCCGTAAGTCGTGGTATCCTTTGCCTCGCGCGCCCGCCACAGCGACGTCCCGATCGCTGCGACGATAGCCATGAGGCTTCCGCTCGCCGCAATCGCCGCGCCCTCCAGGAAGACGTTCGGCGCGTAGGCGTCGTAGAAAAACCACCACCAGAAAAAGGCTGGCGGCGGATAAACGGGGTGTCCAGCCAATTCGAACCACGGCGGACCGAGTTGGCTTTGAAAGCCGAGCCGCCCTGCCGTCCACTGTGTTGCTCCCCATGTTGTCGCGACGACGATCAGAAAGGCGGTGAGGATCTGGCCCCATAAAACCTTGCTTGCCGGCATCGGTCGTTTCCCAAATGGATGATCGGAACAACCGAAAAGCTCGAATCCTAAATCCGCAAGAAAAAAGGGGCGGTCGAAGCAGCATGGCGTACCCGGACGTGGAAAGACTTGCCCGATGCGATCTCGAATGTTGAACGAGCATAGGGGGGCTGCTTTCTTCTGGAGCGTTGAGCCGCTACTTGCCCAATGATAGTTAGTTGTCTCGGCTCAGATGGCATTTGACGAGATGGACGGGTTCTTGGAGAACCACGGATTGCGCATGACCAAATGAACAAGAGTCCTCAGCGGCGCGCCGAGCCGGAGAACACTCTAGTCCCGGCAAGTGGTGGTCAGCCGTTCTGCTGAGCTCGAATCTTACCGCCTCCCTGATCGGTAGCGCGATAGATCCAGAGCCGACTCGATGAGCAGACCCATCAAGTCTGTTCAATTTTGTTAATCAATTCAGTCCATCAACTATTGCCATGGACTTTCGTTGGAACTGTTGCAAGCCGCGCCGGCCTCACGGATCGCGGAATCTATTGGGCCGCACCTAAGTTCCAGATGTCCCGATGCAGGCGCCATGTCCCGTCGCCCCCTTTTTTCCAAACGACAATGTACTTGCCCGCAACGGTGGAAGGGGCACCGCCTTTGCTCGGCACACTGAGCGTAAATGCGCCAACTTCGTAGGCGAGATTCCCGCTCCCTTCCACTTCCAGCGCCTTCAGGGTGAGATTCTTCATCCCGGCCTTGATTGCGCCCTGCCAGAATTCTTCCACGCCCTTGCCCGCCGCGGCGTTCGATGGCTAGGCGCGGATTATATTAGACTTATCTGATATGACGGCGCAAGCGCAGCTGCGACCCTCTGAACGACCAGCGTAGCAGCTGCCGGAGAGCTTCAAAGCGGCGGCTACCGCCTCACTGCCCTCCTCGTCTCGACGAAAGAGTTCGTTCGAATGATGCTTTTCCGTGGCTTTGCTCGCAAGTTTTCGTCAGCCAGCGCATGGCCTCCTCTTACGCTCGCTGGTCGTCAAGGCCCAGCCTAGCTGACAGTCCCCCCGCAGCCAAGCCGCTGGGCCCTCGACGTGGGGAACGAGCATTGGAGACGATGTCGCGCTTTCCGTTACAGCCCGAAGGCGGGTGACAGATGACCGTGTCAGCCTCTCCACCCCGAGCTACGATTTCACGCATTCGATCAGGCACAGCTCTCTCGGGCTAGCGCGCCAAGCATGAGTTAGCTCCCGAATGAGCAGGTGCCACCCAGTTCAGCTTCGGCCCTTGCGCGCGCAAAGTATTGGGCGAGATCGATCGGCAGTCCGGTCGGCAAATTGGGGCAGCGATGGCGAGAATGAATGCCAGGAACTTCCCTTCGGTGCCGCTTCGTCGATCTGTTTGCCGAGAAGACGCGCGCGCTGCGTGCCGTCCCCCATACCGCAGAGAACTCACTTCAGGTCACACACACACGACGCCACCGAGATCCTGCATCAGTTTTCTACTCCGACGCCGCCACGTCACCAAGATCAGCCGCGAGCGTGATCGCGGCTATCAAATCGGGATCGCGCGCCGGAGCGCTCTATGAGTGAGCCCCGAACGGCGCGGTTCTCCTCGAGCAATCCGGCTCGACGTAAGGCGGGCCATCCGTGCCGGCCTCGTGACTAAGAGACGGGCGAATGGCGGTTCCTGGACTCACCTTTTTGTCTGAAGTCGCTTCCTTTAGCCGGTGGCGGAGTTCTTGCTTCATGACTCCAGCACCGTTTAGAATCGGTTTTCGAAAAATTTGTCTTGTGGCATCAATTTTCATGGAATAGGATCATTTTTCATAGGTGTTGGCCCAACTGGACCAAAATTCGATGAAAGGATTCGCTTTTCATGCCTGCGGTGCAAGAGCACCAATTTTCAGGTCCTGTTACCGTTTTTCAGGAAATCCGCCTTCCTGAAACGGCGACCCCGGCCGGGTACAGCGCCCTGGTCGGAGCCTACAGGCTCGCCGTGCCCTTGCCCCGTAGGTTGTTCGCCACGGGCGAGCATCATCGCATTACCGAACGGGATGGCTGGCGGATCATGACCCCCCGCCACGCCCCAAATCCTACCCTCGAAGGCCACCTGACCTTTGCGCTCAAGTACGAGGGACTGGACCTTGCCGTCCTCAAGCGGCTGTTCCAAGTGACCGGTCCCGCGCCGATCGAGGCGCTGGTCCGTGAAAGCCCGACCGGCAGTTATGCCCGCCGCATCTGGTTTTTATATGAATGGCTGAGGGGCGCCCGTATCGATCTGCCGGACGCGGCGGCCGGACGATACATTCCGGTTGTCGATCCCGAGCTGCAGTGGCCCGGACCCGACAAGACCGCTTCGCGCTACCGCGTAAGGGACAATCTCCCCGGCACGCGTGAGTTCTGCCCTCTGGTGTTCCGCACCAAGATTCTCGAAAAATTCATCGGCCTTGAACTACCGCGGCGCGCGGAGGCAATCGTAGCGGACGTGCCGCGCGACCTTCTTGCTCGGACCGCCGCCTTTCTTTTGCTCAAAGACTCGCGATCAAGCTATGCGATCGAGGGCGAGCACCCGCCGCAAGATCGCATCCAGCGCTGGGGCCGCGCCATCGGCGAAGCCGGCCGCTGGCCGATCGATCGCGATGAGCTGCTGCGTCTGCAAAGAATTGTACTTGGCGACGCCCGTTTCGTAAGACTTGGCTTCCGAAAAGAAGGAGGTTTCGTCGGTGAGCATGACCGAGACAACGGCACGCCCTTGCCCGATCACATCAGCGCTCGGCCCGAGGACCTGCCGCGGCTAATCGATGGAATGGCGGCGTTCGATCAGGGCCCCGCGCAAAACCTTGATGCAGTCGTAGCCGCCGCAATCCTCGCCTTCGGCTTTGTCTACATTCACCCGTTCGAGGACGGAAACGGCCGCATTCACCGCTACCTAATCCACCACGTCCTTGCCATGCGCGGCTTCAATCCGCCGGGAGTGGTCTTTCCCGTCTCGGCCGCGATCCTGGACCAGATCAACGAGTACAGGGGCGTGCTCGAGAGCTATTCGCAGCGCCTTCTGCCGTTGGTGGAATGGGAACCGACGCCGCAATTCAACGTCCGGGTGCTGAATGACACCGGTGATTTCTACCGGTTCTTCGATGCAACCCCGCACGCCGAATTCCTCTATGCCTGCGTTCAGCGGACGATCGAACGGGACCTTCCCGAGGAAACCGCATTTCTGCAGCGCTACGATCAGTTCCGGCAGCAGGTGGACGCCTTTATTGACATGCCCGAGCGGTTGACCGATCTGCTCTTCCGTTTTCTTCACCAGAATGATGGACATCTATCGAACCGCGCGCGCGAAAAGGAATTCGCCACGCTGACCAGTGACGAGGCAGGAAGAATCGAGGCGATCTACGCGCAAACCTTTGGTGCCCATTGAAGGTGTGATCATCAGGATCGATTTTTAGTCCGACGGTTTGGGATTCCCTTGTCCCTGCCTTCATCTCCGAGGCTTGACTTGTCGCCGAGACATGCACGATTTTTTCCGCACGGTCTGACCGGCCGCCGATCAGCCGCGGCCAGAACGCGCTTGACAAACCGGAGCCGTCCCGTCCAACCTCACGCATTCACCAGGGGAGTCCCGGCAAGGGGCTGAGATACTGCTGGCTTTCGCGGCGCAGTGACCCGTTGAACCTGATCCAGTTCATACTGGCGTAGGGACGGTGCAAGCGCTTTGCGGGAGTTTACGCCCGAGGTCCTGTTTCGGCAGGTCGACAGAAGCGTCTTTTCATCCTTCCGGCACAGAACTGGGTCTCCAATGCAACGAGCAAAGGAGCCTCAAGATGAATGCCCTCACTCCCGCCGTCTCGACGGGACCGTTGCCTGCCTCACGGAAAATCCACAAGCCCGGTGCCATCCACCCGCAGATCAGGGTGCCGATGCGCGAAATCTCCGTCCATCCGACGGCCGGCGAGCCGCCCGTCACCGTCTACGATCCGTCCGGCCCATATACCGACCCGACTGTCGAAACCAGCATCGAAAAAGGCCTAGCCCGGCTTCGCCATGAATGGATTGCAGCACGCGGCGACGTTGAAGCCTATGACGGCCGCCATGTCCGGCCGGAAGACAATGGAGTTGCGGCGGGCGAGCGCCTGACACCGGAATTTCCCATTCGCAACCGGCCACTCAGGGCCAAGGCACGCAAGGCGGTGACCCAGCTTGGCTATGCGCGCGCCGGCATCATCACCCCCGAGATGGAGTTCGTCGCCATCCGCGAGAACCTCGGCCGTCAGATGTCGCGCGGCAAGCTGCAGCGCGACGGCGAAGCCTTCGGCGCGGCCATCCCCGATTTCGTAACGCCGGAGTTCGTGCGGGACGAGGTGGCGCGCGGACGGGCAATCATTCCCGCCAACATTAATCATCCCGAGAGCGAGCCGATGATCATCGGCCGCAATTTCCTGGTCAAGATCAACGCCAATATCGGCAATTCAGCGGTCACCTCCTCGATGGCCGAGGAAGTGGAAAAGATGGTGTGGGCGATCCGCTGGGGCGCCGACACGGTGATGGACCTGTCGACCGGTCGCAACATCCACAACATCCGCGAATGGATCGTGCGCAATGCGCCGGTGCCGATCGGCACGGTGCCGCTCTATCAGGCGCTGGAGAAGGTGGGCGGCATCGCCGAGGATCTGAGCTGGGAGGTCTATCGAGACACGCTGATCGAACAGGCCGAACAAGGCGTCGACTATTTCACCATCCACGCCGGCGTGCGGCTCCACTATATTCCGATGACTGTTGACCGGGTCACGGGCATCGTCTCGCGCGGTGGCTCGATCATGGCCAAATGGTGCCTGCACCATCACAGGGAGAGCTTTCTTTACGAGCATTTCGCGGAGATATGCGACATCTGCCGGGCCTATGACGTGTCCTTCTCGCTCGGTGACGGGCTTCGTCCGGGCTCCATCGCCGATGCCAATGATGCGGCGCAATTCGCCGAACTGGAAACGCTGGGCGAGCTGACGCAGATCGCCTGGGCCAAGGATTGCCAGGTGATGATCGAGGGGCCCGGCCACGTGCCGATGCACAAGATCAAACAGAACATGGACAAGCAGCTCGCTGTCTGCGGCGAGGCGCCGTTCTATACGCTTGGACCGCTGACCACCGACATTGCGCCGGGCTACGACCACATCACCTCAGGCATCGGCGCCGCCATGATCGGCTGGTTCGGCACGGCCATGCTCTGCTACGTCACGCCGAAGGAGCATCTCGGCCTTCCCGATCGCAACGACGTCAAGACCGGCGTGATCACCTACAAGATCGCGGCGCATGCCGCCGACCTGGCGAAGGGCCATCCGGCAGCGAAAGCCAGAGATGATGCCCTTTCCCGCGCGCGCTTCGAGTTTCGCTGGGAAGACCAGTTCAACCTGTCGCTCGATCCCGAAACCGCGCGGTCCTTCCACGACCAGACCTTGCCCAAGGAAGCGCATAAGGTGGCGCATTTCTGCTCGATGTGCGGGCCGAAATTCTGCTCCATGCGTATCTCCCACGACATCCGCGCCGAGGCACAGAAAGAAGGCATGGCGGCGATGGCGGCGAAATACCGTGAAGGCGGCGATCTCTACATGCCAGCTGACGAGACCGGCGCACCGCTCGTGCCGGAGGCGCACGAGCGACCATGAGGATGCTGGTAAAAGGGGCCGGCGTCGCCGGCCTCACCGCGGCCTTCGAACTCGCCGTCCGCGGCGCGACGGTCACAGTCGCCGAGACAAGACATGCCCTCGGCGGCAATGCGTCGTGGTTCGCCGGCGGCATGCTGGCGCCATGGTGCGAGTGTGAAAGCGCGGAGCAGCCGGTGCTGGATCTCGGACGTGACGCCGCCGACTGGTGGGATGCGGTACTGCCGGGTCAGGTGACACGGGCCGGAACACTGGTCGTGGCCGCGCCGCGTGATGCCGGTGAGCTTGACCGGTTCGCCAGTCGCACGTCAGGGCATCGGCGTGTCGATGAAGACGAAATTGCGCTCCTGGAACCCGACCTCGTCGGCCGCTTCCGGCGCGGATTGCTCTTCCCCGATGAGGCTCATCTCGACCCGCGTCAGGCGATGGCAGCACTTCATGACAAGCTTGCAGCCATGGGTGTCGAATTCCGCTTCGGCGCCGATGCCCGGCACATTTCCGGCTTCGATCGTCAGATCGATTGCACGGGGATGGCGGCAGAAGACGACGGGCTGCGCGGCGTTCGCGGCGAGATGCTGATCCTGCGCACGCCGGACATTTCGCTGTCACGCCCGGTCCGGCTGCTTCATCCGCGCTTTCCGCTCTACGTGGTACCGCGTACCGATCACCGTTTCATGGTTGGCGCGACGATGATCGAAAGCCAGTCCACAGAACCGGTCACGGCGCGTTCGATGATGGAGTTGCTCAGCGCCGCCTGCGCGCTCCATCCGGCATTCGGCGAGGCCGAGATCGTTGAGGCTGGTGTCGGCGTTCGTCCGGCCTTTCCAGACAACCTGCCGCGCATCGAAACAAGCGGAAACACCGTCGCGATCAACGGCCTCTATCGCCATGGCTTTCTGCTCGCCCCAGCCATGGCCCGCCAGGCGGCCGAACTGTTTTTTAATCAGGTCAGAACCAAGGAGCTTGCTCATGAAACTGATGGTCAACGGCGAGGCGCATGAGGTTGCCGCCACCACGCTGGCTGAGCTGCTTGCCGCGCTCGACTATGAGGGCGACTGGCTCGCCACCGCCGTCAACAGCGACCTCGTGCACAAAGCCAACCGGGCAGAATTCCGTTTAAGCGACGGCGACCGAATCGAAATCTTGTCGCCTATGCAGGGAGGTTAGAGCATGTTCGACTTTCTCGGGACGACGCTTCCTTCCCGCCTGCTTCTCGGCACGGCACAATATCCTTCGCCCGCCATCCTTGCCGATGCGGTCCAGGCATCGGGCACGTCGGTGGTGACCGTGTCCCTGCGGCGTGAGATGGCGGGCGGCAGGGCTGGCGAAAAATTCTGGTCGCTGATCCGCTCGCATGGCACAAGAATCCTGCCCAACACGGCCGGCTGCCACTCGGTCAAGGAAGCGGTCACAACCGCGAAAATGGCGCGTGAGGTGTTCGGGACGACCTGGATCAAACTCGAGGTGATCGGCAACGACGACACTCTGCAACCTGATGTGTTCGGCCTGGTCGAAGCCGCCCGCATCCTGTGCGAGGACGGCTTTTCGGTGTTCCCCTATACGACCGACGACCTTGTCGTCGCCGAGCGGCTGCTGGAGGCGGGCTGCAAGGTCCTAATGCCGTGGTGCGCACCGATCGGTTCCGCCCTCGGACCGATCAACATAACGGCGCTGTGCTCGATGCGCAGTCATTTCCCCGAAGTCCCACTGATTGTGGATGCAGGCCTCGGGCGCCCATCGCACGCGGCAACGGTCATGGAACTCGGCTTTGACGCCGTGCTCCTGAATACCGCAGTCGCCAAGGCGGGCGATCCGGTCGGCATGGCGCGCGCATTCGGCAAGGCGGTCGAAGCCGGCCGTGAAGCCTTTCGTTCCGGAATGCTCGAACCGCGCGAGGTCGCGGTGCCGTCGACGCCGACATTCGGCAGGGCGGTTTTTTCATGAAGCTCGATCCCTTCTACCTGATCGTCGACAGCGCCGCCTGGATCGAAAGGTTGGCGCCGCTCGGCGTCAAGCTGGTTCAGCTTCGCATCAAAAGCATGAATGAGACCGGGTTGCGCGCCGAGATCCGGAAGTCGAAGGCCTTGTGTGCCCAACACAAAAGCCAGCTCATCGTCAACGATCATTGGCGCCTGGCAATCGAGGAGGGTTGCGACTTCGTGCATCTCGGCCAGGAGAATCTGCAAACCGCCGACCTCTCCAGGATACGGTCAGCCGGTGTCAGGCTCGGGTTGAGCACGCATGATCATGTCGAGCTGGAAACGGCCATGTTTGCCGAGCCCGACTATGTTGCGCTCGGTCCGATCTATCCCACCATCTTGAAGAAGATGAAGTGGGCGCCGCAAGGACTAGAGCGGATCGGCGAGTGGAACCGTCGGGTGGCGCCGATCCCATTAGTCACTATCGGCGGCCTCAACCTTGACCGCCTCGACGGCGTCTTTGAAGCCGGCGCCAACAGCGCCGCAGTGGTCACCGACATCACGTTGAGCTCCGATCCCGAAGCACGCACGCGAGAATGGATCGAAAAGACGGACCGATGGCGATGAGACGAGAACCGCATGTGCTTGTCGTTGGCGGATCAGATTCCAGCGGGGGTGCTGGAATAGCACGCGATATCGAAACGATCGCTTCCATTGGCGTACGCACCTGTCTGGCCGTGACAGCGCTAACGGTGCAAACGCACGACGCCGTGATGGAAATTCATCGTTCGCCACCAAGCCTGGTGGCCGATCAGATGCGCGTCGCGCTGCAGGCCAACGAAGTGGCGGCAATCAAGATCGGCATGTTGGCGAGTGCCGATATCATTGTTGCCGTTGCCACTGTGCTGCGCAAATGCCCGCAAGTGCCGGCAGTATTCGACCCTGTGCTGGCCTCCACCTCAGGCCGGGCGCTCCTAGAAGCAGACGCTATCGCTGTCATGAAGCACGATCTGATGCCGCTTTGCTGCCTTGTCACGCCTAACCTTCCTGAATTGGCGCTCCTTATTGGCTCAGAACTGGCAATGGATGAGGACGGTGCGCTCCTACAGGGACAAAGACTGCTGGCCGCCGGCCCTCAGGCCTTGCTGATCAAGGGAGGCCACGCATCAGGACCTCGATCAACCGATATTCTGTTGCATTCCGATCAAGAACCAATCCGCTTCGACGCACCGCGCCTTGCCGGATCAATGCGCGGGACGGGTTGCATTCTGGCCAGCGCGATTGCGGCCCATCTGGCGAAGGCGAAGTCGCTCGAAGACAGCGTGCGCGAAGGCAAGCGGCTTGTCTTCGATACGTTTCAGAAGAATGGAGCAGAATGAACCCGGTTAAGCGGTACAAGCAGCTTTGGCTGCTGTTACGCTGCATCCTGAGCGTCTTGCTCGCTGGCGCAAACTATCCGATGAAACATCGCAACAACACGACAGGTCAACCCGAGCTCGTGGCAGTAATTTCACCAGGGATCGCGCCAAAATGCGTTAAACGACAAGGCTTGAGCTCTAAATCGGCTGGCCGTGCTCTTCGCTCCTCCCGGAAGGTGATGATCTCGCCGCCTTAATAGAGTCGGGACGGAACCGAGTAGACGGCCATATTGGAACAGTCGTCTGGCCCTCTGCATAACCTTCAGATGCGTCTTTGATCATTGCTTGAGGAACGCGCCCGTGTAGGTCTGGCCGGCAAGCGTAACGGTTCCGGCCAGTGCTCCGTCGGGGGCCATGACAAAACTGACGTCCGCGCCATTCGGTAGGCGCTCAAGCTTCAACGTGCTCCCTACAATTCTTCCAGCGCCGGCGGCCTCTCCCGGATAGTTGTCGCCCAGATTTCCCCACGCATAGGTGACCGTCACCTTCCCATTGGAAGAACCGTTTGAACAGCGAGTTTGGCGTCATACATCCCCTCCAATCGACCGGCCCATAGTCCGGAAAAAGCAGCGTACTTCGGTGGAACGCCCTTGCCAGGTGGAGTGACCACTCCGGATTGGTCATTGATTGCCGAGCCAGAAGGAACAGCGGCAGGAACCAAGGCAGGTTCTGGAGGAATGATACCAGGTTCTGACGCACGTTCGCGAGTGGCGGGTTGCGGCGTTTCAGGAGCCGATTGGCACGCGCTTAAGGCAAGCGCCGCGAAGCCAAGCACTGCGTTGCGCGTTCGGCGTGCCATCTTCTGGTGCCCTGCCATTTTTGAGTCTAGCGCAGGCCGACCTTATCACGCGTTTTCACAATATGTGTCCATGAAAGGTATGGCGTTCACGCCAGCGGCTCGTCGAAGAACCCGCCGCGGCGGTCGTGAGTGAATGCCTCCCTTGGTCGCCCAAGTAGCCGCCTGGAGCGCCAGTCGCCCGCACCCGATGATTCTTCCAGTGGGTCGAACGGGAGGATCAGCAGTTGACCTTGTTGGAGGCTCCAGATCAGATTGTGAGCCAGTTGCGACTGTATCCTGAACCTTCGAACAAACGAGTACACGCTGGACGACGGATCGAACAAGCTGCTGAATGAACCGCTCTAAATGAAATCGACAGGCCTTGACCGACGACAGCTTGAGCTTTGGCGAGGATAGACGGTTCAGCGAATTCTCACGCCTCGGCGATGCGCGCGCATCCCGGCAGGAACCGAAGCGTGATGGTCTCACCGAAGCGGGGCACCTCACACCGTTCAGCGCTCAGCAGCAAGGCGAAATCACTCGCCGTGATGCCCTCTCTGATGGACGGCAGGTCAAACGCGCTCGGATAACATCGGGGATCCGCATGCCACCGTCAAGCCAAGCATCACGACCTTTGCCTCTAATCCTCCGACACTCAATGTCGCTTTCGGGACCCGGCAAACCGATCCACGGCACGGCTGGGAGCACGCGCCCCGGGAGCCGGAGTAGACCTTTTAGCGGGTGCGGATGGCAGTTTTGAACGTGCGATCCCATCGTCCCGAACGATGTGGATTTACCAGCAAGCCGCTATGTTTTTGGGCTCCTTCGCCACGTTCGCTCACGACTGGTCACGTTTCCTTTCGCCGTCTCTGTGGGAAACCTGTGGGATGAGCACACCGCGTTCGTGTCTTGCGATTTGAGTTATACTGGGAACGGTTTGCGGCGACTTGGAGAAAACCGGCTTCTTCGTGATCTTCTCGGCGGCGTCTGCCAAGAAATTAGGATGATGATGACCGTAAGTTTCGATCAGGACATCCACCGTAATGCCAAGAAAGCCCGCAGCCTGCCACATATCGGTGCCGGCCTGCATCAACCAAGTCGCCGCGGTGTGGCGGAACACGTGCGGAGTGACGTCGGGCCTCAGGCCGGCGATTTCGCGCGCCGTCTTGAAGCTCTTGTCTATCGACTGCACCGGCTTTCCATTCCATTCCACGACAAAATCCTGCGATATCTTGCGACCGATGTTCGCACTTTTGCCGCGCGATTTGGTCTCGATGTGGAGATCAGTGCGCGCCCAGCGCCGGAGGTGCGCCAGCAGCCGCTCCGGCAAGGGTACGGGGGGTTGCCGCTTCTTGGTCTTCCTAGCGCCGGTGGCACCGCGATAGAAGATACCGCGGTCTAGGTCCACATGACCGCGCCCTTTGGTTGGACGCATGGCGGCACCGCAGATTGCGGCCGAGCGCGTTCCTGTATAAAGCGCGACGAGGATGAAGCGCGCGAGATGTCGTCCAGTTCGCCGGCCACTCTCTTGGCCCTTCCATGTCTGCTTCATACGCCAAGCGGCCCAGATCAGTGCGGCCGCCTCACTGCGGGTCAACCAGCGTTCGCGTGCGGCGGCCTTGTCAGGCAGGATGATGGTCGGTGCGGCGGTTGTATAACCCTCCTTGCGGTAGTAGTTGATGGCGGCACGAAGATCCTCGAGTTGGCGGCGCGCCGCGGCTTCGGTGGGGCGCGACGCAACGTATTCGCGGCAGAGTTTGCCATTGATGGCGGCGAGAGTCTTTTCCCCGAAGAAATCAAGGACCTTGTCCAGCCGAGCCGCCGTCTCTTCTGGTGTGGCGTGCTTCGGTGCAACCTCTTTAAGGTAGAGGTTGACCACATCGGCAATTAAGACGTCCTCGGCTCCCCGCGCTCGGTGGTATTTGCTTCCGATGTAGGCGGCGAGCGCCTTCTCAGCTTCAGTTCCCGGACGGCCTTTTTCGCCGCCGCCAGCGCTGATGAAGCTGGTTCCATCGCGGATAAACCATCCAGCTTTGTTTCGGCGCGTTCCATCTTTTTTCCAGCTTTCGTCACGCCATACCAGGCGTGGCCCTTTCGACGTCCGCGGCATAGTTCCCTCATCCTCGCGATTGCCATCAAGCTCACGTATTCCTTTCCGGCGATTAGCTCCGTTTCAAGTCGACCGGCGTCACGTTCCTTGCGTAGGCCTGCTGCGCTCATCGAGCCGTCGGGAAAGGCAATTCGCGCAGCGATTTCGACGCGCAGTGGCGTGGTCTCGTCGAATTGGTCGGGGATTTTCAATAGGAAGTCCTCAGCAGTTCTTAGGTCCGAGCTGTTCGCGGACCTCGTTGAGCACTCCGTCCTGTCTCGCCGTTCTGGACATGGTCCTGCCGGAGGACTCTTCTCCAAAAAACCGGCTGCGAAAACCGCCCGCCGGAGGTGCTGCGGCGAAGGGGCGCCTTCGACCTGTCAATCGGAGTGGTTGCGCCAACAAGTCTTTGGCTGGCCTCTGCTTCCAGTCCGGCCAGACACACTCCTAAGGGGATTCGACCATCGTTTCAGTATCGATACTGCCGGCAGGGCCTATTGCGTCGCAACGCCCGCGCGCCCCGCGCCGCCTTTCAGGCGAGCAGGGCAGCGGAGTATCTCCTTCGCTTCTTGGCTGGCAACGTCATTGCTGGCGACGATTGGCGGTAGGCCGCGCGTGATGACTACCCACGTCCAAATCGATTACCCGTCGCAAAAAGCGCTCTGTTCGCCATCGAACTCAGCCGCATGCCCTCGGTGTCGCACGCCACAGCGCCGAAGGCGTGATGAAGAACGGAGATGCTTCCAATGGGGGCGACCGGCCGCGCTCGTCGTTCATCGCCGCGCTGTGGTCCTTAATTGCCACTGCTGCACGTTTGTATGTTGCAGCCGCGTTTGTAAACAGGAACGCCGTGACTGAGTTGCTATCCCGCGACAACCTCGGTTGGCTGGCAAGCACAAGAGGACGAGGAGTGCCGGAATCTCCATGACGGGTTTGAAAATCGAGAGAGAGGCTCTCGACTGCCCGTCTCGGAGTACATCCCCATGGCGACTACCGTTCAGAAAATTACCCTTCTGTCCTCGCGAGACTTCGCCTTCAAGAAGGTGGCGTTCTCCACGTCCCAGGCCCGCGTCAAAGCTGACATCTGGATCGAGGACCGACCTGACCTCATAGCTGAAGTGACGACCCACTCGCACCTCATGGTGCGCGAGACCACCAGTGGACGCATCGCGCGCCTTGCCGTCGAGATTCGCGCAGGGTCGGCCACTCCCACTGAGCCGCAGGCGCTCGGACCCGCAATTCTGGGCAAGCTGCTGGAGCGCTATCCCGTGCGCCGCATCGAGACGCGGGAGGATGCATGATGCCCCGGCACGACGCGTCCAACCTGGCGCAACGCTTGGGCCGGCAGGCCGAGGCGGTTTGTCGCCACTATCTATCTAACGGACATCGCGAGGGCCGCTACTGGTTTGTCGGCGATGTCCGAAACACGCCGGGCCGCTCGATGTTCGTGCGGCTCGTCGGCCCGCAGAGCGGAAAGGGCGCAGCCGGCAAGTGGACTGACGCGGCGACCGGGGAGCATGGCGATCTTCTCGATATCATCCGCGAAAGCCGCGGCTTGAGCGACTTCAGGGACGTTGCCCATGAGGCAATAGCGTTTCTCGGGTTACCGCATCCCGAACCAGAGCAGACATCAACCCGGTCGAAGTTGGTGGCCGCGCCGTCGGAAACGTCGGAGAAAGCGCGTCGGCTGTTTGCGGTGTCGCGGCCGATTGCGGGCACGGTCGTAGAGACGTATCTGCGCAACCGCAGTATTACTGCTTTGCATGGGACTGAATGCCTGCGTTTTCACCCCCACTGCTATTATCGGTCCGACCAACACTCGCCGACTGAGACCTGGCCGGCGATGATCGCTTCCGTCACCGATGTCTGCGGTCATTTGACCGGCGCACATCGCACCTGGATTGACCCTTCCGGCAAGGGCAAGGCACCAGTAGATACCCCGAGGCGCGCTATGGGCGACCTTCTCGGGCATGCGGTTCGCTTTGGTCGGCCCGGCGAAGTCATGGCGGCCGGCGAGGGCATCGAGACGGTCCTGTCGCTTCGGTGTATCTTGCCCGACATGGCCATGGCCGCAGCACTCTCGGCCGCGCATCTTGCTGCCATCCTGTTCCCCGTCACCCTCAGACGGCTCTACATTGTCCATGACCCCGATCCAGCCGGTGACGGCGCGCGTGATGTCTTGATCGAAAGAGCAAATGCTGCCGGGATCGAGGCGATCGTGCTCTCGCCGGCATTTGGCGATTTCAACGAAGATCTCTGTAAGTTCGGCATTACTGATCTTCGAGCGCGCGCGCGGGTCCAACTCGCCCCGCAGGACATCGCCCGATTTATGCCAGTGGCGGCATAGCCCGGAACCGGCAGCTCCCCGCGTCGTGGCATTGCTCGGGTGCTCCTGAGATCGGAGAGAAACCGCGCCTCCGGCCTTCAAGAGGGCGATCGGCCAGCAAACGACCCGGCCTCGCAATGTCTTCGGCCGACTATTTTCCGGCGCGCTCCCAAGGGAGCGCTTTCCATCGCGAAGCAAAATAGCCGGCCTGCGCCCTCCTCCGCTGACGCTCCGGCCCTCCGCTTCGCTGCGGGTGCAGGACCGTCCCGCCCGCCGGCTTTCGTCGCCATGAAGGCCGCGAGGGTCGCGGTCCAACCGACGGAGCATCCAAATGAGCGAGCATGACGACTACGAACCGCAGCATGCGTCTTCACCGATCGACCACGCTCTCACCGAACTCCAGCTCTATGGCTACCGGCCCTTCGCGAATGAGCCGGATCCCCGACCGCTTCCGGACGGCCACCGCGTCGCCGGCGCGATTGCAGACATCTTCGACGCGTTCGTCGCCACCCTGCAAGATACCCGCCTCGAGCCCGACCTCGACGATCTCCTTTGGTCGACCGTCAACGTCTTTCACCGCGCCGCAGATCGGATTGAGCGTGAACTTGACCATAACCAGCAGGCGCAGCGCCGCAGCCAGCGTGAGCAGGACGGCAGCGAAGTGAAATCGGTCGAGCTGGAACGCCTGACGGCCGAAGGACAGACTCTCATCGAACGCCAGAACGCCTTGGAACTGATGCGCGATCAGGCCGCCGAGCACTATGAGCGCCACACCGGATCGAGCTGGCGACCGCGCAGCGGATCAATGGTCAACCACCGCAACCTGACCTCTGCGGTGGTCGACAGCCGCGATTTTCTCAGCGCCAAGAAACGCGCCTCGCAGGAAGTCCTTTTGCCACCAGGCCCGAAAATCGCCTTCACCGCCGGTCTCGACTTCAATGATCACCAGTTGATCTGGGCCAAGCTCGACCAGGTCCACGCCAGGCATCCTGATATGGTCTTGATGCACGGGAAATCGCCGAAAGGTGGCGAAAAGATCGCCTCCTGCTGGGCCGACCATCGTAAGGTACCGCAAATCGGCTTTGCCCCCGATTGGACGAAGCATGGGAAGGCCGCCCCGTTCAAGCGCAATGACGCAATGCTGGACGTGCTGCCGATCGGCGTCATCGTCTTTCCCGGGACTGGAATTCAGGACAATCTTGCCGACAAGGCCAAGAAGCTCGGCATCCCAGTCCTCGACTTCCGCCCCAAGGGAGGCGGCGCATAGCGCCGCTCTCCTATCTTTTTGTCCGTTGCACGACACGGCCGCGGTCGGGCCGGGCGGCTTCTTTCCAATTCGGTGGATTGCGTGGGTTCGGGATGGCGGATTTTCCGCTCCCGGCGCCCCCCGTCTGTTGGGGTATTCAAATCCACGTCCATGCGCAGGTGCGCGACGCTATCTCGCTTACCTTCCGCGTTTCAGCTGCTTCGCAGCCGGCATCACAGGCGAGATGGTGACGTCCGTTCAACCGGACGGGGCGTGGATCGGGGCGAACGCACCGAAGGACCGAGGCGGATCCGATGCTGTTTCTGACCAGCCTGTGCATTGCTTCCGTTGTCGCTGACGCGACATCGCGCGACGCACGCTTCGGGTTCGCCACGACTGCCGTCCCGTTCCAAAGATGGCGAATATCCGGCGATGCACGTCAGCTGGAGCTGAGCCACGGCATGCACGTGTCAAGCGCGGAGCTAGCACCAGCTTGCTGTTCCCTGAAGCCTGCTCAGGGGAAGCATCGACAGCGGTGATCGTGGTAACCGGGCTCTCGCCAGTGCGATGGTTTCGCCTGAAATCCTCCGTTGATCCCTCTATCTGGTCGGCCGCTCCAAACGACCTCTTCGATGGGCTGATCTGGCCGAAGGTCGGCTTCGCCTCAATCGCCTAAGCCGCAATGGCGCCGATCGACTTTCTTCCCCTTTCGGCTTCGCCGTCATTCCTCGCGAAACAACAAAGTCGCTTGGCTGCCATCCTCCGCTGACGCTGCGGTCGCAAGCGATGCGGCGTCGATCGCCTCCGGCCCGCAGATCGCCGTCGAGGCCGCAATGGTGCGGGCTCGAAACAGAGTTCAAGGAGAAAGCTCATGGCGACCATCGGAACGTTCAAAAAGACCGGCAACAACGAGTTCAGCGGCGAAATCGTCACCCTCTCGCTTCGGGCCAAAAACGTCCGCATCGTGCCCGAGGCAAACCGCTCCGGCGACAGCGCCCCCAGCCATCGCGTCTTCGTAGCGCAGGTCGAGATCGGCGCCGCCTGGGCCAAGCGCTCCAGTGAGGGCCGCGACTATCTTGGCCTGAAGTTGGACGATCCAAGCTTCACCGCTCCGATCTACGCCAACCTCTTCGACGATGAGGACGGAGAAGGCCACAGCCTCATCTGGTCCCGGCCCAACGGCCGCCGCAACGGCGATTGAGAAGCCGCGAGCTCCCGCCCGCGAACCGGGCGGGAGCCGTCTTTTGCTTGTGAACGCTGCAGCGGAGTGCAGTCGCAGTTCACAGCGGCCATCAAGATCGCAATCCGAGAATCGTCCTCATCATCTTTGAACAATCGGTGCAGGACGTCTGAGCAGATCTGCGGCCTCGATGCCGAGAACGTTTGCCAACTTGTCGACAACGTCTATCGTCGCGCCGTAGACGCTGCGTTCCAATGCACTGATATAGGTGCGATCAACGTCCGCGCGATGGGCAAGTTCTTCTTGCGAAAGCCCCGCCGCCTTTCGGTACCGCCTCAGATTGCGCGCAAATACCTCGCGTATTTCCATGTCCGCGAGTGCAATGCCTTGTCGAGTATTCAGCCACGGAGTATTCTCAACAAATTGACTTCGAGGATTGGAAATCGCTTGCTCAAGCCACTGCTCGATCCTGATGTCGCCGACACTGCGCCGAATGACCCGATCCTGACCGGCTATGATGAGGAGCGGCTACTTACCTACATTCGCCTGCTTGACGCGGCGGCGGAAGATGCCGACTGGCGAGAGGTAGCCAGGATCGTCCTGCACATTGACCCAGAACAGGAGCCGGAGCGGGCGTTCCGGTCTTGGGAAACCCATCTTGCACGCGCGCGATGGATGACGACCAGCGGCTACCAGTATCTTCTCGCAGGCGGCGCTCCCCATTGAGCGCCTTGTCATGCTTTGCTGAATCTGCGCAACGATTTGCCGACTCTCCAACTATTCACATTTCTCTTCACCCTGAATGTTGATGCCGGGGCCTCAGATGCAGTTATGCGGAGAGGACAGGAACCGTGCAGGACGATTGGACCGAACCGGCGGCCTACGTGCACATGTGCAGCTACCAAGCTGAGGAGTTCGCCGCCGAGTATCTGATCCGGAACGATAAATTCATCGCCGAGTGCCGCCAGATCGCCTCGCGGCTCTCAGGTTCCGGAGATCCTGTCGATCAGCGCGACTTCGCTGCCCGTTGGGGTGCGCGATTTCAAAACTGCCGGTGCCGGATTTCCGCAGGCTGAGAATATCATCTGGACAGAACAGGCCTCGCCGCGCGTGCTGCGGGCCACGCGGATGTCTGCCTCGATCAGCCCCTCTCATCAGAGAATTCGGCCTTCCAGACTTATCGGAGCCAGCGTTTGGCAGCAGAAGGAAGGACTTCACATTCTTTGGTCTGCTTCAACCGGGAAGAGCCATGTGGTCTGCGAAGACCACTCCGGCGAATTCGATGCTATCCTTCTGCCCCTAGACGCTGCATTTGAGACGCGGCTCGATGCGGCGCGCCGGCTCTGGCGCGCGCTGAACGGCCGAGCGGCCGGTCCATCCTACGGCGCGCTACCGCAACAGACCAAGACCAGGCATATCCTCAATTTGCGCGCGCATGATGGTCACTACATGGGTGCAACCTATCGTCAGATCGCGGAGGTGTTATTGTCGCGCGAGCCGATTGTGCCGCGAGATTGGCGTGATCATCACCTCCGGCACAAGGTCCGGGCTATCTTGCGCCGTGCGGCTTTTTTGGTCGCAGGCGGCTATCGCGATCTTCTCTTCTACCCCCACAGTCGCAGCGGGAAGTCCGGCCGCCGAAGTCGTTCTTCGGGGTAGCAATAACACGCCCCCCGATCTTTGCCCTCCCTCCCCTTTCCCCATTTCGAGCATGGTCCGCTTTGCGCGTCCCGGCAGGCCAGGATGACAGCACAACCGAATGGAGATCGAGCAATGTCGAAGGGTCCCGCGGACGCGCCCCGAAAGTACCTGCGCACGAAGGAGGCAGCACCGATCGTAGGACTCTGCGCCCGTACACTCGAAAAGCACCGGACCTACGGCACCGGGCCAAAATACCGAAAGATTGGCGGACGCGTCCTCTATGACATCGACGACTTGCATGCCTGGATAGAGCTCGGCGCACGCACCTCCACCAGCGATGCGAACGCGACCAAAGTTCCGCCGGCAAAACCACATGCAGCCCGCGCGCCGGCTTATGTCGGCAAGCGCGACCGCAGCTTCTGATCTGTGGTGCAACAACAATGCAGTGCCGTGAGACCGTTCAGCAGCAGCTTGCGCTGCCTCATGCCCACTCATCCGGCTTCGCCCCATACCGCACGCGGGACCTCGTGGCGTGGTTGCCGGCCTTATTGGTGAAATCCCGCGGCCTGACAACGATCCACTCTGATGCGGAGAAGGAAACGTTCCGCGTTGAGGCGGCGAATGTGCATGGCACGGCAACGATTTGGAACGCTGACTTCCTGGCCTGGGCTGCGTCGCAAAGCATCCACGCCCATGCCAGGAGATTGCGACCGCGCGTGCCAGCGGCGAAACAGCACCTAGCGCCGACCTTCGTTTGGCCTGGTCAACGGCGGCACATCCACAGCCGGATGGCCGTATGCGAGCAGCCGAGTCCATACAGGCGCAAGCGTCGTAACGTTTGCCTGCTGCGCCCCAGGATCGAGTCATGAGCAAGCGCACAAAGGTCATCGCGGCGATGATTGGCGGCTCAGTGCTCGCCGCCGCGCCGGCATGGATTAGCCACCCGCCGCTGGCCATCTGGAACGCATCCGCAAGCGTCCCCATCGGGCTCTATCGCATTCTGCCGGCCGACAAAATCCGTGCTGGGAGCATCGCCGTCGTGATGCCGCCCGAGCCATTGGTGGCGTTCATGGCAAGACGCGGATATCTGCCGAAAAACGTGCCGCTCCTGAAGCATGTTTTGGCACTCGGGGGCGCAACCGTGTGCCGCGAAGGTACAGCGATCATCGTCAACGGCAGGACCTATGGACATGCTCGCGAGCGTGACAGCCGCGGTCGATCCCTGCCCAGCTGGCGGGGCTGTCGCGAGATCGCCGACGACGACGTCTTCCTCATGAACCCGAACGCAGCCGAAAGTTTTGACGGCCGCTATTTCGGCCCCCTGCCGCTCGCATCGATTGTTGGCTGCGCGGTGCCCGTCTGGACCACGGAGCGCGCGGCTCCGGTGCTGGATGTCACCAACGACGTTTCCCGGCGAATACCGTCACGGCTCGTCTCAACGCTCACTAAACGCTCATGAAAGGAGCACTGCAATGCCCCAGATCGGCACCTTCACGCGCAATGATGACGGCTTCTTCGGCAATTTCTCAACGCTCACAATCGAGGCGAAGATTGCCATCCTGCCTGCCGAGAAATCCAAGACCGAAAACGCGCCCGACCACCTCGTCTATTGCGAGGGAATGGCGGTCGGCGCGGCGTGGGACCACACCGGAGACAAGGCTGGGGACTATGTCTCGGTCTCAATTGACGACCCATCCTTTACGCAGCCGATCCGCGCGAAGCTGTTCCAGTCCGACGCCGAGAACAGCATCTGGAGCCTGCACTGGAACCGGTCATCGAAGCGCGACGGACGAGGCTGAACAGATGCTGTTTGAGCCCTTCGACGAATCTCTTTCGTCAACGCCCTTGATCGATCGGGCGGTCAAACCCTTGGACAGGATCGCCAGTCCGACAGCCGCGCGCGACGAACATCAGGGGCGGCCGGACGCTTGCTTGTCGCTCCAGAGGCCCATTTCATCACAGTTTTGGCAAGGCTTGTCCGGCCGACGAGGCGTTGCGCTTAACGGAGGTGAACACCGTGGCGGACTGGCGGCGCATCGGTTCCGGGGTCCGCGGGATGCCGTCCATCGAGGTATGACAAGGATTGCCACATGCGTCGTGCTCGCCTTCGCGACGCCCGAAGCTCGTGCAGACGCATGCTCTCATGGTGAACTGTCGGCGCACTCCGAGAGCACGATCTTGTCGGCTGGCCCGTGGACGCGACATATCCAGGAAGCGGCTAAACGGTTCGCCATTCCAGACCGTTTGCTTAGCGGCGTCATGCATGTCGAGAGCGTCGGCGATGTTCGAGCGCTTTCAAGCAAAGGCGCAATGGGGCTGATGCAGATAATGCCGGCGACGTGGGAAGAATTGCGCATCAAGCATCGACTCGGCGACGATCCCTATCAGCCGCGTGACAATATTCTTGCAGGCGCTGCGTATCTTCGCGAAATGCTCGACAGCTTCGGGCGCAGCGGCTTTCTTGCCGCTTACAATGCCGGCCCTGGACGGTACAAGGAACATTTGTCCACCGGCCGTCCGCTGCCACGCGAGACGGTCGACTACGTCAGGAAACTCGCGCCGCTGATCAATGACGCAGTTCCCAGTCCGAGGTGTGCACGGCAAGGAAGAGACAGAGCCAGCTCACGCAGTACCGCGCTTTTTGCGCATACCAATGACATTCGGAAGGCCGCTGCATTGAATGGCAATGGTTATGCAGACACGACCTTTGCGGCGATTCATTCGTCCGCAATGCAGTCGCTAATGGGCAATTCTGTTGCTGACCTGACCGCGATCGAGCCATGGCCAGGTGAGACCCGTTTCTGGCCGAACCCCGCTGTTCCCGGTCTATTCGCTCAGCCGTCTTTGACTATATCGCGATGACCGGGAGCTTCCTCCTCGATTGCGTTCCGGCCTGTTCCGTCGCGGACATTGCCGCGGAAGGGTTGGCCACGGATAAGGGCGCAAAGAGTGGCAGGATAAAGAGCCGCGAGGTGCGGCTCGGTCGGCCGATTGTTTTCCTTATGAGTTTCAGCTCAATTCGCGATGTGCTGGCACAAACGGCGATGTGCGCTATTCCCATTTTTCGGTTTTTCCAACGGAAACCGCACCTCGTGGCCGCCTAGCATGAAACGTGACGATAGCTTTCGCGTCCGCCCTGGTCACATCCGCTCCCGCGCCGGGCAGCGCGCGCGACCCTTCATCTTCCAGGCGCTTGCGGCTACACAGCGCGCTGGCGGCCATCTTACAAGCAAGGGCCGGATCACCTCCCCACGAGCTTCAACATTTGGCCGCGGCAGGTCGGCGGCCATCCGCGCCAGTCACCTCATGTCTGAGTGCTCACGAGGCGCCGTCGTCAAGACCCGTGTGGTGCGGCAGTTCAGAGGGTCTCCACCACTCGCCACCTATCTCAAGTACCTTCGCCGCGAAGGTGTAACACGTGATGGCGAGAAGGCGAGGATGTTCGGTCCCGACACCGAAGAGGCAGATGATGATGCCTTCTCCGACCGCTGCAAGGACGATCGGCATCACTTCCGTCTCATCGTTTCACCGGACGATGCAATGGAACTCGGTGACCTCAAGAACTTCGCTCGTGAACTGATGGTCGACATGGAACGCGACCTCGGCACGAGGCTCGACTGGATTGCCGTCGATCACTGGAACACCGAGCATCCACACGTTCACATCCTCGTTCGCGGCGTTGCCGACAATGGCGAGAATCTTGTCATCTCTCGCGACTATATCCGCCAGGGCATGCGCGATCGGGCGAGCGACATTCTCACCCAGACGCTGGGGCTCCGCACCGACCTCGACATCCGCCAGGCCATCGAGCGGCAGGTCGACACTGAGCGCTGGACGCAGCTCGATCGCCAGCTTGCTCGCGACATCGACCGTCATGGCATCATTGCAGTGGCACCACATCCTGGTGACCAGCCAGACGAGTTCATAGGACTCAAGGTCGGCCGGCTCCGGCAGTTGGAACGGCTAGGCCTCGCGTATGAGATCCATCGGGGCCAATGGATGGTGGCCGAAGAAGCCGAGGCGACTTTGCGCGCCCTCGGCGAACGCGGCGACATCATCAAGCGCATGCACCGCAGCCTCACCGCGCGGGGGCTGGAAAGAGGGACAACCGAGTATGTGCTCGCGGCCGAAAAGATTGATGCGCCGGTGATCGGCCGACTGCTCGAACGCGGCCTGGACGAACTGCGCGGCTCGGCCTACGCCATCGTCGACGGCATCGACGGTCGCCCGCACCATATTCGCTTCTATGACCCTGACGCGGCCGGGGACTCTGCCCCAGGCTCGGTCGTGGAGCTGTGCCGCGATGCGGGTGCAAATGGCTCTTGCAGGGTCAGTCTCGCCGTCCGCTCTGACCTTTCGATCGAACAGCAGGTCCATGCTTCCGGAGCGACTTGGCTCGATCGGCAACTTGTTGCGTGCAAGCCAGCCGAACTCCGCGACGGCGGCTTTGGCAGGGAGGTAAGACAGGCACTCGAAGATCGGGTCGACGAGCTTGCCAGGCGCGATCTGGCCAGGCGCGAGGGACAGCGCGTAATTCTAGCGCGCAATCTGATCGATACGCTACACGTTCATGAGGTGGAATCGCTCGGTATCCGCCTCGCCGCCGAGACCGGCATGTCATTCAGAAACGCTGCCAACGGCGATCATGTGGCTGGGATTTACCGGCAGCGTTTCTCGCTGGCTTCCGGCCGGTTCGCGATGATCGACAATGGGCTGGACTTCAGGCTCGTGCCCTGGTCGTCATCGCTCGAAAAGCGCTTTGGCAATCAGGTTTCCGGAGTCGTGTGTCCGGATACAGGGGGCATGGATTGGAGCTTTGGAAAGAAGCGCGGCATCGGGTTGTGAGACGACACGCGCAGATTCTGTCTGATGCTAGTCTCAGGAAGCCAGCACCGGGCGTCTCACATTCTGTATGTACCTCCCCAACCGACCGCCATGGCCTCTTTCAAAACAGGCCTGCAAATTCTCAATCAGTCCGCAATCAGCACGACCTTGACACTCTGAGTGCGGTCGGCGGCAAGTCGGAACGCATCGGGGGCCGAAGAAAGCGTGCGCTCCGCTGTCACCAGCTTCAGGACGTCCACCTCCCGCGACACGATGAGGTCGACTGCGCGACCGAACTCTGTACCGAAGCGGAAGGTGCCTTTGAGGTCGATCTCCTTGGCCATCACCGCATTGGCCGGCAGCGGGACCTGGCCACCGGGAAGATTGCCGACCTGGACCACCGTACCGCCGCGCCGGACGCTGGCGATCGCAGCGGCAAGGCCGGCCGCGCTGCCCGAAATCTCGAACGCCACATCGAGCGAACCGCCGGCCGAGAGCGCGTGAAGCTCGGCGCTACCGCCGGAAAGGTCGGTCGTGCTGTCAGCGCCAAGCCGGCGAGCGAAGGCGAGCGGCGCGGCGGCGATGTCGGCGACGGTCAGTTCAGCGCAGCCGGCAAGCCTGGCCGCGAGCATGGTCAAGAGACCGATGGGACCGGCACCGAACAGGACGACGTTGCGGCCTCTGATGTCGCCGGCCCGCGCGACGGCGTGCAGGCTGACCGCCAACGGCTCGGCAAGTGCGGCCGCCTGGTAGGCCACGTCAGATGGAACCTTGAAACATTGCGCGGGCGTGGCGTCGAACAGACTGGCAAAGCCGCCCTGCATATGCGGTGTCTTCGATGCCGAGCCCATGAAATAGATGTTTTCGCAGAGATTGGCGCGGCCTTCCAGACATCGCGCGCAATGCCCGCACCAGCGCGACGGATTGACCGCGACGTGGTCGCCGATGCCAAGGCCGGGCGCGGCGCCATTGATCTCGACGATTTCGCCGGCGATTTCATGGCCGAGGACAAGTGGCGAGGTGACAACGAAGTCGCCGGTGCGGGCATGGCGGAAATAATGCAGGTCGGAGCCGCAGATGCCCCCTGCCCCGAAGCGCACCCGCACCATGCCTGGTGCCAGCGGTTCGAGCGGACGCTCCACGACGCGCAGGTCCTGCGGGCCGAACAGCGTCGCGGCAATCACCTGGCCACTCACCGGATCAAGCCCATCTCGGTCGGCAGCCAGAGTGTGATGGCGGGTATGAAGGTGATCAGAAGCAGCGCCACGATAAGCGGCACCAACCACGGCAGGATCGCCATGGTGGTGCGTTCGACCGAAAGCTTGGCGACACGTGACAGCACGAACAGCACCATGCCGAGCGGTGGGTGCAAAAGCCCGATCATCAGGTTGAGCGTCATGATCAGCCCGAAATGCACCGGGTTGATGCCGTAGACGGCGGCGACCGGCAACAGGATCGGCACCAGAATGGTGATCGCGGCGATCGTATCGAGGAAGCAGCCGACCACCAGCATCAGGATGTTGACCAGGATCAGGAAGACCCACTTGTTTTCGGTGAGCGCGAAGATGAAGGTCGAAAACAACTGTGCCGCCTGGCTGACGGTGAGCAGCCAGGCGAAGATCGATGCGGCGGTGACGATGAACAGCACCGAGGCGGTTGTTTCGATCGTGTCGAAGCTGGCCCTGGCAAGCAAACGCAGCGTCATCGTGCGGTAGCGCACCAGCCCGAGGAAAAGCGACCAGATGACAGCCGCCATCGCCGCTTCGGTCGGCGTGAACCAGCCCATCGTCATGCCGCCGATCAGGATGACCGGCGTCATCAGCGCCATGACCGCGGAGAAGTCGAAATACCAGTCCGTCGCGATCAGCACCACCAGCGCGATGCCGACCGCGATGTTGATCGACAGGCCAAGCTGCACAAGCACGTAACAGCCAATCGGAAAGGCAGCCACCACCAGCACCTCGCCCGCCGCTTCGGCGAGCCGCCGAAGCTCGAAAGGTGTGTCGGAGCCCCAGCCGCGACTGTAGGCAAAGATGGCAACCGTAATCATCATCAGCACGGTCATGACCACGCCGGGCAGGATGCCGGCCATGAACAGCGCGCCAATCGAGACATTGGCCATCATGCCGTAGATGACGAAGGGCAGCGAGGGCGGGAAGATCGGCCCGAGCGTGGCGGAAGCGGCGGTGACGCCGACCGCAGCGTCGATCGGATAGCCGTGGTCCTTCATCGCCTTGATCTCGATGGTGCCGATGCCGGCGGCGTCGGCGAGCGCGGTGCCCGACATGCCGGAAAAGATCACCGATCCGATGATGTTGACCTGCGCCAGGCCGCCCTTCATCCAGCCGACCAGGGCAAGGGCGAAAGAATAGATGCGCCCGGTGACGCCGGCAATGTTCATGAGGTTGCCGGCCAGGATGAAGAAGGGAACGGCGAGCAGCGGAAAGCTCTCGACCCCGGCGATCATGCGCTGGGCCGCGATGATATCGGGCGCGACGCCGTAGATGACGAGGTAAAGGATCGAGGCGGCCGCCATCGAAACAGCGACCGGCACGCCGATGAGCATCAGGACAAGAAAGCCCCCGACCAGAAGCAGCATCGCTCAGACCCCCGCCGTCTCGAACGCACCGGGACGCTCGAGCACCGAATAGCCGCGCCTGTAATTGCCGATGAAGACCTGGATCGAGCGCAGAAGCATCAGCACGAAGCCAGCCAAGACGGCGTAGAAGAACCAGCGCCGCGGCAGGTTGACTGTGACCATGCGCTCATGCGCCACGATCGTGACGTAGCGCCACATCAGCCATGTTCCGTAGGCGAAGAATGCAATGCGGATAATATCGACGGCGAGCGCCAGCCAGCGGCCAACGCGCTCCGGCAGATAGTGGTAAAGCACATCGACATGGATATGGCGCGAAAGGCGCACGCACATGGCGGCGCCGAGAAAAACGACGACGACGAGCGCGTTGATGGCGATCTCCTCGGTCCAGGCAAGGCTGTTGTTCAGCGCATAGCGGGTGAAGAACTGCAGGAAGACACACACGACCATGCCCCAGAACACGGCAAGCGTAATCCAGTCCTCGATGCCGTGGTCCGACAGGTCGACGTGTACCGGCACCTCCTCGAAGGCGTGGGCAATTTCTTCGACGGTGATCTCGGTGTGGTGTTCCTCGGCCATTGGCGCGGGCTCCCGAAGCTGGTGGGTCGTCAAGGATTGGAAAGGCCGTCCGGCACAATTTGAAGCCGGACGGATGGGCAGGTTAAAGCGGCGAATCCGATTGCCGCCCTATCCTCTTGATTGAGCATCCGATTTCCCGATGCCTTATTTGATGGCGCGGATCGCTTCCCAATCGGCCTTGTTGTAGCCGAATTCCTCGAAGGTGACCTTCTCCAGCACATTCTTCTCGAAGTCGGCACGGTCGACATCGGTTACGCTGATGCCGCGGTCCTTGAATACCTGCACCAGTTCCTTTTCGCGGGCGACGATCTTCGCCGTGGCGCGGGCGGCGGCCTCCTGCATCACCTCGGTGAAGATCTTCTTGTCCTCGTCGGATAGCGAGGCCCAGCGCGACGCCGATACGATGGTGTTGAGATGATCGACGATATGGCCGGTCAGCACGATGTTCTTCTGCACCTCGTAGAATTTCTTCGCCTCGATGGTGGTCAGCGGGTTCTCCTGGGCCTCGACCGTGCCGTTCTGCAGGGCGAGATAGACCTCGGCGAAGGCAATCGGCGCGGTGTTGGCGCCGCAGGCACGCGGCATAGCTAGATAGGCCGGCACGTCGGGGACGCGCATCTTCAAGCCCTGCATGTCGGAGCACTTGGCGATCGGCCGGTTCGAGGTGGTCTGCCGCGTCCCGTAATAGGTGGTGGCGGCGATGTGATTGCCGGTCTTGTCCTCGTAGCCCTTGGTCAGGGCCTTGTAGACGTCGCTCTTGGTGTATTTCAGCAGATGGTCGGCATCGCGGAAAGTGTATGGGAAATAGGTGACGCCGATCGGTGGATATTCGCGCGCTGCGAAGCTCGATCCGGAAATGATGATATCGACGGTGCCGAGCATCAGGCCCTGGTTGATGTCTGCTTCCTTGCCAAGCTGCGAGGCCGGATAGACGTCGATGGCGTAGCGGCCCTGGGTGCGCTTCTTGATCTCGTCGGCCGCCCACACGGATTCGGTGTGGAAGGGCTCCGTCGTCTCGTAGACATGTGCCCATTTCAGGACTGTTTCCGCCGAGGCCGACGCCATGGGTATGGCAATTGCGGCGATCGCACCGAGCAGAACTGCGTATTTTCTCAGCATCTAATTCCTCCCTGGTTGGATTTGACGGCCGGATCTCCCCCCGGCCAACTGCTATTCCGCAACCTCCTTGGCTGCGGCTCTCTCATCGAAATTGCGTGAGAATCTGATTTGCGACTGGCGCAGATGCTGCTGCATGGCGGCCTTGGCCCGCTCGGGGTCGCGCGCGGCAATCGCATCGCGCACGGCACGATGCTCCTTTGCCGCTATCTGCCAGGAATCGTTGGTCTCGAAATAGATCGACAGGCGTTCGAAGTACGGGTTCATGCGCTGGTCGAAGAGCTCGCCGATGAAGCGCACCAGCACCGCGTTCTCGAGAATGCCGGCGACTGCAGTATGGAATTCCCGGTCGAGCGTAATGGTCATCTTGTTGGGGTGACGCATGGCCTCCATCCGGCGCAGCACGTCGTCGAGCCGTTCGATATCTGCAGACCGGACGTGGAGAGCAGCCTCGGCGGCGATCGCGCCTTCGACGAATTCGCGCGCGCGCAACAGCTCGAACGGGCCTTCCTCGATTTCGGGTTCGGAGGCGGGGGCGCTCGGCGGATCGGTGACGTAGATGCCCGAGCCGACGCGGATGCGTATGCGGCCTTCGACCTCCAGCGCTATCAGCGCTTCACGGACCGTCGGGCGGGAAATTCCGAGCTGGTCGGCCAGATCCCGCTCGGTCGGCAGACGGTCGCCGACGGAAAACTCGCCGGCATCGATCAGTTGCCTGAGCTGATCGGCGACCTGTCGGTATAGCCGGCGTGGTTCAACGGCCTGGATCGGCATGCGTGTTTAGTTCCCTCCCCGGCTCGCCCCTGGTACATTGGTCTGACCCATTGACCGCAAGCTTAGACAGACCATGCAGAGAGTCAAGCTCGACAGAACCGCGGCCCGCGCAGCGGAAGGCGGCGGCATTGGGCAGGCATTCCATGCGTCAGCGCCGTCCTCCGCGAATGACCAGGACGTTCCCGGCGGCGACGAGGACGAGCCCGATGATCGCGTAAGCGGTCCAGGCATAGCCTTCCAGCGCCGTGGAGATCAAAAGCGCAAAGACGGGAAATATGACGGTCGCATAGCCGGCGCGGGCGCCGCCAATGCGTCCGAGCAGCGTCAGGTAGGCGGCGAAAGCCATGACCGTCGATATGACGGCGAGGAAGACCAGCGAGCCGATATAAGAGGCGGTCGTCGCGAACACGAACGGCTCACCGAGCAGGAAGGCCAGGAACGCCGACCACAGAGTGCCATAGAGCATGCCCCAGGCGCTGGTTGAAACGAGCGGCAGGCCGCGGCGCTGGTTTGCGACGGAGACGAGATTACCGGCGCAGAAGCTCAGCGTGCCACAGAGGCACAGCAGAAGGCCCACCAACGTCCCGCCTGAAAGCCCGTTCGCGGCAATTTCGGGAAAGAACATCAGCGCTATGCCGGCGAAGCCAATGACGCCGCCAGCGAGAATGCGCGGCGCCGGGCGCTCGCCGATGACCAAGGCACCGAGCAGCATGTTGATGACCGAGGCGAGCGAGAAGACAACCGAGAGCAATCCGCTGACGAGATAGCCGGCGCCGTAATAGAAAAACAGGAAGTTCGATGAGAGGATGAGGATGCCGAGCACAGCAAAGCGCAGATGATCGGTGATCGGAAAGCGGAGCCGCCCGCCGGAAAAACCCGCCCAGGCAAACATCAGCAGCGTGGCGATGGCGAAGCGCCAGACCAGATTGACCTCGTTCGATACGCCGCTGCCGACCTGAAGTTCGATCGCGAACCACGATGCGCTCCAGGCGATGACCGTCAGCGCGTAAAGCCCGTAGTCGACGGGTTCGAAGGGGCGGTCGCGCGTCGTCGTGCGCTTTTCCGCGGTAGCCGGCTCCGGGGCGCCGTTTGATTCTCTTGTTACCGACATGCTGGCCAAGACTCTTCCGCTCATAAGGCGCTTATAGACCAACTGTCCGCCTTCGCCGCTTCTGACCCCAGACGACGAGACCGAGCAACAGCAGAGCCGGGATGGCGAACCAATAGCGCGACGGCCGTTCCGCAGGCACTAGCACCTGATTGATTTCGTCGCCGGGCTGCAGGCCGAATTTGGCCGCCTGGCTGCCCAGTCGCACCACGCCGACCGTCACGTTATCGCCAAGCGCACTGACGTCCAAGCCCGCGGCCTTCAGGCGTTCGGCCGATGAATTTGCAGGCCCGAGTTGTAGCCGCACCAGCTTCGATATCTCATCGCCGTTGAGGTTCAGTGTCGTCAGGCGCAAGCGAACTGCGCCCCCCTCGGCTGTCTCGTCGACGATACGGCCGAGTTCGGAGGCAGGCACTGCCCGATAGGGTTCGCTCACCTGATCGAGCAAGAGTCCCGGCCTGAACAAGATGAAACAGGCCAGCAGCAACGCAATCGTCTCGTACCAGCGGTTGCGCACGAGCATCCAATTCTGCGTCGCTGCTACAAACGAGACCATGGCCAGCGTCGACGTCACCACCATCGCGACGAAGTCGAACGGACCTTCGAGATCGATCATCAGCAGTCCGGTGTTGAAGATGAAGATGAACGGCAGCAGGCCGGTACGGATCTCGTATTTGAAACCCTGAATCCCGGTCTTCACCGGATCGGCGCCGGAAATTGCCGCAGCAGCATAAGCCGCCAGCCCCACTGGCGGCGTCACGTCTGCCATCAGCCCGAAATAGAAAACGAACATGTGGACGGCGACCAGCGGCACGGCAAGATCGTTCTGCGCCGCCAAATCGACGATGACCGGCGCCATCAAGGTGGCGACGACGACATAGCTTGCAGTGGTCGGCATGCCCATGCCGAGAATGATGCAGATCACCGCGGTGAACAAGAGCATGACGATGAAGCTGCCGCCCGAGATGAATTCGACCAGCTCGGTCATCACCAGCCCGATGCCCGTGAGCAGAACCGTACCGACGATGATGCCGGCGGTCGCAGTGGCGATGCCGACCGTCGTCATGTTCCGTGCAGCGGCGGACAGGCCACCGACCAGATCGTCGAAACCGCGAAGCCAATGCCGTGCCAGCGCACGGTCCTTGCGGAAAAAGGCGGTGAGCGGCCGTTGCGTCACGATCAGCGCCATCAGGGCGACAGCGCCCCAGAATGCCGACAGGCCGGGCGACAGCTCCTCCACCATCAGGCACCAGATCAGCAGGATCACCGGCAGCAGAAAATGCAGGCCGGTGCGCGCCGTCTCGCCGAAATGCGGAATCCTAACGATCTCGCCCTCCAGATCCTCCAGCGGCAGGTCGGGATAGCGCGCACGGTAGGCGACAAGGCCGATGTAGACGGCGATCAGCGCGGCAGTGATCATCCAGGTCGCGGCCGCGCCGAAAACGATCTTCGTCCAGCCAATGCCGTAATAGACAAGCCCTGCGAGGACGATGAAGCCGCATATGCCCATCAGCCCACGCAGCGCACCCTGAAATGCGGAGTGCGTGCTGCGTGACGGCAGGCCCTTCATCCCAGTCTTCATCGCCTCGATATCGACGATGTAGAACAACGAGCCGTAGGTCAGCAGCGCTGGGTAGAAGGCGTGCTTGACCACCTCGGCATAGGAGATGCCGACATATTCGGCGATCAGGAACGCGGCGGCGCCCATCACCGGAGGCATCAGCTGACCATTGACGCCGGCCGCACATTCGATGGCGCCCGCCTTGACCGCAGAATATCCGACCCGGCGCATCAGCGGGATGGTGAAGGTTCCGGTGGTCACGACATTGGCGATCGACGACCCAGAAATCATGCCGGTCAGGCCGGAAGCGACGACGCCGGCCTTGGCCGGACCGCCGCGATATTTGCCGAGCAGCGAGAAGGCAAGCTGGATGAAAAAGCCGCCGGCGCCGGCGCGCTCCAGCAATGTTCCGAACAGAACGAACATGAAGACGACATTGGTGGACACACCGAGGGCAACACCGAAGACCCCCTCCGACGTCAGCCACATCTGCGAGGCTGCGCGCGATAACGTCGCGCCCTTGTGGCCAAGCAGGCCAGGAAGGTGAGGCCCGGCGAAGATATAGATCAGCATGATCGCCGCGATGACGGTGATAGCAGGCCCGACGGCGCGACGCGCGGCCTCGAGCAGGATGAGGACGCCGGCGATCGAGACGACCAGGTCAGCCGTAGTCGGAAGACCCGGCCGATGGGCGATATCGCTGTAAAAGACCAACAGATAGAGGGCGGACGCCGCCCCGGCGATGCCTAGCACCCAGTCGGGCGGCGGCACCCGGCTGCGCGACGAGGTCTTGAAGGCCGGAAACGTCAGCATCGCCAGAAACAGGGCGAAGGCCAGATGGATGGAGCGGGCGATGCCGTCGCTGACAACTCCAAAATTGAGCATGAACGGAAGGGGCGAGGCATACCAGAGCTGGAACAGCGACCATGCCAGCGATACGCCGAGGATCAGCTTCGCGGTGCGGCCGGTCGGCTTGCGCCCACCGGTGTCGGCCTCGGCGACGATCTCGCTGAGCTTGTCAATGTCGATAACGGGTTGGTCAGGCGCTGCCGCCCGCTGGCTTTGATCTGTCATCGTTCCCCACAATTATTTGCGATGCGAGGTGCCCGTTGCGCCTCGCATCGGAGGCCTCAGAGCCAGCCCTTTTCCTTGTAGTAGCGCTCCGCGCCCGGATGTACCGGCGCCGACAGACCGGTCTTGATCATCTCCTTGGGATCGAGATTGGCGAAGGCCGGATGCAGTTTCTTGAAGTCGTCGAAATTTTCGAAGACCGACTTCACCAGTTCGTAGACCACCTCATCGGGCGTGCTGGCGTTCGCCACGACAGTGGCGCGGACGCCGAATGTCTTCACGTCGTCCGGATTGTTGGCGTACATGCCGCCCTTGATGGTGGCGACTGAAAAGTAGGGATGGGCTGCTAACAGCGCGTCCACTGCCGGACCGGTCAGTGGGATGAGTTTGGCGCCACAGGCCGTGGTCGGATCCTGGATCGCGGCGGAAGGATGACCGACGCCATAGAAGAAACCATCGATCTTGTTGTCGCACAGCGCGCTGCCCTGCTCGTCCGCCTTCAGCTCAGCGGCAAGCGAGAAATCGCCGAGCGTCCAGCCAATCTGCTTGAGCAATTCCTCCATCGACGAGCGAGTGCCTGATCCGGGATTGCCGACGTTGAAGCGTTTGCCTTTGAAGTCCTCGAATTTGGTGACGCGGGCGTCCGGCCGCGCCAGCACGGTAAACGGCTCGGGATGGACGGAGAACACGGCCCGCAGATCCTTGAACGGCTTGCCGTCGAAATTTCCAGTCCCCTTATAGGCCTGGTACTGGACGTCCGATTGGGTCAAGCCGAAATCGAGGTCGCCGGTCTGGATGGAGTTGACGTTGAAGACGGAACCGCCGGTCGACTCGGTCGAGCATCGGATGCCGGTTTTCTGCCGGTCCTTGTTCATCAGTCGGCAAATGGCGCCGCCCACAGCGTAGTAGACGCCGGTGACCCCGCCGGTGCCGACCGTGACGAAGCGCTGCTCGGCTCCGACGGATGGCAGCGCCAGCAGCATGCAGGCCGCCGCGCCGATCAGGGTTTTCATCGAACTATACATGGTTGCTACCTCTCTGGTGGTTGTCCCGGCCCGTCGCCGATGACGCGTTGGAATTGGGTTGAGGCGATCCGCGTCGTGCGGGTCAGGCCGCTGAAGCGATCGCAGCGTCGATCGCCTCACCGAGCCGTTCGACGATCCGATCGATATCCTGTTTGGAGATGATGAAAGGCGGCGCCACAAGCACATGAACGCCGCGCACACCGTCAATCGTCCCGGCCATCGGGTAAATCATCAGGCCGCGGGCCATTGCTTCGCGCTTGATGCGGGCGTTGAGTTCAAGCCTCTGGTCGAACGGCTCCTTGGTGGCGCGATCAACCACCAGCTCGATTCCCCTAAACAGACCCCGCCCGCGAATGTTGCCGACGTGATGGTGGTTATCGAAGCGTTGGTGCAGGCGTTCGTCCAGCTGCGCGCCCATTGCGCTGACGTTGTCGAGCAGACGGTCACGTCGGATGACCTCCTGCACGGCAAGGCCGGCCGCGGCCGCCATTGGATGCCCCATATAGGTATGCCCATGCTGGAAGAAGCCCGAGCCTTGGGCAAAGGCGTCGAAGATATGCCTGCCAAGCAGCACCGCGCCAATCGGCTGGTAGCCGCCGCCGAGCCCCTTGGCGACGGTCAGCAGGTCGGGAGTGATGCCGTCCTGTTCGCACGCATGCAGCGTGCCGGTACGGCCCATGCCGCACATCACTTCGTCGAGGATGAGCAGCACGCCGTAGCGGTCGCAGATCGCGCGAATGTGCTTGAAATAATTGGCAACCGGCGGCACGGCGCCGAGTGTGGCACCCACCACCGGCTCGGCGACAAAGGCGATGACCTCGTCCGGGCCGAGTTCGAGGATCTTGTCTTCGAGCTGCTGGGCGGCGCGCGCCGCATAGGCTTCGTCGCTTTCGCCATGCTTTTGATAGCGATAGGCGTAACAGGGGTCGATGTGATGGGTCTCGATCAGCAACGGCCTGAATTGGGCGCGCCGCCATTCATTGCCGCCGGTGGCGAGAGCACCGAGCGTATTGCCGTGATAACTCTGCCGGCGTGCGATGAGATGGCGCCGTTGCGGTTCGCCTTTCTCGACAAAATATTGCCTGGCCATCTTGAGCGCGGCCTCGACCGCCTCCGAGCCGCCGCTGACCAGATAGACATGGTCCAACCCTTCCGGCGCGTCCTCGACCAGCCGATCTGCCAAGCGCTCCGCCACCTCGGTGGTGAAGAAGCTGGTGTGAGCGTAGGCGATGCGGTCAAGCTGGGTGTGCAGTGCAGCGATCACGTCGGGATGACCGTGGCCGAGACAGGACACGGCGGCGCCGCCCGACGCGTCGATATAGGACTTGCCCTCGGCATCGAACAGTTCGATGCCTTGGCCGCGAATGGCGATCGGCAGCGTCGAGTGGATGGTTCGATGAAGAATGTGTGTCATCGACGGTCCCTCATGGGCATTTTCTTCGGCGGACGTTGGTTCAGATGGGTCTTGAGGGCGGCGCCCTGCTCATCGAAACGTCGCAGCGACTCAACAGCGCCCTCGCCTGCCTGCCCTGCGACAAGAGCACCGAGGACCTCCGCAACGATGAAAGCTGGCGTCATGGTGTGGAAAAAGGACGGGCTGCCCGTCGGCACGATGACCAGGTGATCGGCAAGCAGCGCCAAGGGCGCTACCCCGCTGTCGGTGACCGCAACGATCGGTACGCCGCGGCCGGCAGCATACTCGACAAGCTCGATGGTGAAGCGCGTGTAGGGCAGGACGCTGGCGGCGATCAGCACGTCGTCCTTGGTCGCGTGGGCCAGAGCGTCGCCGTCGGTTCCGCCGATGCCGTGCAGCAGCACCGACTTCTCGCCGATCAGCGACAGGATGTAATGCAGATGCCAGGCCACTGCGTGGCTCGAGCGCAGGCCGAGGCAATAGACACGCCTTGCCGCACTCAGCGCCCTGGCCGTGCCGACCAGACGGTCGATCGACCTGCTTTCGGCGAGATGGGCAAGTTGGCTGGAAATTGAATCCAGAATATCGGCCGCCAGCGCGTGGTCGCCCTTGAGCTTTTGGCTGGCCACCTGGAGGCCCGCCTTGCCGGCGAAACCGATTTCGCCGTCCCGGATCGCGGCGGCGTAGATATCGCGTACGGTCTCGTAGCCATCAAGGCCGAGATGCTGGGCCAGCCGCGTCATCGTGGCCGGCTGCACTCCCGCGTGCCGGGCCTGCTCGCGCATGGACAACAACGCGACATCATACGGCTTATCAAGGACATAGCGCGCGGCGGACCGAAGCTGCGCCGACATGCCGTCGAAGGCACTGACGATCTGTCCAGCAAGCTCTCCCTGGTCCATGGATATTGCTAGCTCGCCAGACCAGCGATTGCAACGTCTGTTTCAGTGTGGTCAAAGATTGATTCATATGAATCTTGTCACTCACAGAGCGTCTCCATGAAGCCGGCCCATGGTCTCGATCGCGTCGCCATAGCTGTCGCGCCGAACGGGGGACGTCGCAGCAAGGCCGACCATCCGGCGATTCCGCTGACACCAGCCGAACTTGCGCGGACGGCCGCGGAATGCGCCGATGCCGGTGCGGCTATGATCCACGTCCATGTCCGCGACAGAAGCGGCAATCATCTGCTCGACGCCGACGCCTACCGCCAGGCGATCGCCGCCATCCGCGGTGCCGCCGGCGACCGCTTGGTAGTTCAGATCACTTCCGAAGCACTCGGTATCTATTCGCCGGCCCAGCAGATGGCCGTCGTACAAGATGTGAAGCCGCAAGCTGTCTCCCTGGCGCTTCGCGAAATCGTTCCTGATGCCGGATCGGAGCTCGCATTCGCGCGCTTCATGGCCTGGCTGCGCACCGAGGGAGTAGCGCCGCAGATCATCCTCTATTCGCCCGAGGAGGCCGTCAGGCTTTCGGACATGCAGCAGCGCGGACTGATCCCCTGGGCAAGCATACCGGTTCTCTACGTGCTGGGCCGCTACACGCCGGGACAGACGTCCGTTCCTGCCGATCTCCTGCCATTCCTCGCGGCGAACACGCCGCGCTTCGACCATTGGAGCGTCTGCGCCTTCGGCCGCAACGAAGCGGCGTGCGTGACCGCCGCCGCGTTGCTTGGCGGCCATATCCGGGTCGGCTTCGAAAACAATCTCTTCCTTCCGGACGGCAGAATAGCTTCGTCCAACGCCGAACCGGTAGCGACGGTCGCACGCATACTCGCCGACTGCGGCGTCAAGATCGCCTCGGCCGCCGAGTTGGCGGCTCAATGGAACGCGCCGTTTCGTTCCATATGACAAACCAAGGCCTATTTTCGGCGGCAAGCTCGCGTAAGGCATAGAGAGGCGGCTGCAATGTCATCGCCACGGAAGAACGACGTGTCCCCGCCCGCGGAGATTGCAACAACAGTGCCGGTCGTTGTAACCATTCCGGCCGCTTGATTTTGGAGGAGACGCAGCATGGACCGATTCACCGGCGGGTGCCTGTGTGGCAACGTCCGAATTGTCGCGTCGGGGCGCCCATACCGGGTCGGCCTTTGCCACTGTCTCGACTGCCGCAAGCATCATGGCGCCCTTTTTCACGCTTCCGCGATATTTCCTGAGGATGCGGTGACGATCGACGGCGAAACACGCGACTATGCCGGGCGGTTTTTCTGTCCGCGCTGCGGCTCGTCGATTTTCGGACGCACCGCCGACGAAATCGAAGTGAACCTGGGATCCCTGGATGCGCCTGACCAACTGATGCCGACCTACGAAAGCTGGATCGTCCGTCGCGAGTCCTGGTTGCCGCCGTTTCCGCTCACCAGACGATACGAGCGCGATCGTGACGCCACGGGTCGCTTTGAGGAATAGGTCGCACGAACGGTGCGCCGGCGCGTCACTCCGGAAGGCCGGCCTTGCGGAAGCCGTCAACGAAATGCTCAAGCGTCCCAGCGTCGCGGAATGGCTCCGTCGTCGCCCAGTGCCGGGTTGTGAAATGCGGGTTGCCGACGAGGAACAGTTCGACCTCCGCACGCGCCTCGTCGAGCCGGCCGAGTTGGGCAAGGCTTGCCGCCAGGAAACGGCGTGAGCTTGTACGATAAGTCTCGTCCCTGCGCAGTGTCTCGACAGCAGCCTCGTATTCGCGGGCCGCGTATTGCGCCTGCCCGAGCGTCAGATAATACCAACTTGCCGGAAACGGGTTCAGCCGGAAGGCCTTGCGGATGTGCTCAAGGCCCTCCTCGACCTTCCCCGCCAAGATCGCGATATCGGACAGTGCCGCCCAGGCATCGGCCTCGTTCGGGTCGAGCTCGATGGCCTTGGCGAATTCCGCATCCGCCTCGGCGAAGCTGCGCTCATAGGCAAGCAGGTAAGCCAAGACCCAGCGGCAGCCGGCATCGTTGGGATCGATCGCCACGGCTTTGCGCGCCAGCTCCAAAGCAACGCTACGGGACGTTTCGGTTGGTCCGCCGGAATGCACCCATCCCATCCAGTGGTTCATGGCAAGCCAGCGATAGGCCTCGGCATATTCCGGATCGAGCGAAACCGCGCGGGTGAGCATCAGATGCGCTTCCCGCGCCGTCTGCGGCGAATCATCCATCAGCTTGCGCGCGCGCACACACAGATCGTAGGCCTCGAGATTTTTGGGCCGATTGCGCGGCGGTGGTGCGCGTAGCCGGCCGAGCAGCGCCTCGACGATCTTGCCGGTGACCTCGTCCTGAACGGCAAAAATATCTTCCAGGCTGCGATCGAAGCGTTCCGCCCATAGATGATCGCCACTCGCCGCGTCGACCAGTTGTGCATTGATGCGCACCTGCCCAGCGGCGCGTCTTGCGCTTCCCTCCAGCAGGTAGCGCACGCCAAGTTCCCCAGCGATCCCGCGCACGTCCATCGCCTTTCCTTTGTAGGCAAAGGCCGAGTTGCGTGCGATGACGAACAGGCCGGAGATCCTCGACAGGTCCGTGATCAGGTCTTCGGTCAACCCATCGGCGAAGGATTCCTGCTCGGGATCGTTGCTGACATTAACGAAGGGCAGCACGGCTATCGATGGTTTGCCGGGCAGTGGCAAAGGTTTTCGCTTCGCGCCGCCGAGCTGTTCGACGGCGCCCGTGAAGCGGTAGCCGATGCGCGGAACCGTGACGATCCATTCACCGCCGTCGGCGGCCGGACCAAGCAGCTTCCGCAGCAGCGCTATCTGGACGGTAAGGTTGCCCTCCTCGACGGCGGTGCCCGGCCACGCCGCGTCCATCAACTCAGCCTTGCTCAGGATTTCGCCGGACCGTCCGACGAGCGCCGCAAGCAGCTTTAGCCCGCGGTAGCCAACGGCAACGGGGACACCGTTCCGGAGGAGCGTTCCCGCGCCCGGATCAAGCGCGAACGGTCCAAAGGCAAAGCGCGATCCCTGCATACGGCGCATCTATAGCCCGTTTGGAAGTTTAGAGAACTATTTGGGAGAGCTTAATTACGGCGCTGTTCGTATCCTGCAGAATTCCTCCTCTTACAGGTCGAGGGTCCTCCCAAATCGTATTGGACCTCAAACCATATGGAGGTTTGCCATGAACGATATTCCTACCTTTGCCTCGGGCCAGCATAAGGCAGCTCGGCTGGCGGAAGTGTCGCGTCGGCACCACAGCCTGGCGACGCTGCGAAACATTATCGCGGC
The DNA here is from genome assembly GCF_040317575.1 of Mesorhizobium sp. M1423. Classification (NCBI taxonomy): domain Bacteria; kingdom Pseudomonadati; phylum Pseudomonadota; class Alphaproteobacteria; order Hyphomicrobiales; family Phyllobacteriaceae; genus Mesorhizobium; species Mesorhizobium sp. M1423. The sequence goes on from NZ_JAMYKU010000004.1 coordinate 160,696, forward strand.
CAGGCGCGAGCCGACACGCTTTCGCTGGGACCTCAAGCGATTGGCGGAGACCAATCCCCATCTGATCGACGATATCGGTCTGACGAGACGACAGGCCGAGGAAGAGATCGCCAAGCTGCCCTTCTGGCAGCGATAGGCGAATGCTGCAAAGACACGGATCGCCAACGACCGGCGGCTGATGGCAGATGAAGACGAAGCCGCCGCCTCGAAACGATGATCACAGGCTAGTAGTCGCGGCGACAATCAACCCGCCCAAGACGGCAACATTGATGGTGAAGCCGGTACGAAGGGCTTCGCGTTCATAGCCGCTGTAGCGCCAGAAATTGAGCGCCATGAAAGACGCCGAGATGGTGAAGACGGCCAAAGCCGCGGCGGGAAAGGGTCCACCAAGGCCCGTTGCGAGGCAAAAGCCGCCGCCGATCTCAAGCACCGATCCGGCCGCGAGAAGAGGCTTGGGAGCAGGAAAGCCCCGTTCGGCCAGGGACGCTGCAATCGCCCGGAATCTGAGGAAATGCTCGGCGCCTGCCCAGATAAAGACGCCGCCGAGCAAAACCAGTCCGAGGTGGTGGAGGACCGCGATCATTCCTTGGTGCCGTCTTCGGTGTAAACCGCTAGCTCGTAACCGTCCGGGTCCGCAAAATGAAAGCGCCGGCCGCCGGGGAACCCATAAATCGGCCTGACGATCTTGCCTCCCGCTTGCTCGACACGCTTGACCGTTGCCGGCAAATCATCGGCATAGAGAATGACGAGCGGGCCTCCTCCGGACCTCGCTGGGCCAGCTGCAAAGCCGCCTGACAAGCGCCCGTCGTTGAACTCGCAATATTGCGGGCCGTAGTCAGTGAAGGTCCAGCCGAAGGCCTTTCCGTAGAAGTCGCGTGACCGCTGAATGTCTTTCACGTTGAATTCGACATAGTCGATCCGTTGGTCGTTGTTGTTGCTCATGACGCATACCTCTCGTGTGATGTACGACGCCGAAAGATAAGCACGCATCTCGCTTGCCGGATTGAACAAAACGGCCATCGACGTATGAGCAGCAAACGGCGCTGCCGATGGCGATGCACGTGACATCACCCCTCATCTGCCCTCTTCGTTCCGGCCGGAAGAAAACAACCGATTCTTGCAACCGTTCTCGATTGGCAGACGTTGTCGGTCGTGCAGATTGTTGTCTCGAGCGACGGCCGGGCGCAGCCGCTGCGCCGTAGGTTCACCGCCGCCGCTAATCCGAAGGGGAGCGAGATGAGCGATCCCGTCCCAGCGCAGGCAACGGGCACATTTCAGCAACGTCCAGTGTCGGCGCGGCTTCGCGGGACCTTCGCTTCGGTGTGGGTGCATCGAATGGACCCGGCGGGCTCACCGCCAATCGTCGTCATGCCCGACGCAACGATCGATCTGCAATGGATCGGAGGCAGCTTCCGAATTGCCGGACCTGACAAGGAGCCGCAGACCGAGGTTCTAGCGGCGGACGAGGTCGTGATCGGCTTGCGCTTCCATCCTGCCACGGCGGCGGCATGGCTCGGCGTGCCGCAAATCGAGCTGGTCGGTCAGCGGCTGTCGCTCGACGATTTGTGGGGAGCGCGAGCTCGGCGCCTCGCCAGCCGCGTGCCCGCCAGCGACAATCTCGAAGATCTGGCCTGCTCGCTCCAACAGGTCGTCGCCGAGGAGATGGCCTCCGACGCCCCAGACGTTCCCATGCAGGCGGCATATCGCTTGATCGAGCGCGCTCCGCCACCCGACGCGCCTCTCGTCCCTTGGTTGATGCGCGCCCTCGAGATGAGCGAAAGGACGTTGCGCCGGCGCTTCGACGAGAGCTTCGGCTATGGCCCCAAGACGCTTGAACGTATCCTCCGCTACCAGCGCTTTCTGCGGCTTTCGAACCAATCGAACAGCACTACGGCCATCCTGGCAGCCGAGGCGGGCTATTCCGACCAGGCGCATCTTGTTCGCGAGAGCCGACGCCTGACAGGAAGCACCCCGCGACAGATTCATCACCTGCTGCACGGCGAGTGAAACCTCGGCGCGTTCTTCGACTTGGCGGCACGCTTTTGGCCGTTTTGTTCAAGTCTTCACTGTCGCCCGACTTTATCCTGGTGTCTCCGACAACCAGAGGAGACTGCCATGAAACCGCGCATTTCGGTTTTGACGATCGCTGTCGCCAACCTCGAGAGTTGCCTCGTGTTCTACCGCGACGGCCTCGGCTTGCCGACGGAAGGGATCATCGGCCGCGAATTCGAGCATGGCGCCGTCGCGTTCTTCACGCTGTCCGGCGGGTTGAAGCTCGCGATCTGGGCTCAGGACGACCTCGCCTACGACACCGGCCTGCCCAAAGCGCCGATCAGTTCGACCTCGTTCACAATCGGCCACAACGTTGTGCGCCGCGAGGAAGTCGATCAAGTGATGGATGAGGCCGCCCGTGCCGGAGCCGAGATCATCAGGCCTGCCCGGGACACGTTCTTTGGCGGGTATGCCGGATACTTCCGCGACCCGAACGGACACCTGTGGGAGGTCGTCTGGAACCCCGCCAACATACCGAGTGAGGATCCTCTTTAGGGCGGCGCGGACCTGCAGTATCGAACGGCGTTAGTCATCCCCAGTGCTGGCAAATTCTGTCGGCATCGGGGCGGGCGGCCATGCTTTCCCTGGCAAACGAAGCCAGCTCGACGGCAGTCCACCAGTCTTAAGGGGCTGATTGTGTAGCTTTATCCAGATTCGCCTCGCCTGCATGGCGCATCATGCGGCGGAAGCTCATTGAGATATGCGCCCGCCTTATGTGCCCTATGGACTCCCAGTCGCCGATCTCGGCGGCGGCAAGGACCTCTTCCATTTCGCGGCGGAACGCGGTGAATTCCTCGACAAGGCCCAATTGCGGCATCAGCTTCAGGACGACGCGCGCAACCTGAAAATACAGGCGCTCGCTGATCTCGCGCAGTGGCTGGTTGCCGGTCATCGCCGTGAGCTCGTAAAAAAAGTCCATGTTGAGGCGCAGGAAAGCGCGCTGGTCGGGATTGAGTATATCGGCATCGCAGCGCGCGATGAGCGCCCGTATCCGGTCGAGGTCGTCCGCCGTGCGCGGGATCGGTGAAAGCTTGCCGACGAGGAGCGCCAGCTCCAGGCGCAAATGATAGACCTGCTGCAATTCCTCGATATCGACGTCGGTGACGATCGTGCCGACGCCGTGGACGGATTGAACCAGACCCTCGGATTCAAGGCGCGCCAGGACACGCCGGACCGGCGTGCGGCTGATCTCGAATTCCTGGGCAAGTTCTTCCTCGGACAGACGGCTTCCCGGCGCATAGACGAGCAGACAGATGCGGTCGCGCAATATCCGGTAGATGCGCTCGAACCGCTCTCGCGCGGAGAGCGGGCGCGGCGGCGCGGCGGTCACCGTCGTGGGCGGCTTGGCCTTTGTCTCGATCGTCACCCGGCCTCCAGGACAGCGTGTAGGAATTGCCGTGTCCGCTCGTTCTTGGGAGCACCAAACAGTTCGCTTGGCGGCCCCTGCTCGCAGATCTTGCCTTGATAGAAGAAGCAAACGCGGTCGGAAAACTCCTTGGCGAAGCCCATCTGGTGGGTGACCATCAGCATGGTTAGATCATGCTCGCGGCCGATCTGCCTTATCACCTGCAGCACTTCGCCGACAAGCTCCGGGTCGAGCGCAGACGTCACCTCGTCGAACAGCATGATCTTGGGCCGCATGGCAAGCGCCCTGGCGATGGCGACACGCTGCTGCTGGCCGCCGGAAAGCTGTGACGGATAGTGGTCCTTCTTCTGGGCCAGACCGACCAGCTCCAGCAGCTCCGCCGCTCTTGCCTCGGCGTCCGCCCGCTTCATGCCGAGCACCGTTATCGGCGCCTCGATGCAGTTCTGAATCGCCGTCATATGCGGAAACAGGTTGAACGACTGGAACACCATGCCGATCTTGGCGCGGATTTTACGGATATGGGCGAGATCGGCGGGAACAAGCTTGCCGTTCCTCTCCATATGGGTCAGCGGCTCGCCTTCGACCCAGATGACGCCGTCATTGATCGTTTCCAGCGTCATCAGCATGCGCAACACCGTCGTCTTGCCCGAACCCGACGGACCGATGACGGAGACTTTTTCGCCGCGCGCTATTTCGAGATTGAGCCCGTCGAGAACGGTTAACGTGCCGTAGCGTTTCGATACATTGTCGAAGCGGACCATCGGTTGTTCCGTCATCGCGTGGTCCTCCGGTTGAGCAGCCCTTCGAGGGAGCGGATGAGCGCCGCCGAAACCAGGCTCATGGCAAGGAAAAACAGGCCGACCAGCGTGATCGGCTCGGTGTAGCGGAACGTTTCGGAGCCGATGATCTTGGCAGTCTGCATCAGTTCCATCACGGCGATTGCGGAAAGCAACGGCGTCTCCTTGAACAAGGCCACCAGATAATTGCCGAGCGCCGGAACGATCGGCGGGATCGCCTGCGGGATGATGATGTCGCGAAACGTCGTCCAGGACGAGAGATTGAGCGCGATCGAGGCTTCCCACTGGCCGCGATGGATGTTGTCGAAACCGGCGCGATAAACCTCGGAGCAATAGGCGGCGTAGTGGATACCGATGGCCAGCACCCCGGCGGTGAAGGCGTCGAGCACGACACCGAATTTCGGAAAGACGAAATAGAGAAAGAATATCTGGATGAGCAGCGGGGTCGAGCGGATCAGCTCGACCAGCACCGAAATCGTCCAGCTGGTCCATGGCACGGCGATGCGGACGACCGCCAGCACCAGGCCGAGCGAGGCCGCAAGCGCAAAACCGATCAGCGTCGCCTCGATGGAAATGATGGCGGCGCGGGCGAGCACCGGCAGGATTTCCAGGGCAAATCCCCAATCCCAGATCATGCCGCCTTCCCCCGCGCCAGTCCGAGCGACGCCCGCCTTTCGAGAAGCCGCATGCCGATGGTCACAACCAGCGACATTGCCAGGTACATCAAAAGGACGAGGGTGAAGATCGGAATGGTCTTGAACGTGTTCTGGTTCATTTGCTGCGCCTTGAAGGCGAGGTCCGAAAGCGTGATCAGCGAAACCAGCGCTGTCGATTTCAGAAGCTCGATGAACAGATTGCCCCAGGGCGGGATCATCGCGACAAAGGCCTGCGGCAGGATGATCCGGCGCAACATCTGTGGGCGGCTCATGTTCAATGCCGTACATGCTTCCCACTGCCCGCGGGCGACGGACAGGATCGCGCCGCGCACGCACTCCGATCCGTAGGCGCCGACATTCAGGCCGAGTGCGAGCACCGCCACAACGAACGCGTTGATCGTGACGCCGAATTGCGGGAGCACGAAAAACAGCCAGAACAATTGCACCAGTGCCGACGTTCCGCGGAAGATCTCGACGTAAACCGTGGCCAGCCATCTGAGCGGCGTCGGGCCGTACATCCTTGCAAGTGCTGCAAGCACGCCCATGATAATTGCGAGCAGGCTGCCGAGGACGGCGATCTCGACTGTCAGGACCGCGCCTTGCAGCAGCCCCGGCATGAACACTCGGTAGCTTTCCTGTGTTGCCAAGGCGCCGATCACGACGAGCGCGATGACCAGCATGGCAACGAGCGTACGGATACCCATGCGATTCCCCCGGGGAAAAAGGGCGGCGCTTTCGCGCCGCCAGCAGTTGGGAACCTATTTGCCAACGCAGAGCTCTGCGGTGGTCTTGTTGGGGAGATAGTCCTTGCCGAAGCCGAGTGGCTCGACCAGCGCGATATGCTCCGGCGAACCGAGGAACTTCTTCAGCTCGGCGTTGAACGCCTCCTGCAGGTCGGTGTCTTCCTTGCGGAAGCCGAAGCCGCCATGACCTTTCACCGACTTGCCGGCGACCTCGCCGAAGGGCTTGGTCGATTCGACGCCGTCGGCCTTCTTCGCCATGTCCGCGATCGAAAGAGCGGTCAGTGCGGCAGCGTCGGCGCGGCCCGACTGGACGGCGGCGACCAGGCTGGACTGGTCGGGCAAGGAGACGATCTGCCCACCGGCAACGCCCGCTTCCTTGGCGAAGCCGCCTTCGACGGCGCCGGCCATCACGGCAAGCTTGAGATCCGGATTGTCCTTGATGCTGGAAAAATCCTTGATGCCTTTCGGATTGCCTTTTGCCACCAGCATAGCCTCGCCGATGCCGTAGGACGGCTCGGAGTAGTTGATCTCAGCGCAGCGCTTCGGAGTGATGAACATGCCGGCGGCGATGATGTCGAAGCGGCCGGCCTTGAGACCCGGAATGAGCGAGCCGAATTCGGTCAAAACACCGTCGACCTGCGGTATGCCCATCTTGGCGAGCACCGCCTTGGCGACTTCCGGCGCTTCGCCGGTCAGCTTGCCGTCTGGCGTGGCGTAACCGAACGGCGCCTCGTTGGCGAAACCGACGCGGATGTAGCCGTCCTTCTTGGCCCGTTCGAGGGTGGTTTCCGCGTGAGCGGACAGCGACGTCAATGACGTCGCGGCGAGCGCGATGCAGGCAGCCGCTTTCACGACCATGCGGCGCGATATCGATGATTTGAGCATGCTTTTCTCCCATTGAACAACTGTGGATGGTTCCCAGGGCGCGGCCTTCTTCGAGGTCGACGCCTGCTTGATCAGACGTATACAACTGCCCTAGACATTTCGCAAGCAGAGATATAGAAACCGTGTAGATTCGGCGCTAATTCGTAGTTGTCCAACAAACTTGACGTCGAGTTGTGCACAATTTCGCCTGGTTTGCCCATTTACAAGAGGGCAACAGCATACCCAGAAGGCAGGACTTCGGTGGCGACCGCGAACGAGTTCGGGACATTCACGCAAGCGGAGTATGGGCAGCGCCTGGCCGGCGTGAAGACACGCATGCAAAAAGCCGGCTTCGATCTCGTCGTCTGTCAGGATCCAGCCAACATGTGCTGGCTGACCGGCTATGACGGATGGTCGTTCTACGTTCCGCAGTGCGTGCTCGTCCATCTGGAGGAGGACCGGCCGATCTGGTTCGGCAGGGCGCAGGATGCCAAGAGCGCACGCCTAACCACCGGCCTGCCCGAGACAAACATCGTGCCGTTCTCGGAACGGCTGGTGCAGCAGCCGGTCGAACACCCATATGACGAACTCGCGCAACTGATCCGGTCGCGCGGCTGGGGAAAGGCCCGCATCGGCGTCGAGATGGACGCGCATTATTACACTGCGCGCTGCCACGCCCACCTTGTCGAGGGGCTCCCCGACGCGCACTTCGCCAACAACCACGATCTCGTCAATTGGGCGCGGCTGGTGAAATCCGAAGCCGAGCTGGTGCTGATCCGCGAGGCGGGTGCGATCTGCACGCATGCAATGAACCGCGCCATCGAGAAAATGCGACCCGGTGTGCCTCAGAACCATGTCATTGCGGAAATCTATCACGCACAGATCATGGGCGTGCCCGGAGCGGGCGGCGACTATGCCGCGATCTGTCCGCTGATGCCCGTTGGCGAAGGCACCAGCACGCCGCATCTGACGTGGTCCGACGCGCCGCTGCCGGACAGCGGCCTCGCCATTCTGGAGATCGCCGGCGTGCGCCGCCGCTATCATGCAGCCCTGACCCGGACGGTACATTTCGGCAAGCCGCGGCAAGCCATCCTCGACATGGCCAAGGCGATCGTCGAGGGCGTCGACGCTGGCCTCGAGAAGGCGCGCCCCGGCAACACCGCCGAAGAGGTGGAAGCCGTCTGGCAGGCAGTCCTGCGGAGGAACGGACTGAAGAAGGAAAGCCGCGTCGGCTATCCGGTCGGGCTCGCATACCCGCCCGATTGGGGTGAACGCACCGCAAGCCTTCGTCCCGGCGACACCACCGAGATGCAGCCTGGGATGTGCTTCCATTTCATGGCCGGCGTTTGGCTCGACGATTTCGGCATCGCCATCTCGGAATCGTTCGTCGTCACGGAACGCGGCGGCGAACGCCTCTGCGATGTGGCGCGCGAACTCATCGTTATCGATTGACATGGCGGCCGGGAAGCCGGCTGCCGAAAAGACCATGCCTGCCACCAAGCCGGCAACAAGCACGAGGACGCCCGATGGACCGTAATCCCTTTTCCGAAGCCGAAATCGCCGGCCGCCTGGCCAAGGTCCGTACTACACTGGCCGAGCGTGAGCTCGACGCGGCGGTCTTCGCCTCGCCGGAGAACGTCTTCTATCTCATCGGGCTCGATCACTGGGGGTATTTTGCCCCTCACCTGCTGATCGTCCCGCTCCAGGGAAAACCTGTCCTGGTCACCCGCTCGATGGAAAAGGTAACGATCGAGAAGCAGGTGAAGGCAGCGGAATTCCGTGGCCACTCCGACAGCGAAACCGCGGCCGACCTTGCGGCGCGGGTGCTTGCGGAGCTCGGCCTGTCCAGCAAGCGGATCGGCCTCGAATACTGGACGGCCGGCCTTAGCCATGGACTTGCCGTAGCACTCCAGATGCAAGCGGATGCCAAGTGGAGCGACGTCTCCGGTCTGATCGACAAGATGCGGCGGGTGAAGAGCGCCGAGGAACAGGTGCTGATGCGGCGCGCCGCAAAGGTGACGGACGCCGCCGCCGGTGCCGCGATCGCCGCGATCTCGGATGGCGCTTCCGAACAGGAGGTCGCCGCCCAATGTGTTGCGGCAATGATCCGCGCCGGCGGTCATGCGCCGGGCTTCGGACCGTTCATCCGCCCGGCCGCGCGCCTCGGTGAAGAGCACACGACCTGGGGCGACGGTATCTACCGCAAGGGCGAGCCGGTCTTCGTCGAACTGTCCGGCTGCATCTCACGCTACCACGCGCCGCTCGGCCGGCTCGTTCGCATCGGCCACATCAGCGACGAAGACGCCACAATGGCGACGGTGACCGCCAAGGCGTTCAACGCTGTCGTCGAGGCGCTGCGGCCGGGCGCCAAGGCGCGCGATGTCTACGCCGCCTGGCAGGCCGTCGCCGACGAGGCCGGTCTTTCCCACTATCGCCGCCATCACTGCGGTTACCTAGTTGGCGCTGGCCAGCCGCCATCATGGACCGGCGGCAATTCGGTGACCGGCTTGAGGCACGATTCCGACCTTGAGATCGAGACCGGGATGAGCTTCCACATCCTGTCGTGGCTGATGGGAACCAGTCGCGGCGATGACTTCGTCTCCAACACGGTGCTTTTGACCGACGCGGGTGCTGAAGTGCTCACCCGCACGCCGGCCGGCCCGATCGTTCGATAGGCCCGCACGTATGGCGCGCTACTCGGCACTCTCGATTTTCCGCAACGCGCTGTCTGGCCAGAAGAATTGGCAGCGCGCCTGGCGGGCGGCGGAGCCAAAACCGTCCTATGACGTGATCGTCATCGGCGGCGGTGGACACGGCCTCGCCACCGCCTTCTACCTTGCCGATAACCACGGTATCCGCAACGTCGCGGTGCTCGAAAAGGGCTATGTCGGCGGCGGCAATGTCGGCCGCAACACCACCGTCATCCGCTCCAACTACCTGCTCGACGGCAACACCCAGTTCTACGAATTCTCGATGAAGCTCTGGGAGACCATGTCGCGGGTGCTGAATTTCAACGTCATGTTCTCCCAGCGCGGCCAGCTCGTCACAGCGCATTCGGCCGATCAGCTCGACGGTTTCAGCCACCGCGCCAACGTCATGCGGCTGAACGGCATCGATGCCGATATCCTCAACCGCGAAGAGGTGCGCCGGCTGGTGCCCTATCTCGATTTTTCCGACACTGCCCGCTTCCCGATCCATGGCGCCATCTTCCAGGGCCGGGCGGGCACGGCACGCCACGACGCCGTCGCCTGGGGCTATGCGCGCGCCGCCGATAGCCATGGCGTCGACATCATCCAGAACTGCGAGGTGACAGGCTTCCTCCGCGACGGCGACAGTATCGTCGGCGTCGAAACGACGAAAGGCCGGATCGGCGCCGGCAAGGTCGGCCTCGCTGTTGCCGGGCATACATCCGTGCTCGGTGCCAAGGCCGGCCTTGAACTGCCGATCGAAAGCCACGTCCTGCAAGCCTTTGTCACCGAACCGCTGAAGCCGCTGGTAGATCACGTCGTCGCCTATGGCGCCGACCACTTCTATGTCAGCCAGTCCGACAAGGGCGGGTTGGTCTTCGGCGGCAATCTCGACGGCTACAATTCCTACGCCCAGCGCGGCAATCTCGGCGTCGTGCGCGAGGTGGCGGAGGCGGCGATTGCATTGATGCCGTGCATTTCGCGCGTCCGCCTGCTGCGCCACTGGGGCGGCGTCATGGACATGACCCCCGATGCCAGCCCGATCATCTGCCCGACGCCGATCGACGGCCTCTATCTCAACGGCGGCTGGTGCTATGGCGGCTTCAAGGCAACGCCAGCTTCCGGCTGGTGCTTCGCCCACACGATCGCCACCGGCAAGCCGCATCCCTTGATCGCGGCCTACGGGCTCGATCGTTTCCGCACCGGCCACACGCTCGATGAGGCCGGCGTCGGCCCTTCCGCTTGGCTGCAATAGGAGGCGGAACAAAATGCTGCGCATCGAATGCCCCTGCTGCGGCCCGCGCGACCATGACGAGTTCCGCTACGGCGGCGATGCCTCGGTCACGCGTCCGGCCCATGACGATCCCGATCCGGAGGCCTGGTACCGTTACGTCTATATCAGGACAAACCCGGCCGGCCCGCACCGTGAATACTGGCAGCACGTGACCGGTTGCCGGCAATGGCTGGTGGTCGAACGCGACACCCGCAACCATGCCGTCGCATCAGTCGACTTCGCCAGGAAATCAACTCTCAGGAAATCACCGGCATGAGTTCGAACCGCAAACGCCTGCCGGTGGGTGGCCGTATCAGTCGCGAGGTGCCGCTCGATTTCACCTTCGACGGCCGCAAGCTGATTGGATATCGCGGCGACACCCTTGCCTCCGCGCTGCTCGCCAACGGCGTCACTCTCGTCGGGCGCAGCTTCAAATATCATCGCCCGCGCGGCATCTTTTCCGCCGGGCCGGAGGAACCGAATGCGCTGGTTACGCTCGGGATCGCAGGCAGGCGCGAGCCGAACCTGCCGGCGACGACACTGGAACTCGCCAACAGCATGGACGTGGAAAGCCAGAATCGCTGGCCATCGCTGGCCTTCGACGTACAAAGCGTCAACGGGCTGTTGGCGCCGTTTCTGTCCGCCGGCTTCTACTACAAGACCTTCATGGGCCCGACGCGCCGCGCCTGGATGTTCTACGAGCACTTTATCCGCAAGGCGGCCGGTCTGGGCAGAGCCGGCACCGGCCCGGATCCCGACCGCTACGAGGTTCGTCATGCTTTCGCCGATGTCGCAATTGTCGGCGGCGGCCCGGCGGGATTGTCAGCAGCGCGGGCAGCCGCCGCGGCCGGGGCGCGGGTCGCGCTGATCGAGCAGGATTTCCTGCTTGGCGGCCAGCTTCTGGCGGAACCGTCCGACAGCGCAGCGGCCGCATGGTTGAGGCAGGCCGAGGCCGAGTTGAAGGGCTTCGAAACCGTCGTGCTGATGAAGCGGACAACCGCTTTCGGCAGCTATGACGGCAATGTCATCGGGCTGGTCGAACAGCGCGATCCAACCGGTCCGAAGCCGAACGGCGAGGCGCGGCAAACGGTCACCATGCTGCGCGCCCGCTCGATCGTTTTCGCCACTGGCGCCATCGAGCGACCGATGGTGTTCTCGAACAATGACCGGCCCGGCGTCCTGCTTGCCTCAGCCGCCCGGACCTATCTCAACCGTTTCGCTGTCCTGCCGGGCAAGAAAATCATTGTCGCCACCACCAATGACGGTGCCTGGCGCACCGCCTTCGACTATGCCGCAGCCGGCGCGGAGGTGACGGTTGCGGATACGCGCGCAGTCCCGCCCGCAGCACTTGCCGCGGAAGCCGCACGGCTCGGCGTAATGATACGGGCCGGGACGCGGATCGTCGACCTGCACGGCGGCCATGCCGTCAGGCACGTAACGCTCAACGGGCCGGAGGGCCAGTCCTCGGCCGCCTGCGACCTCGTCTGCGTGTCCGGCGGCTGGTCGCCAACCGTGCATCTCACCTCGCACCTCGGTGTCAAACCTGTCTATCGCGACGATATCGGCGGCTTCGTGCCGGGCGCGTTTCCGGCCGGCCGGCTAGGTGCCGGCGCGATGATTGGGGCCTATGCAACTGCCGATGCCATCGAGGACGGTCATCGCGCCGGCATCGACGCGGCAGCCTCCGGCGGCAAGTCGGCGCCGGTTCCCGCTCCGGCCAAACTCGATCTCGGCGACACCGCCACGACGCTACTTCGCGAAGCGCCTTCCGTCGGACATGGAAAAGCCTTCGTCGATTTTCAGATGGATGTGACGACGAGGGATATCGAACTCGCCCATCGCGAGGGCTATGAATCGGTCGAGCATCTGAAGCGCTACACCACGCTCGGCATGGGTACCGATCAAGGCAAGACCAGCAATTTTCCGGCGCTTGCCGCGATGGCGGCGCTGCGCAACGCAACGATTCCCGAGACCGGCGTCACGACCTTCCGCCCGCCCTATACGCCGGTTGCCATCGGGGCGCTTGCCGGGCGCGCCATCGGCCATCATTTCAAGCCGATCCGCCGCACGCCAATGCACGACTGGCACATGGCCAACGGCGCCGAGATGCTCGAGGTGGGGCTCTGGATGCGGCCCTATTTCTACCGGCAGTCCGGACATGACGTGAATGAAGCCTATGTCGCCGAAATGCGGAATGTACGTCAGGCCGCGGGGCTGATGGACATCTCCACGCTCGGCAAGATCGACGTCCAAGGCCCGGATGCGGCAATCTTCCTCGACCGCGTCTACGCCAACGGCTTTGCCAAGCTGGCGGTCGGCCGCGCCCGCTACGGCGTCATGCTGCGCGACGACGGCATCGTCTTCGACGACGGCACCACGACGCGGCTGGCGGAAAACCGGTTCTTCATGACCACTTCGACCGCCAAGGCCGCCGATGTGCTGTCGCGTCTCGAATTCCTGCTCGACACGGCCTGGCCGGATTTGCGCGTGGCCGTCACTTCGGTCAGCGACGAATGGGCGGCGATGTCGGTTGCCGGGCCTAACAGCCGCGCGATCCTGAATGCAGCGTTTCCCGCTCTCGACGTTTCCGACGCGGCGCTTTCGCATATGGGACTACTCGAAAGCGAATGGGGGGGCCGTGCGCTCCGCATCCTACGTCTCAGTTATTCCGGCGAGCGCGCTTACGAAGTCTATATCGGCGCCACTGCCGGTGAACAGCTCTGGAGCCGTCTGCTCGAAGCCGGCAGACCATTCGACCTGAAGCCTTACGGCGTCGAGGCGCTAGGTGCGCTGCGCGTCGAAAAGAGCCATGTCGCCGGACCTGAAATCGATGGACGCACGACGCTCGACGATCTCGGCCTCGGCCGCATGGCCGGCAAGCGCAGCGGCTTCGTCGGCGACGTCCTGCGACGGCGCCCTGCCCTCCACGCGCCCAACCGGCAGCGCCTGGTCGGACTGGTATGCATCGAGGACGGAAAACGCCTGCGCGGCGGCGCCATCCTGTTCCTGCCGGATGAGAAACCCTATGGCCATGGGCGCGGTCGCATCACCTCCGTCACTTTCAGCCCCGAGCGCGGCCATTATGTCGGGCTGGCCCTGCTTGCCGGCGATGTCGCGGCAGAAGGAAGCGAGGTCGTGGCGGTCTATCCGATGAAGGCCGAAACAGTTCGCGCCCGCATTGTCTCGCCAGTATTCCTCGATCCACAGGGAGAACGGCTGCATGGCTAGCTTGACCTCTTCTCGGGATTTCAGCCTATCCGTGGCCGATTGTCCGCTTATCCAGATCGAGGGCTGGGACGGGACACTGAGACAATTCGAAAAGAGCGTCTCGGCGTCGCTCGGCACGAAACTTCCCGCTTCGGTCGGAGAGACCGTTCGCCACAAGGGGCTTCTAATCATCCGCATTGCACCTCGCCGCCTCTGGCTGGTTCTCGACGAAGGCACGCAAGCGCCCGCGCTTTCCGTCGACCCCGATCTCGGCTGTTCTGTTCCCCTCGGCGAGGGTCGTGTTCGTTTGAAAATGGCCGGCCCTGACATCGCAAGGCTTCTGTCCGGCTGCATTACCGTCGACTGGCACGCGCCGGCCGCCGCTCCGGGCCGCGCCGTGCAGACATCCTTCCATCATGTCTCCGTGCTCTTCCTGCGCACCGGCGAGGCCGCGTGCGAACTCATCGTGCCGCGAAGTTTTGCCCGCAGCCTCTCGGATTGGATTGCGGATGGCTAGCCAATGGTGGTTTCTCGGGCAAGGATCGGCTTTAGCGGCCGATCCAAGCCGGTATCACGAAACCGTTTACTCTCTTGCTGGCCAGTCTTGCAGAAGCGTAATCCCAAATTTCGGCGCGGCTGCTTTGAGCCGCTCGATATCGGCAGGCGTCGGCGGCCCGACCACCTCTCCCTTGCCGAGTTCATGGCCACCTTCGGCGAGGAACTGCTCGAACACACTTGGCGTGTCTATCAGGATGTAGCGAACGGGCTGGTTGCCGGGATTCACGAGCTGGTGCGGGATGCCGCGCTTCAAAAACATGCTCTCACCGGGCGAGAGCGTTCGGACCTCGCCGGCCACAATTGCGGTCAACTGCCCTTCGATGACGTAGACTGTCTCGTCGTCATTCGCGTGAACATGGATTGGTGTTTTCGCCTGCCCGTCGCTTCGGTTTTCGAAGAGACTCAACAAGCCTCCCGTCTGTTCGCCGGAGACCAGTCGCTTCATGACGATGCCTGCGAGCACGAATTCCCGAGCACGAATTCCTTTGGGTCAACATCTGTCATTGATCCAATCTGCCAGGTACATTCGGAGTAGGCCCGTACCGTGCCGTCAAGCAGACAAACTGCGCAGCGACATCCGGCAAACGTCGAACGGGCTCACGGGTTCCCGGTCGCCGGAGTTCCCTCTTCCCAAGCTCACTTTGGACGAAAAGCCGGCTAACCGGACATGCTGGCCGACACCGACATACGCCAACTCGAGGGCGCCGCAGAGGTCCGTCTAGTTGACGGCGAAGCTGCAACGGGCTGCCAGGCTCTCGCCAGGCCCAAGCACCGACAGTCCATTCCATTTGTCGATCGAACCACGATTGTGAGCATCGACTGCATGACTGACCGGTTCAAAACAGAAGAAGTCGCTCTCGTCCGATGGCGAATAGACCAGGTAGAAGTTCAAGGGCGATGAAGCTTCAATCCGCAGGCTGCAACTGTGCTCCGGCCACGATATGGTAGCGACGCCGTCCCAGCCGGCAAACAGATTGTTTATCCATCCGCTCGGCAATACGGCCGGGGCGCCGAAATCCCAATCGGGACGGGTTTTGACATCCACAAACCGTTCGGGGAGATGGCTGGGCAGTTCGAGACAAACCTGCGAGGCCAGCGCATGAAGCGCGGTTCGTGCCGTTCTCGTGAACCATGGATGGATGCCAAGCCCGAACGGCAATCTGATCGAGGCCCGACTGACGATGCGAAGCTTCAGCTCGAGCCCCTGTCCGGTCAGAGCGTAACTCACCTCGGCGCGATATCGATATGGGCTGGGTCCGTTGCTGATGAGCGACAGCTTTGCGTTGTCTTGCGCTACGCTGTCGATGTCCCACTCGCTCGAAAATCCATTGCCGTGAATGGGAAATGGCTCGCCTGCAACATTGGCAGGCAGTTGGTGGAATTTGGAGTCGAATGTGAATCCGCCGCCTGAGATGCGATTCGACCACGGCAAAAGCAGGTTGCAGGCCAGATCGACGGGGTTGCTGCTCCCGCCGTCCGGCCATGGCCGGAACAGCGGCACGCGCCCATAGTCCAGTCGCGCAAGACCTGCCCCAAGCGACGGGACGATTTCAGCGGACAGGTCTCCGCTTCTGATCTTGATCGTCCCGACCATCAGCTTCAGACGGTATCGGCCTTGGCAGCGGAATGGCGGCCTTTGCGAGCCACTGCAAGAAGGTCGTTCGACGCGATCCCGATGAGCGCCTTCATCTGATCGTGAGCGTCGTCGGCCCTGCGCATCCGGATTGCCTCAAGCACGTCGCCATGCGCGCTCAGCGTCTGCTGGTAGTTAGCGGTGGCTGACGTGGTCAAGCGGAAGGAGAAACTGAGGGCGGCAGCAAGCATATTGCCGAGATTGGCGAACACCGGGTTCCGGCTGGCACGAAGGATGGCCGTATGAAACCTGACGTCGGCATCGAGACACGCAGCAAGGTCGTCCTGCGGAGCAATGCGCATGGCCTCATAGGCGGCTTCGATGACTGCGAGATCGCCTGACGTCGCCATCTTGGCCGCAAGGTGGGCGGCCGCGGGTTCGATGATCAGCCGCGCCTCGATCAATCCGCGGACGAAATCGAGATCGGGCTCGATATCGCGCATCCATTCCAGAACCTGTGCATCCAGCCTGTTCCATTCGCTCGACACGCGCACACGCGTCCCGGCCCGCTTGCGTGCCTCGATCAATCCTTTCGCCGAAAGCGTCAGAAGAGCATCGCGAAGCGCCGTGCGGCTCGCCCCGTAGATAACGCAAAGTTCAGCTTCCGTCGGCAAGACGGAGTGCTGCGCGTAGGAGCCGGCGAGGATTCGCTGTCCGAGATCGCGTGCGATGCGATCCTTGAGCGATGACGTGGCGCCATCTGCGGCAGGAATGTCCTGCTTGCCTTGGCCAGTCGAAGCGATCGCCGTGTCCATCGTCATGTCCTGTTCAAGTGGTACTCGGCAATTACCACAGCAAGTATCAGCAGCGAGCCCTTGGCAAGCAACTGATAGAAGGTTGGCACGGACGTCAGTATCATTCCGTTGTTGAGGACACCAATGATGGCGACGCCCAGTAGTGCGCCGACGATCGTGCCCTTACCGCCCTGCAAGGCGCAGCCACCCAGAACGGCCGCTGTGATGGCCTCGAGTTCCAGGCCTTGGGATCCGGATACGGGCTGCCCCGAGCCGGTACGGGCAGCCAACAGAATCCCGGCCAATCCGGCCGCCACTCCACTCATGATGTAGATGCCGACACGGTAGCGGTTGATGTTGATGCCGGAGAAGCGTGCAACAACGGGATTGCCGCCCAGGGCATAGATGTTGCGGCCAACGATCGAGCGGGCAAGGAAGAGATGGAACACGATCGCGGTCAGCAAAAGAATCCAGATCAGCAGAGGCAGGCCGAGGATTCGTCCGATCCCAATGAAGCGGAAAGTGTCGCTGAAAATCGCGATCGATTGCCCATCGGACATGATGAACGCGATGCCGCGGAAGATCGCCATCGTACCGAGAGTCGCGATGACAGCGTTGACCCGCCCATAGGTGATGATGATGCCGTTCACGAGGCCGGCAAGGCCGCCCAGGACAAGGCCGGCAAGAATGCCCGCCGCCGGCGATCCGGTCGCCTGGATGGCCATTGCCGTCGATACTGTGGTCAGACCGACGATTGCGCCGACGGCAATATCAAGCCCGCCGGCGACGATGACCACGGTCTGGCTCATCGCCAGGACGCCCAGGATGGTAATGCCCAGACCGATGTTCAGCAGGTTTCGGCTCGAGAAGAACACGTCGCCTCTCAGGGTGCCGAAAATGAGCACGAGAATGGCGAGAGCAACCAGGAGGCTTATGTTGTGAATGCCGATGCGCTCTGCGATGCGCAAGGAAGCGCGCCTGTTGTCGGTTTGTGTTGTTGCTGTCCTGAGCTCAAGGCTGTTCACTGAATTTGTCCTCCGAGCGATGCTACAGATTGCGGCATGGCGTGTTTCAGGATCGTGGCCTCGTCGATGTCGGGGCGAGAAAGTTCGGCCGTGACCCGGCCTCCAGCCATGACAAGCACCCTGTCGGCGAGCCCGATCAGTTCGGGCATTTCCGAGGAAATCAGGATTATGCCGATGCCGCTCGCGGCGAGTTCATCGATCAGGCGATAGATTTCCGCCTTGGCGCCGATGTCGATGCCGCGGGTCGGCTCGTCGAGGATGAGAAGCATCGGCTGCCGGGCAAGCCAGCGCGCGAGAACGACCTTCTGTTGATTGCCACCCGACAATTTCGAAACCTGTTCGTCGAGGTTGGGCGCCTTGATCGACATCTTTGCTGCAAGCGGTGAGACGATCTCCAGTGCCTTGCGCCGGTTGAAGAAGCCGAAGGTCGACGTCTTGTCGGGCACGCAAAGCGAGGCGTTGTCAAGAATGCTTCGGAACAGCAGCAGGGCCTCGTGCTTGCGGTCTTCGGGGGCGAAGCCGATGCCTGCCACGATCGCTGCATGCGGACTGTTGGGGCCAACGGGCACGCCGCTCATCGTTATGGTTCCGTCGAGGCGCCGATCATAGCCGACAATTGCCTTTGCCAGCTCGGATCGACCCGCACCCATCAGGCCGGCAATGCCGAGCACCTCGCCGCGGCGGACCTTGAGGTTCACATGGGTGACGTGGTCGGTGGTCAGGCCCGTCACCTCCAGCAACGGTTGCCCCGATTGCCACGTCTCGCGCGTAAACAGATCGGCGATGTCACGGCCGACCATGAGCTTGGCTATGGTCTGCTCGCTGGCACCGGCCGCGGGGGAATCATTGACCAGCCGGCCGTCCCGCAAAACGACAATGCGATCCGCAAGGTCGATGACCTCGTTCAGCCTGTGAGAGATGTAGACGATCGAAGTGCCCTCTTCGCGCAGCCGGCGAATTACTGAAAACAGACGGCGCGCTTCGTCGTCGGTCAGCGACGAGGTCGGCTCATCGAATGCGATCAGCCGGCCGCCGGCCCGTATGGCGCGCATGATTTCGATCATCTGACGCTGCGCCGGACCGAGCGTGCTGCAGAGTTGACGCGGCCGCATATCCTGCTGCATGCCGAAGGTCGCAAGCACCTTGTCGGTCTGCTCCTCGAGCCTATGCCAGTCGAGCAGGACGCCTGCCAGCCGCGGCAGTTCGCCGACGAAAATGTTCTCGGCCACGGTCAGGTTCGGAACGATCTCCGGCTCCTGATGGATGACGCGTATTCCGGCTCTGTGGCTGTCGCGCGGTTCGCTGAAAACGATCGGCGTGGAGCCATGCAGCACGGTGCCGGTGTCCGGTGCGAACACGCCCTCGAGAATTCGCATCATTGTCGATTTGCCGGCCCCATTCTCGCCAACCAGGGCGAGCACCTCTCCTGGCCGAAAGGCAATCGAGACATTGTCGAGGGCCTGCACGATGCCGAAGCGCTTCGATATCCTGTCGAGCGAGAAGAAATCCGATTGCATCAAAGCTCACTCCCGAGAAGCGATCCCGTGTCGGTGGCGTGTGCCCGCTGACGAACTGCCGATTTGAGCGTCATGCGCCTTGCGGCGCATGCCGCGTGGCCGGTTCAGTGGCAGAGCTTGGCTTTGTAGTCCGACGCAAAATTTTCGGCGGTGATGTATTCCGGGTCCGTGAAGGACTGAACGGGAAGCTTCGTTCCGTCCTTGATGGAGGCCAAGAGAATCTTCACCGCCAGCGCGCCATGATTTTCCGAATTGAGCCACATCGTACCACGGAACGCCGAGGGCTTTCCGGATCCGAAAGCGTCACAAGCGCGGCTCCCGTCGATGCCGATCCCCATGCCCTGGTCTGCGGTATAGCCGGCGTTTTCCAGGGCTCGCGCACCACCCAGCACGCCATCATCGTTGCATGAATAGAATATCCAGTTCGTGACGCTGGGATTGGCCGTCAATGTGGTGGTCATCACGTCGATGGCGTTGACCATCGTATTGTCGTAGGGGACGCGAACGATATTGCCCGGCTTGAAATCGGGCACCGCCTTCAGGAATGCTTCTTCCGCGCCCTTGTTGCGCTGCATGCAGGTATCCGCTTTGCGGTCCTCGATCGAGGCGATGCGCACCTCTTTGCCGGCCCAGCCGTCGGCCTTGTAGAGCTTGGCAAGTTCTTCGCCCACCCGCGCACCGATGTTGTAGGCATTCATGCCGACATAGGGGACCTGAGTGCCGTCCTCGTAGTAGATGTCGTCATCGACCGCCACCAAGGGAATTTTTGCGGCCTTTGCTTTCTCGGCGATGACCGGTCCCAGCGCCTTGTCGGGGACGACAATGGCGATGCCTTTTACGCCATCGCCGACCATCGTATCGAAGGTCGTGATCGTCAAATTGGCGTCGAACTGAACGTCCTGCGACACGAACGCAGCCCCTGCCGCCTCGGCCGCTTTCTTGGCGCCGCCGACTTCGGCGACAAACCATGGATGGTCTCCCATCTTGTTGATGTAGCCGATCTTGATGTCGTCTGCGCTTGCTGCGCCACTCATCAGTCCGGCAGCCAGTACCGCAAATGTCGCCAAAGCCTTTGTTGTGGTTTTCATGAAGATCCTCCCTGAGAGCTCGATGGTCGTTGCTAGTCGTGGTAGAGAACCGAGCGCCCACCATCGATGGTGATCGTCTCGGCATTTATGAACGGCGCTTCGTCCGAAGCGAGGAAAACCGCCGTCATTGCAACCTCGTCCGGCCGGCCAATGCGCTTGGGCGGATGAAGGTCGTAGGCTCGCCGCTTCTCCTCGGCGGGGTTCGGGAATGTGTTCCAGTAGGCTTCCGCGATCGGCGTCTCGATATAGCCGGGGGCGATCGCGTTCACCCGGATACCGCGCGCGGCATATTCGATGGCCAGCGAACGGGTCAGGCCCAAAAGTGCATGCTTGGCGACCGGATACGGGAATGTATGGGGAATGATCTGGAATGCGTGACAGCTCGCTATGTTGACGATAGACCCCGAGCCCTTCGCCAGCATCGTCGGCAAGACTGCCTTGGCGCAGAACCATGCGGCCTGGAGGTCTAGCTTGAGACAGCGGTCCCATTCCTCATCCGGCATCGCCAGCGGTTCGTAGAAGACGTTGGCACCGGCATTGTTGACGAGAACGTCGACGCCGCCATAGCTCGTGATCGTGCGGGCGACCATGTCCGCGACCGCGGATGCGTCCGTGACATCCGTCTCGACGAACGATACGTCGGCGCCTCCGACACGCAGTTCGTCGGCGATCGCTTTGCCGCTTGCCGCATTCAGTTCGGCAATGACGGTCTTTGCCCCATGCATCGCAAAAGCCCGGGCGGTGGCGGCACCGATGCCTTGGCCGGCGCCTGTGACGATTGCGATCTTTCCTTGCAGCCGGCCTGCCATTGCATTCACCAGTCGACCACGGTGCCGTCCGGCATGACGGCGTTGCGGGCATGCAGCACTTCCTGCTTGAAGGGGTGGCGCGCGATAACGTCCTCATTGACGGTGACGCCAAGGCCCGGCAGTTCGGGCAGATCCCAGCGGCCTGGCTTGCGCCGAATTGGCCAGGTAACGACATCGTCGTACCAGGCGACGGCACCGGACATCTCCTCCTGAATGACAACGTTTGGGGTCGATATGCCGAAATGAAGAGCAGCCACACCGGCGATCGGACCGAGCGGGTTGTGCGGCGCAAGGCCGATGCCTGCGGTTTCCGCCATGGCCGCGATCTTCTTTGTCTCGAGCAGACCGCCAGTGTGGCAAATATCCGGCTGGGCAATGTTGAAGGCGCGGGCTGCGATCGAGTGCGTGAATTCGCGACGTCCAATCAGCCGCTCGCCGGAAGCGATCGGCACGGCCGATCGCGCCGTAATGTGCGACAGTCCGGCAACATCTTCGGGCGGCACGGGTTCTTCCGCGAACATGATGCGGGCCGGCTCGATTGCCTTGAGGTAATCCATCGCCGCGTTAACGGATGCAGGGCGTCCGTGGAAATCGACCATGATGTCGATATCCGGGCCAACCGCCTCGCGAAGTGAGCCAACCATGTTGGCAACAGAATCGACTGCCTTCGCAGGAGACACGTAGTGGGTGTAGGGAATGCAGACGACCTTGACCGCATCGTAGCCTGCTTGCGTCACGATGCGTCCGCGTTCCACGATGGCATCCGCGGATCCGGTCTCATAGACCGCCTTCATGTCCCCGAGGCCGAGATGCGTATAGGTGCGCAGATAGTCGCGGACCCGACCGCCCAAAAGGCGCCAGACGGGGACGCCCAATGACTTGCCCAATATGTCCCAGAGCGCGATCTCGATGCCGCTGACGGCGGACATTCCCTCGACGCCAAGACGCCAAAAGCCGTGCCGCGTAAGTATCTGGTAGCACTGCTCCACATTGCGCGGATCTTGCCCGATGAGCAGGGCCTCAAGGTCCTGAAGCGCCCCAACGACGGCTCGGGTCTTCCATTCCAGCGTTGCCTCACCCCAGCCAAACAGCCCGGGCTCGTCGGTTTCGACCCGAACGAAGACCCAGTTGCGCATTTCCGCGTTGCAGACGCGCGCCTTGATGGCCGTGATTTTCATTGGTCCTCCCAGACCTGCCGTCTTTTTTCGAGGCAATATGTATGATTTATTACGGATAATATGGACGAGTCAAGCGCAACATCGATGTGGACCAGCGCCGCGCCTCGATGTTCAGCTCGCAACCATCATGTCCTCGCCACCCATCCAGCGCAGGCATCAGCAGCTCACTCGGCTTGCCTGATCAGTATTCGCCAACGTCGATGACGGCCTGGGCGAAGGCCTGCGGGGCTTCCTGCGGCAAGTTGTGGCCAATGCCGCCGGTGACGATCCGGTGCGTGTATCTGCCCGAGAATTTCTTGGGGTAGGAACTGCTGTCGGGATGGGGTGCGCCATTGGCATCACCCTCAAGGGTAATGGTCGGCACTGTGATCACGGGAGCTTCTGCCAGCCGGTTTTCCAGAACGTCATATTCCGGCTCGCCATGTGCCAGGCCGAGCCTCCAGCGGTAATTGTGAATGACGATGCTGATGTGATCCGGGTTGTCCAGGGCTGCGGCGCTGCGCTGGAAGATGTCATCGTCGAAATTCCACTGCGGCGAAGCGAGTTGCCAGATGAGTTTGGCGAAATCGCGCGTGTATTTCTCGTAGCCGGCGCGGCCGCGATCCGTGGCGAAGTAATACTGATACCACCATTGAAGCTCCGCCTCCGGTGGCAGCGGCACCATGCCGATCTGCTGATTTCCGATGAGATAGCCGCTCACCGAGACGATCGCCTTGCAACGCTCCGGCCAGAGCGCGGCGACGACATTGGCCGTTCGGGCGCCCCAGTCGCAGCCGGCGATCGTGGCCTTTTCGATCCCCAGCGCATCCATCAGGGCAATCGTATCCGCGGCGAGAGCCGACTGCTGGCCGTTGCGCATCGTCTCGTCCGAAAGGAAGCGCGTAGTACCGTAGCCGCGCAGGTAGGGCACAATCACGCGGTACCCCTTTGCGGCAAGCAGGCGAGCGACGTCGGTGTAGGTGTGAATGTCATAAGGCCAGCCATGAAGCAGGATCACTGGGGCACCTTCGGCGGGCCCTAGCTCCGCATATCCGACGCTCAGCTTTCCGGCATTGACCTGCCTGAGCGAGCCGAATGATTTCTGCCTGGTTTGCATCGCGGATGCCTTCGCCTTGACCGTCCAAGTGGCTTGCCGGCGCGCTCAAGCCGAGTTCGGTGGCGGCGAACGTCATTGCTGTTGCACCAACAATGCGCCGGCGGCGATGATCGACCGTCTCGGGAGCCTTATTCGCATTCATGATGAAGCCTCTATGATGACCAACAAGCGGGAACGACCAGAACCCGCCGCCGTATCGGCCGACAGGAAATATTGCGCCTATTTCGACGGTGACTGCGACGAATCCAGGATTGTAACCGCTCGGCCAGGAGGCAGTGCGGCGAGTTCTGACCGGATGCCGGTAAGGTCCAGCGTTTCCTCGATTTCCCTCCTGAGAAATTCGAGACGTAGGCCGTCCCCGCGCTTGGAAGCGGCTGGATGTAGCATCCGCAGAAACGGCAGCATGAGAATGACTCCTGATCTTTGTTGGGGTGAGAGGATATATTGCGTCTGATCTTATGCTCGGAGCCACCCTCGGCTTTTAGACGAGGCCCTCACGATCCATTGCGATGCGCACGGCCGGTCGCGCAGCCATTCGGGCGCGAAGCGCTTGCAAAGGCGCGGGAACAGGGACGTGGAAGCGGGCCGCCCAAAGCAGCATCACGAAAAGATAAAAATCCGCGACGCTGGGTTTGTCGCCGAACAGATAGTCGGTCTCGAGCCCGTCAGCGAAGAACTCGAGTTGGCTCGTAATCGCCGCGCTCGCCTTGGCCTTCTCGGCATCGCTGCTTTGGTGCCACATCGGCTTGAAGCTTCGGTGTATTTCAGTTGAGACGTAGGCCAGCGCTTCGAGAAGGCGGGTTCGGCCCAACGGCCCCGCCACTCCCAGTGCCGGGTACTGTGACGCAATCCAGTCGAGGACGGCGATATTTTCCGTCAGCGCTTCGCCGCTATCCAGCACGAGGGCTGGAACATAGCCCTTGCGCGTGACGGTGGTGAAATCATCCCCGGAGCTCGTTCGTTTGGTTTTGAGGTTCACGCTTTCGCGCTCGAAGGAAACACCCGCCTCTTCCAATGCGATGTGGTCCGCCAGGCTACAGGCGAGAGGGCTGTAGTAGAGTTTCACCGTTTTCCCTTTCTGAACCCCGATTGAGTTCCGCAATTGGTCGTCGCCAGGCGAAAACCTGCCCAGCGCCACGCGAGACAACTGCTCCAAAAACTCGCACTTGGCGGGGACGACGACTACGACCCCGACAGCTAGGCGTGCCTATGCCGAGGTATGATCGGGCTGAAGTTCGGGATCGCCGTGCGCAATGCCGGACGGTATCCCAGCCCAGTGGCCAACGGTTACCTGGAGGAATTCAGAACCTTCCATGATGGCGTCATCGCCAGCCTGCCAGTCCTTCGCTCAGGAAATCATAAACGAAAGTATTGGACGCACGCGCCGTTGGCACGATGGCTCACACCCGGCCACGGCCGGCATATTCCGCGCGGCATGAGCAGACTGGAAAGGCGAAGGCCGTGGCCTGCTTTTGCTCGATTGCCACCAACGCGATGACGCAGCTTCCAACATAGGAGTCGCCATCATGGCCGACCTTTCCGAAACCTCCACAGCCGAGCACGCATTGCGCGTCGAGGCGCCCGCCGCGATCGAGGTCGACGTCTCCTCGCTGACGCCAGGAATGTCGCTCGTTGTGAAGTGGCGGGGCAAGCCGGTGGTCGTGCGCAACCGCACTGAGCAAGAGATGAAGGACGGCGAGGCGGTCAATCTCGCCGAGCTCAAGGATCCAATTGCCCGCAACGCCAACCTGCCGGCCGACGCGCCAGCGACCGACGCCAATCGCACCATGCCAGGCAAGGAGGCCTGGATGGTGATGGTCCAGGTCTGCACCCATCTCGGCTGCATCCCGCATGGTCAGGAAGGCGATTTCGGTGGCTGGCTCTGCCCTTGTCACGGTTCTCAATACGACACCGCCGGCCGCATCCGGAAGGGGCCGGCACCCGAGAACATGGCGGTACCGGTGTTCCAGTTCGTCTCCGACACCAAGATCCGCATCGGCTGAGGCAGGAGGGCATTTCGATGAGCGACAAACACTCGACCTATACGCCCAAAACCAGAATCGAACGCTGGTTCGATGCCCGCCTGCCGCTGCCGCGGCTGGTGCACGACAGCTTCATCGTCTATCCCGTCCCGCGCAACCTGAACTACGCCTATACGTTCGGCGGCATTCTCACGATCATGCTGGTTTCACAGATCCTGACCGGCATCGTGCTGGCCATGCATTACGCTCCTGATACGGGGCTGGCCTTTAATTCAGTCGAGGAGATCATGCGCGACGTGAATTCGGGCTGGCTGCTGCGCTACCTGCATTCGAACGGCGCGTCGTTCTTCTTCGTCGCCGTCTACATCCATATCTTCCGTGGCCTCTACTACGGCTCCTACAAGGCGCCGCGCGAGCTGCTGTGGGTGCTCGGTTGCACCAACCTCCTACTGATGATGGCGACGGCCTTCATGGGCTACGTGCTGCCTTGGGGACAGATGTCGTTCTGGGGCGCTACTGTCATCACCAACTTCTTCACGGCCGTCCCACTGATCGGCGACTGGCTCCAGCAGCTTTTGCTCGGCGGGTTCGCGGTCGACAATCCGACGCTGAACCGCTTCTTTGCGCTGCATTACCTGCTGCCATTTGTGCTTGCGGGCGTGGTGACCTTGCATATCTGGGCGCTTCACGTCGTCGGCCAGAACAATCCGACCGGCATCGAGGTCAAATCGAAAACCGATGTCGTGGATTTCACGCCCTATGCCACCGTAAAAGATGCCTTCGGCATCCTCGTGTTCCTGTTCTTCTTCGCCTACTTCGTCTTCTACCTGCCGAACTATCTCGGCCATCCCGACAACAACACGATCGCCAATCCGCTGAAGACGCCGGCCCACATCGTGCCGGAATGGTACTTCTTGCCGTTTTACGCGATCCTGCGGGCCATCACCTTCAATATCGGGCCGATCGATTCCAAGCTCGGCGGCGTGCTCGCGATGTTCGGCTCGATCGCGGTGCTGTTCCTGGTGCCGTGGCTCGACACCTCGAAGGTGCGCTCGGCGGTCTACCGGCCCTGGTACAGGGTGCTCTTCTGGCTGTTCGTTGCCAATTCCCTCTTTCTCGGCTGGCTCGGCTCCCGACCGGCGGAAGGCGCCTACGTCGTCATGTCCCAACTGGCGACGCTTTACTATTTTGCGTTCTTCATCATCGCCATGCCGGTGCTCGGGCTGATCGAAAAGCCGCGACGGCTGCCGAATTCGATCACCGAAGCAGTTCTCGAAAAAGACAAGGCCAGCGGCCGAGGCCCGATCGCCGGGCCGGAGGCCAAACATTGAACTGTGAATGGCGGTGATCGTTCATGAACTGGTGGAACTCTCCTCTGGTCTACATCGTGTTGCTCGGCCTCGCCGGGATCGTCGTTTGGACCCTCATCCCCAGACGCTTCGCCAATGCGAAGCTGGTCGTCCAACTCAGCTTTTTCCTCGCGATGTCGGCCATGGTTCTCGACCTGCGCGTCGTGCCATACGAGGCCGCAGGGGACAACGAGACAACCGGAGGAGCGATCCTCATGGGCTCGGTCAAGCTGCTCTGGTGGGTTCACCTTGCCTGGGCGCTAATCGGATTTGTCCGTATCTATCTCGTTTTTGAGCGAAAGCCGCGCGAGGCACGTCTCCTGCAGGACGTCGTGGTCGGTATCGTCTATGCTGGAATGTTCCTGTCGATCCTGGCGTTCGTCTTTGCGGTGCCGGTCGGAACGCTCATTGCCACGTCCGGCGTGTTTGCCGTCATCCTGGGACTGGCGCTCCAGAATACGCTCGGTGACGTATTTTCGGGGATCGCGCTTAACCTCGGCCGCCCTTACGTACTTGGAAACTGGATCATTCTGAGCGACGGAACCGAAGGCCGCGTTGTCGAGACCAACTGGCGGTCGACCCAACTCCTGACCCCGACCCACAATGTCGTCGCGCTTCCGAACAGCCTTCTCGCCAAGATCGGGGTAACAAATCTAAGCGGTCCGGACGAGAGCCATGGACTTGCCGTAACCGTCAAGATGGCGCCAACGAAGACGCCGGCGATCATCGTAGACCTCATGCGCACCGTCTTGCTGAGCTGCAATTCAATCCTCCAGGACCCTTCGCCTTTGGTCACAATCAGAAGCCTGGATGCGGCAGCTATCGAGATCGAGTTGTTTTTTCGCGTCGCAAATCTTGACCAGCGAAGTGCCGCTCGGAACGAAATCTTCGATCTCATTTATCGCCATTCAAAGTCGACCGGCATGCTGCTGGCGGAGCCACTTTCGGCTTCGATTGCCATGACCAACCGGCTGAGCGACGAGAAGGCAGCCTCCCAAAGCTTCACCCCGATCGAACTCATCAGGTCCATACCGGTATTCTCGGCGCTAACGGATACCGAGCAGGAGTCGCTCGCCGCAGCGGCCTCGGTTCGCACCTACCATAAGGGCGAGATCATCGCACGACGGGGAGAGATGCTGCCGTCGCTCATGATCGTACGGACGGGAGTTATCGTCCGGCAAATTGGCGAGGACGATGCTCACCTGCAGGAGATCGGCCGGCTTGCACCCGGCGATTTCTTCGGCGAGACCGGCTTGCTCGCCGGCATTGGCGAGATGTCGAGTTTGCGGGCAATGACCCCCGTCGAGGTTTACGAGATAGACCAGGAAAGCTTTGCGCCGCTGCTGCACGAAAGGCCCGAAATGGCTGAAGATCTTGCGGCGATCCTGTCGAAGAGGGTGTCGGCTCTCAATGAAAGCGGCATCGCCGGACAGAACCACGCGAGCTCCAAATTCGCGCTCCTCAAAGCCATTCAGACAGTCTTTCGCGCCGCTCCGTTCAAGCGCGTTCGAGCACCTGGCTGACAAGGCATGCAGAAGGACAGAGATCCATGACCATCCGCCAAAGCGATATCACAGGCATCGATACAATCATCCAGCCGGCTATCCGTGATTTTGCCGACGGACTGAAGATAAGGCGCGTATTGCCCTCCTCGAATCGCCTGATGATCGGGCCCTTCATCCTGTTCGACCATTTCGGCCCCGCTATATTCGACGCAGGTCACGGTTTCGATATGGGACCGCATCCGCATATCGGCGTTGCGGCCGTGACCTACCTGATCGACGGCGAGATCGTCCACCGCGACAATTTCGGTAAAGTGCAGACCATCCGTCCTGGCGAGGTCAACTGGATGACGGCCGGGTCGGGCATCGTCCATTCCGAGCGCACGCCACCGGAAGTCCGGGCGTCGGGAAGCAATCTCTTCGGCGCTCAGGCTTGGATCGCCCTCCCCTCCCGCTATGAAGAAATTGCCGCCGACGTCGCACATTTTGGCGCTCCCGAAATAACCAGGATCTGTGCCGACGGCGTCGAGCTTACGTTGATCGCCGGCGCGTCCGACGGGTTGGTCTCGCCGGTAAGGACGTTCTCCGACATGGTCTATGCCGAAATTGTGCTCACGAGCGGTGCGCGATACCAGGTGAAACCCGAACACCGTGAGCGTGCAATCTACATCGTCGCCGGTGAGGTTGGAATTGTCGGCCAGTTCGGGACGTTTCATGAGGCCGAATTGATAGCTCTGGCGCCCGGCGCTGAGATTGTGCTCCAGGCGCCTGCCTTCCATGCGGCGAGGCTGATGCTGATAGGAGGCGAGCCCTTTTCCGAGCCACGTCATATCTATTGGAACTTCGTCTCCTCTTCAGCCGAACGGATCGAGCAGGCAAAGGCGGATTGGCGCGAACTCCGCTTCTCCGGCGTGCCGGGAGACCACGAGTTCATGCCTCTGCCAGATCGCAGCGTGTGAGGGATAAGGCAGCGGATGGTGACCTCAGCGCCGCGACAGCTTTACGCCGGTGGCGTAGGCAGACCACTACGATATCAAGTAGAGATCGTTCATCGTTTCCTCGTCGAGCAAACCGTCGAACCAGACGTCGAAGATTGTCTCGAGCAGGAACTCGTCGTTGCTTGCTTCGGAAAACAGCGTGAGGGACGCGTGCAACTTCTTCGCATCAACCTCACCGAAGACAGCGCGATCGCTTAGGCCGGAGAGCCGCTGCAGGGTGCCAACACATTCCCGATAACGGCCTCCTAGGATCGGAAATGAGAGATAAGCGCTGGCTTCGTCGAGCGATGTGATTGAATATGGCTCAGGCGCAGTACCGCTTCGCCTGGTGGCCAACCTTGGGAAGATGAACTCCATATAGGGAGTGCACATCATTCCTTGACGGAGAATAGCCAGCGCGTCGTCGTAGACCGGATCCTGTGCGCTGACGAACCTCTGCAAATCATACTCGTCGTGCATTAGGATAGATTCCTGGGAAACCCTCAACATTCGTGCCCTGACTAGCCGTCGACGACATCTGCATAGTCCGGGTGCTTGGCGAAAAAGCGGCTCATGAAGGGACATTTCAAGATCGCTTTACGGCCGGTTTTGCGGAGCAGCTCGAAGGTGCCCTGCGCCAATCGCGACGCGATCCCTTGTCCGGAAAATTCCGACGGGACTTCGGTGTGTATCAGCGCGACCTTCCCGCCCTCGAGCCGATAGTAGGCCGCCGCAAACATATCGCCGGCGATCGGCAGCTCGAAACGGTCCTGTTCGACGTTTTCAACGACTTGTGCATCCATCTTTATCTCTCGATTGTATGTCACGTTTGTCACCGGAGGGAGATTGGCCGGCCGCTATCGCACCGCAGGCAACCGCAGAGTGACGGTCGTGCCTGCCCCAAGTGTGCTCTGAATATCGATGCTTCCGCCTGACTGCTCGGCAAAGCGCTTCACCATCGGCAAACCGACGCCGCCGAGGCCTTCGCTTTTGGTGGTGAAGAACGGATCGAAGGCGCAGACCATCGTCTCGCTGGTCATCCCGATACCGCTGTCCGCGACACGGATATCTACCTGACCGGCGGTAGAGCTTTCAGAGGCCAAGCCGGCATCGATCGAGATGAAGCCGCCGTCAGGCATTGCATCGCGCGCGTTGAACAGAAGATTCAGAACCGCATTTTGCAATCCAAGGCGATCGCATCTCACCAAAGGCAGGTCCGATCCAACCCGAAGCTCAAGACCGAAATTGGCATCCAAGGCGCTCCGCACGAGGGTTTCGATCTCAGCCAGGCAAGCACCTACGTTTGTGTATTCGATTTCCGCGGGGCTCTCTCGGGCCAGGCTGATGGTTTGCCGGACAAGGCCACCAGCCCGTTCCAAAGCCGTTTTGGCGCCGGCAACTACAGGCCCAAGCGCCGGAGCCGCTTGGATGCTCGGATCGCGGGCCAGGTGGTTCAACGCCGACGAGGCGACCTGAATGAGATTGCCCAGGTCATGGACGATGCCGGCCGTCGACATTTGCACGGACATACCACTTCCAGGACCATCGGATGGGCTGTCGAAGACATCTTCTTTTATGTCCGGACGAAACATTTCATTACCCCGTTGGCTCAGCCGACACCTATTTGCTTCAATACACTATAATTTATGGTATTTATTATCCATTATGTCTAAGAAGACTCCGATACATACTTCTGTATATCCAAACGCGAGACCATGATCTATTGATAGCCGATCCCGCTGATGTAGTTGGCAAGCAGCCGTTCCTGCAGTTCCTCTTGTTTGAAGAGCGCCTTCATCGCATCACGGATATCGAGGACGCCTAGCGGTTTCGAGTCAGCCCCGAGCACCGGCACATTCTGCAGGCCTTGCGCGGCCATGGTCTGCCAGACTGAATGAAGATCATCATCGGGACCACAAGACACGATGGACCGGCTCATCAATGCCGCAATCGGCGCTTCTGTTGGCCCTGAATTCGCTAGATGGCGGACAAGGTCGGACTTGCTCAGCACGCCTGCCGCCTCCCCACTGCCGTGGCACACCACGACCAGGCCTATTGCGGGCCTGGAAAGTGAGAGTGCTGCACTGCGGAGTGGAGCGTCGACGTCGATCACCATGAGACGGGCCGATATTACTGGATGCAGACTGTCAATGCGCATGACGCCCTCCTGAGAGCGCCTCGCGGCCGCGGCCGGGAGGCTGGGATCGGTTCCAGGGTTTGGTCGCCGAGGTCGGCGCCTTTGCCTGGCCGGTCAGAATGGCGCGAAAACAAGCGCCATTCTGACCCATTCCAAAGATTAGCTTAGCGCTGCTTTGCTCAGGCCAAACTTCGCATCCCCCGAGCCCGGGACCGGTTTGAAGCCGATGTTCAGACGGTTCCAAGAATTGACCGCCATGACGACGAAGGTCAGATCGGAGATTTCCTTCTCGGAAAGCTGCGACCTGACCCGATCGTAGATCTCGTCCGGGACACCCTGCTCGGGCAGCTTGGTCAAGACTTCCGTCCATGCCAAGGCTGCACGCTCGCGAGGAACGAACAGGGTCGAATCCCGCCAGGCTGCCAGGTGGTAAAGGCGCAGTTCGCGCTCGCCATGAATCTTCGCCTGTTTGACGTGCATATCAAGGCAGAAGGTGCACCCGTTCAGTTGCGCGGCTCGGACTGCAACAAGGTCGCGGATCGGTTCTTCGATTGACCCCTCTCGCGTCGCACCAAGAAATTCAATAAATTTCTTCAGAAGTTCCGGCGACTGCTCCGCATAACTCGCGCGTTGGGCGACGGCTTTTCCTTTCGGAGCGACCGGTGACGCTGCAATATTCATTACTTATCTCCTTGAGGTGTTTGCAATCCATTGCATCGTAAGAATGACCGGTGAGCCAAACTGTTGCTATCGTGCCGATGATATGTATTGCCATTCGATCGGTTTGGGGCGCCTAAACCGAAGTATAGGAAGCGGTGGAAATTGGCACCCTGAACGCTGCCCTCGGCAATTCGCTTTGCCGCAGGCATGCGACAGGTGCGCGGCGTTTGGGTCACTTGAAGGGCGAGGCTGAACCGACCGGTGTCGATAGAACCTGGATCGAAACTGCGCTCACTCTTCGAAGGGAGCGTTCATCACAAGATCAACTGCCGAAGTCGCCTTGTAGCCGGAAACAAAGCGCTCGCCGAAGTCCCGGGCAAAGTTGTCGTAGGTGGTTTCCGGCCTCACCTCGGCGATATGGCAAAAGCATCGGGCCATCCGTCGCTTCATTTGGAGGCGTGGAAACTCACCGATGATCTTTGCAATCTCGGCTGACGAAACGAGGCTGTATTGCAAGCCGACGACATCGAGGCAGATGCCAGCTGTGCAAAGCGCCACCTCAGCCTCCTTGTAGAGGCCGATCGACGGCGTCGAGTTGAGGGCGATGCTGTCCCAGATCAATTGGGCGCGCCGCTCGTCGAAGCCGCCTTCCCGAACGAAAGTGCGGGCAAGATCGGCGCCTTCCACTTCGAAACGGCGCGGCCCGGCGAAGTCCTCATTGAGCGTGACGTCATGCAACAGGGTTGCAACGGCAACAACCTCCGCGTCGTGCTGGATATTCTGAATCTGTCCGATCCGGGCCGCGAAAAGCCAGGATCGGACTACGTGGTTGAACAAGTAAGGTTCAC
Source organism: Mesorhizobium sp. M1423 (assembly GCF_040317575.1). Taxonomy (NCBI): domain Bacteria; kingdom Pseudomonadati; phylum Pseudomonadota; class Alphaproteobacteria; order Hyphomicrobiales; family Phyllobacteriaceae; genus Mesorhizobium; species Mesorhizobium sp. M1423. Next base: position 193,434 of record NZ_JAMYKU010000004.1, read on the forward strand.
ATCGCTGGCGGGCATGTTCGATCGCCCGGCCAACAAGCGGTGTGTCGGGGACCGAAATCCCCGCAAGTGTGCGGCTGGCGATCGAATTCATGTCACTGACCGTCCCTTCGCATACGCCCCGATGGTCCGGGGGGCCACGATTTCATTTCGCGTTCGTCGTCAGTTCCTTTTCGCTGGTGTCGACGACGAAAATAGCAAGCAGACGAGCGCCTTCCGTGTTGCTGGCGTTTTCGCTGACGGCATGACGGTCGCCCGGGAATTCCGAGAAACTCTCGCCGGCGCGATAAGTCTTCACCGGCCCATCGTTGACCTGGCTTCGGATCGCCCCCTCCAGGACCGTGGCATAGATGAACGCGGATTTGGGATGGGTATGGGCCGGCGACGTACCCCCCGGCGCGTACTCGACGAGCACGGCTTTCATGCTCTTGCCAGGCACGTTTGGAAGAGCCTGGTCGTAGACAAGCTTCACGCTGGCGGCGTCATTGGCCATTGCTGCGGTGACGGAAGCGGCGGTGAGCGCGGCGCAGAGAAGTGTTTTGATCATGTCTGGTCTCCTTGTTGTAATGCGAATGGTGGGCCTATCCGATGATTGCTTACTTCGGTGGTGTGTATCGGCTGAGCCAATCATCGAAACGCACGGCGCCGATGCGCGCATTCTCGCCGGGCACAAGCGTTCGATCGTCGATTGCCACCTGGCCATAGTAGAGCGCGCCGGGATCCGAGACGACTTTGCGAGGGTCGTTGGTGGCCTTCAGGAAGCGCTCGACAAGTTCGCTCATGCGAACGCGCTCCGGGCCGGCAATTTCGATCATGCCGTTCAACGGCGCGGCAAGCGCGACGTCCGCCATCGCATCGGCAACATTATCAGCCGCCATGGGTTGGAAGTAGGCCGGTGACATATGAATGGTATCCCCGACGGCGCCTGTGTTTGCGATGGCGGCGGTGAATTCGAAGAACTGAGTGGCGTGAACGATCGTGTAGGGAATTCCGGACTCCCTAATCAGCTTTTCCTGAAGCAATTTGCCGCGGAAATAGCCCATGCCCTGCAGCCGGTCGGTACCGACGACCGACAGCGCCACGTGATGACGGACACCGGCAGCCGTTTCGGCGGCAAAGAGATTACGCCCGGATACCTCGAAGAACTCCAAGGCAGCCTTTTCCTCGAACGACGGCGAGTTCGCGAGGTCGATGACGACCTGCGCACCGGCAAGCGCGGCGGCCAGACCCTCTCCCGTAACGGTGTTGACGCCCGAATTCGGCGACGCCGCAAGCACGTCGTGTCCTTTGTTTCGCAGTCTCTCCACGGTCTTTGAACCGATCAGCCCGGTTCCGCCGATTACGACGATCTTCATGTCTAGTCTCCTGGTGTTCGTGTCTATTTTCGTTGTCGATCGGATGCTGGGCGTTCCCGGCCTGCTACTGACTGACCGATGCAGCAGCATCCTCGATGAGTGACGTGACCTCGTCGGGATGCGAAACCATGAGCGCGTGGGACGCACCCTCGATGACGACGGTCTTTACCGCGTGCGCACGCTTGGCCATGAAACTCATGACGGCTGCCGGGATGTTCCGGTCATCTGAGCCGTAGATCATGTAGGACGGCAGCGTCTTCCATGAGGCGACGCCCGAGGCTTCAGCCAGAGCTGCCTGCGCAACAGGGCGTTGAGTGGCAGCCATCAGCAAGGTCTGCTCTTCCGGAACGTCGGCGGCGAACTGGGCGCGGAACTTGGCCGGCTGGATGAAGAGGTCTTGTCCGCCGTCCGGCAACGCGACTGGAGCAAGCGCGCTACCCAAGGTGCTGCCGGGAAACATGCTGGACAATGTAAGGCTCGATTCGCCGGTATCCGGCGCGAATCCCGCCACGTAGACCAAGGCCTTCACATTAGCATTGCCATTGGCGGCCTCGGTGATGACAGGCCCGCCATAGGAATGCCCCACCAGCACGACCGGCCCGGACACCGACCGGACGATGGCTGAGACTGCTTTCGCATCGCTGGCAACGCCGCGGAGCGGATTAGCTGCAGCTATCGCTACATAACCGTCTTTGCTGAGCTTGGTGATGACTGCGTCCCAGCTCGACGATTCCGCGAAGGCGCCATGCACCAGTACGATCGTCGGCTTGGGCTGAGAATTCGCGGCCTGCGCCATCCCGCTGCCCGACGCGGCAAGCGCTGCGGTGAGCGCCAGGACTCGAGTTACGTTTCGCATTTGCTTTCTCCAGTGTGGCCTGTGGTGACCAATGCTCAGGAGAATGCGCCGACGCGGCCCGCCAACCTATTGTGCGGAAGGGTCTGTCATACAATGCCAAGGTGCAGGGTAGGTCACCAGGGAGATCAGGTGCCTTGCAGCATGATTGAGGTATCTATGCCGAGTGTGCACTGTCGGCAGCCGTCTGAACAGACACTGAGGGCGCGCGCGGCCGGAGAGTGTTTGCAAGACGCCGCTGCCGCCGTGGCGAGAACCTGGCGCGGTCGATCCGTTGAGCGCTGGTGAGCCGGCCGGATCGAACACGGCGGCAAAGCCTCCTCTCGTCAACGACATAGTTCCTGGCCTTCGGCCCGCATCGCCCAATGCCTTGGTATGGGTCAAACCGCCGGACCGTCTGATCGTGTCGCTGCGTCACGACATTTATATTTGTATGGGTGAATACCATCCAAGCTATTAATGGAGTTACTGAAATGAAAATGACAGTCCTTGCTGCCGTCGCGCTTGTTATTACAGCAGGAAGCGCCATTGCCGGAAGCGACCACTATGGATCAAACGGAGCCCAGCAGCCTGCGACTGCGTCTGACAACATGTATACATCCTCGATCAGAAAAATGAACAGCGATACCGGGGTGCCGAAAACCGTACGCAAGCCGACTGTTCCCAACGATGAATATGGCCAGGGCATCTGGGGTCACTGATCCCGACCTACAGAAAATTGAAGGACCGGGGCGAGACCTCGGTCCTTCAGCCGTATCGGCGAGCCGACTTCTCTCTTGCGCGTCGATCCCTGCAATGCGACTTGCCGCTTACAATTTGCACCACGTCGGCGAAACGTCTCGCCTCCGACCTATTTGGAGGGATTCGTGCGGCAGCTTCCCGGAAAATCGTCGTGAGGAAGACCGATTGCTCAGGCATTATTCGGCCGTCTATTGGCGCGACGACTTCGCAGTCGTGGCTCAGAGCACTGCCATCCCGCCGTCGACCCGCAGATTGATGCCCGTGACGAAACTGCTCGCGTCCGAGGCAAGGAACAGAGCGGCTTTTGCCAGCTCTTCCGGCTGCCCCATCCGGCCCAGGGGTATTGCCTCCGCCATCGCCTTTTCAAACAGCCCGCGCTGCTCAAACGGTATGCCTAGCTTATCGAGAATAGCCGTATCTACCGGACCTGGGCTAAGCACGTTGACCCGGATACCGCGAGACTTCAGTTCGATCGCCCAAGCGCGCGCAAAGGCATTTATGGCCGCCTTGGAGCCCGCGTAAACAGCATGACCGTCCAGAACCTTCTCGCTGGCCAGCGAGCCTGTGAGGATGATTGCGCCGCCGTTCCGCATGATCGGAATCAGCTTCTGGACGCCGAAGAAGACGCCTCGCGTGTTGACGGCAAATTGCGCATCATATTCTGCCTCGGAGACGTCGGCCGAGTGGGTGATGGTGTTTATGCCGGCGTTCGCCATATAGATGTCGAGCGCCCCGAACCTCTGGAGGATCTGCTGCGCCACCTCATCATGGTGCGCCACGTCGGCCACATTTCCCTGAATGCCCAGCGCGCCTGCCCCGATCTGCGCGACCGCTTCCTCGACCGCCTGCCGCCGGCGGCCGGTAATGACGACTTGCGCGCCCTCGGCGGCAAAGATTTTTGCAGCCGATAGTCCGATCCCGCTGTTTCCGCCGGTGACCACCGCGATCTTGCCTGAGAGTGCGCCCATGTCGTTCCTGCCTTCGAAAAATTGTGCCGGTGCTGCTGCGATAGTCGCAACCGCTGGCCAAGAAAATTTCACGCCGAATTGAGACCGCCAAAATGAGCGGCAATCGCAAACGGCTACCGATTGATAAACTCCCGGCGCTTAGCCAGTTTGACGTCTTGGAGAGCGCATTGGCCTTCAAGGCAGAACAAGCGCGCGGCGGCGACCCCCGACAGCGCGACGTAGTGTCGAACACCGGCGATCGCCTCCGCGCTGCACAGGCGCGGTTGCCCGAATGGCAGCCGTGTCGCAGCACATGTTTCGCGCCTTTGCCAGCGCTCCAGCTCGATGGCGCAGTGATTCGGTTCCACAATCCGGGACATGAGCCGGCAGAACCAGCATTCAGGCCACCGCTCGGCTATGCGAGCGCACAAGGTTTGACCTGGCGCGCCACCCGAAATGCGGTTCAGGACGCGCGAAATATTGCCAAAGGTGGTCATCGGCGGCTCCAAGGAATTGCGGACAACATGCGGTCGCGATTGAGGGCGTGCTATCCTTTGATGAAGGCGAGCAGGTCAGCATTGACCTGATCCTGGTGCGTGGCCGTAATCCCGTGGGGCGCGCCGGGGTAATAGATATCCTTTGCGCCTTTGATCAATCGGGCCGACTTGACTGCCGAGTCCTTGACGGGGACGATCTGATCGTCCTCGCCATGCAGGACCAGGGTTGGTACGTCGAACTTCTTGAGGTCCTCGGTAAAATCGGTCTCGGAAAACGCCTTGACGCTTTCGTACGCGTTCACGAGACCCGCCTGCATGCTCCAGAGCCAGAACTGATCCAGAATCCCCTGGGAAACCTTGGCGCCTGGCCTGTTCGCGCCATAAAACAACGGTGCGAGGTCCCGGTAGTACTGCGAACGATCCTTGACGAGGCCAGCCCTTATGCCGTCGAATACCTCGATCGGCAGGCCTTCCGGATTGGCCGGCGTCTTCACCATGATCGGCGGAACAGCGGCCATAAGAACAGCCTTGGCCACCCGCTTCGTCCCGTGCCGTCCGATATAGCGAGCGACCTCGCCTCCTCCGGTTGAATGTCCGACCAGCGTGGCGTCCCGGAGATCCAGCGCCTCGATCACGGCTGCAAGATCGTCCGCATAGCCATTCATGTCGTTGCCGGACGTGGCCTGGCTCGAGCGGCCATGGCCGCGCCGGTCATGCGCAACCACGCGAAAGCCGTTATGGGCAAGAAAGAGCATCTGGCCGTCCCAGGCGTCGGAATTCAGCGGCCAGCCGTGCGAGAAGGTTATAGCCGGGCCCTTGCCCCAGTCCTTGTAGTAGATTTCGGTGCCGTCCTTGGTCGTGATGGTGCTCATCGTCTTGGTTCCTTTGGTTGAGGGGGAAGAGGGAAGGTTTTGTTTTCGGCTCACGGCCGAAGCAGCGCGGGGCAGTCCGGCGGCAACGGTGGCGATCAGGCCGGCCAACAAGACATCGCGACGAGATCCGCCGACGGAGAAAAGTCCGTCTTTGTTCATCATGTCCATCCATGTGCTTTGAACATCCTGCTCACCGTCACGACCGTCGAGTCGGCCCGTGCGGTCGCGTTCGGGGAGGAGCGAGCGAGGAGCGGTAGAAACGCGACGGTCGTGATGGCTTGCGAGGAACAGGATGCACCGATCCGGGCCGCGAACCTATTCTACGGAAGCATCTGTCATACGATGCCAAGGTGCAGGGCAGGCACGCCGAGTATTGGGGACGGGCCGAGGCAAGCTCTTATAGACATAAGTCAATTTAGGCTTGGGTAGCGCGCGGGACCGACGCGGCATGGCCGGCGTCAATTGCTGTTGCATGAAATGTTGCGAGTTTGTCGGTCAGGCTGGCGCCGCAAAAGAGCGCCGCTCAGTGGTGGCGATGTTGGCGCGGGCCTTGCCGCAAAACACCCAATAGGACCACCGATGTACATCAGGACCACCCGCAGCAGCAGCGTGCCGACGGGCAGGAAGGCCTGCGCGCGCTGAAGAAAGCAATTTCCCACAGCCTGAAATGGCCGGGCGCGCTGGGCGATCCTATTGGATGGAGCATGGATCGGCTTGTGCCAATTCTAGACCTCGCGCATCGGCGCGGGCAGCGTTTCCCACGCCCGGATCAGCTCACCGATGGAAGCGGCTTCCATCTTGCGCATGACATTGCCGCGGTGAAGCTTGACGGTCACTTCACTGATGCCGAGGTCGAAGGCGACCTGCTTGTTGAGGCGCCCGCGCGCCACTTCACGCAGGACCTCGCGCTCGCGCGGCGTCAGCGTCTCGACGCGCTCGATGTTGCGCTTGATGATCACGGCATCCGCCCGCCGTTTGGCATCCACCGCAATGCCGGCGATCACAGCGTCAAGCAGCGTCTGATCCCGCACCGGTTTGGTGAGAAAGTCCACGGCGCCGGCCTTCATCGCCTGGACAGTCATCGGGATGTCGCCATGCCCGGTCAGGAAGATGATGGGTTTGGGGTTGCCGTTTTTCGCAAGATGGTGCTGCAGATCGAGACCGCTCGTCCCCGGCATGCGCACGTCGAGGATCAAGCAGCCGGGGCTCTCCAACACGTCGGCGTCAAGCAATTCACGGGTTGAGGTAAAACACACCGGCAGGAAACCCGCCGACAGGATCAATTCAGACAGCGCTTCCCGAACAGAGGCATCATCGTCGACGATAATGACCAGCGGCTGCTCGGCTTCAGCCCTTCGCTGCTGTGATGACGGTATCGATCTCGATAAGGGCAATTGGTCAACTCTCATGTTTAGCCTCCGTTTCTGGGTTGCGTAAAGCGTCGCCGATCGCCGCAAGCAGTGCCTGGCCATCGAATGGCTTGCGAAAAAGCCCGCCAATGCCCTTGGCGCGGTGCTGATCCACTATCTCGTGGCGGCCGGTGATCAGGAACACAGGCAGGTCCGGACGCGCCTTCTTGACCAGGTCACGAAGTTCAAAGCCGTCCATGCCGGGCATCCCGATGTCGGTGATAAGCATGTCCAATCCAGACAGGCCGCTGACCAGCAATGCCCCCGCCGACGAGAAGCTGCGTGCCACATAGCCGGCGGACTCCAAGAGGTCCTCCAGCGACTCGAGCAGTCTTGGGTCATCGTCGACAATCGCCACGACAGGCCTCCGCTTGCTCACCCTCAGCTCCCCCCTGCCCGGCGCGAGTGCGTGATCGGTATTCCCAATCGCTCGGCGATGCGAACGAGGTCGGCGAGCGACGCCGCGACCATCTTTTGCATGACGTTCCTTCTATGAATTTCCAGCGTAACTTCGCTGATCCCCAGTTCAGCGGCGGCCTGCTTGTTGAGCAAGCCGCTGACCACCAGCGGCAGCACCTCACGTTCGCGCGGCGTCAGCTCGAGATAACGTTGCTTCAACGCGCCCAGCTCAGCGCGCTCCGATCGCTGTACCCGATCCTGGGCAATCGCTGCATGGATTGCGGCCATGAGGTCTGCATCGCTGAAGGGCTTAGTCAGGAAATCTACGGCGCCGTGCTTGATCGCACGCACCGAGGACGGGATATCGCCATGTCCTGTCAGGAAAACGATCGGCGGATGATCGCCCTCGGCAATTTGCCGCTGCAGATCGAGGCCATTGATATCCGGCAACTCGATATCGAGGATGAGGCAGGCAGGGACGTCCGGCTTGTCAGCGCGGATATAGTCGCCTGCCGATCCGAACGCCACGGCGCGCATGCCGTGTGCAGCCAGCAGCTCACTGAGCGCCTCCCGGATGCGTTCATCGTCATCTACAATGAAGACAATTTGGCCGTCCGTCGTCATGACGCCGCTTTCGCTTCAATCGGCAACGTGAAGATAAACGTCGCTCCACGTGGTTCGTTCTTCTCGACCCATAAACGGCCGCTGTGCGACTCGATGATCGAACGGCAGATCGCCAGTCCCATGCCCATCCCTTGCTCTTTCGTGGTAAAGAACGGTTCGAATATCCGGTCGGGAAACTCGATGCCCCGGCCGCGATCGCTGACTTCGGTCTGGACAACATCCCCGATATGGCGCACGCGGATGCTGATAGCTCCGTCGTCCGCACCAGAGTCCATCGCCTCCATGCCGTTGCGGATGAGATTGACCAGAACCTGCTGGATTTGGACGCGATCGAACGCGACTAGCGGAATGTCGCTTCCGACATCAACGCTGATGCGAACGCCCCGCCGCATCGCTTCCTCGGCCACGAGGTCGCGTGCCTCTGCGATGACACTGCTGAGCATCGCATTGGTCCTCGTCTCTGTGGATTGCTTGAACAGCGCGCGGATGCGGCCGACGACGTCCGCCGCCGAATTTGCGTCCCGGATGATGCGCTCGGCCGTGATCTTCGCGCGTTCGACGTTCGGCGGGGCGGCGGACAGCCAACGGTGGCATGCATGGGAATTGGCGACGATCGCGGCCAGCGGCTGATTCACCTCGTGCGCGATCGAAGCGGAAAGCTCGGCGAGACTTGCAGCCTGAGTGGCTTGCGCGAGTTTGTCGGAGGCTTGTCGCAGCGCTTCCTGGGCGCGCACCTCTTCGTCGATGTCGAGGGAAACCCCGTACCATTGCACGACCGCCCCGTCCTCATCACGCCGCGGCTCGACCCTGCACTCCGCCCAGCGATAGCCATCTGTTTCGCGCCAGCGAAACCGCATCGCGGAACCGCCGCCTGTTTCGAAACAGGTCAGCAACGTGCGCAGCACCTCGGGAGCATCTTCGGGATGAACCAGTTCTTGCAGCAATTCCTCAATGCGCGGCTCTCCGAGTGCTTCGAAGTCAGCGATCACGGAGCGGAAATGGTCCTGGTACCGCTTGTTGAAGTAGACCGGCCCGCCGGTCGGCACCGCGCTCCAGATGCGGACCGGCACAGCGTCAATCATCTGCTGAAGCTGCAATTCGCTCCGCCGCAGGGCCTCTTCAGCTTGCATTTGATCGTCTATGTCGTGACAGAGGCCGTACCACTGGACGATGCGGCCAGTGTGATCGCGCATCGGCTCCGCCCGGCTCGACATCCAGTGATAGACGCCATCGGCGCGGCGCAAGCGATACCTCATGGAGAAGCGCTCGCCGGTGGCGAGGCAGTGACTGAGCGTATCGCCGAATGCTGCTGCGTCGTCCGGATGGATGCCGGCCTCTATCATCGCCGCCAGCCGGCTGATGCCCGGTTTGTCCAAATCCGTTACGTCCAGGCCGAGAAAGTCGACCATGCGCTTGTTGAAAAAGGTCGGATCGCCATCGGGCCTCAGGCGCCAAACGTGGCTCGGAACCATGTCGACAAGCTGCGAGAGCTCCCGCTCCCGGTCGCCCAATGCCTCAAGGCTTTCACGCAAAGTGAGCACCGCCGCCTGATGCTGCCGGGATATGGCGGCCACGACGAGCGCCGAAAATGCCGAGATGGCCAGAAAAAGCTGCAGCATGATCTGGTTGTGCTTCTGGGACTCGGGATCGCCGGCAAATTGGCTGGCGCCGGATATCGTGAATACCGCCGTGATCAGAGCGAGGACGGTCAATGCTACGGCGGCGCCTCTGAACTCAAAGCGCACTGCGGCCCAAAGAAGAGGCGGCATGATGATGTAGGCGAAGGGCAGATAGCCGCTCAAGGAAAGGGCGGCGATACCAAGAAAGATCAGCCCCAGGACGCAAGCTTCCATCCACCGCGCTGCTGAGAGCTGCGCCTTGCCGCGCCAGTTCTGGAACACGACCAGCGCCAGTGGCGCTACGATCAGGACTCCCGTCGCGTCTCCGATCCACCACAGCGGCCAAGCCGTCGCAAAGGTTTGCGATTGTATGCCAAACCACGCAAGCGCCGCACTTCCCACCGTCGCGCTTGCAACTGGCGCAATTCCAGCGGCCAGTACGACGAATGCGAGAACGTCGCGCAAGGTTTCCAGCCGAACTGGGCGCTTGCAGGTCTGGTTCACGAGCCATGCGCCGGCCACCGCTTCAAGAGCGTTGCCGGCAAAGATCAGGAAGGCCGCGGGCAGCGGAGTGTGGAACCACAAGAAGTTGCTGAACAGTTCGGCCAGACAGGCCCCCAGCACCCACCACGGCCAGCTATACCTGGAGGCGAAGACAAGCGTAGCGATGAACAGCCCGCTCGGAGGCCAAATGGAAATCCCTGTTCCAGGTATGATTGCGAGCGACTGGGCGAAGCCGCAGCCCAGGACATAGGCCGTAATAAAAAGCCCCAGATGCAAGAATTGGGGACGGTGCGACCAGACGCGCGATAACCTGCCTCTTTCAAGATCGCTGATCATGTTGCCGCGAATCAGGCCCGGTTCATTCGTCGCGAAAGGTCGGCCACTTCCCGGTCCGGATCGGTCCAAGTCATGCGTTAACGCGCGCGTTGCGTTGGAATCGGTCTCGCCAAGTGAGTTGGGCGCTGTCGTCATCGGGTGCCCCTGACGGACAAACAAACTCTGGGGATTGTCGGCGCTTCGTATAGCACTTGCTCTTGGTAGCTGGATCTGGGCTGACGGACTCACACCGCCACCCTAATCCCGCCACGCCCCAACCGCACCTCATGGAAATCCATGCATTGCGCGGGGCGGCGAGGCCCTTCACCGAAAGGAGAATAAACCAAGCGTTTGCTGAGCGCCGGATACGTTCAGCATCGTCCAAGATGAGGACGATTGTCGTCGTCCGGCATCATTGCACAGCTTTCGCTTCAACCGGGAGAGTGAAGATGAATGTCGCTCCATGCGGCACACTGTTCTCCGCCCATAGGCGTCCGCCGTGAGACTCGACGATCGAACGGGAGATCGCCAGCCCCATGCCCATCCCGTTCCCTTTCGTCGTAAAGAACGGCTCGAATATCTTATTAGGACGTTCGATACCCGGGCCGCGGTCGCTGACCTCGGTCTGGATCGTGTCCTCTATCCGGCGCACGCGCAGCCCGAGAACCTTGTCGCCCGCGGTGGAGTCCATCGCCTCCATGCCGTTGCGAATGAGGTTGACCAAGACCTGCTGGATCTGGACGCGATCGAACGCAACCAGCGGAAGGTTGCTTTCGACGTCGATGTCCATGCGAACGCGACGCCGCATGGCTTCCTCGGCCATAAGGTCACGTGCTTCGGCAACCACGCTGGGGATCGGCGTGCTGGTTCTCATTTCAAGCGAAGGTCTGAACAAGGCACGGATGCGGCTGATGACATCCGCTGCCGAGTTGGCATCGCGGATGATGCGCTCGGCCGTGATTTTCGCGCGCTCGACGTTCGGGGGCTCGGCGGACAGCCAGCGGTGGCATGCATTGGAGTTGGCGACGATGGCGGCCAGCGGCTGGTTCACCTCATGAGCGATGGATGCGGAGAGTTCGGCAAGGCTCGCCGCCTGGCTCGCACGCGCAAGTCTCTCTTGTGCCAGCCGAAGCTCCTCTTGTGTCCGCACCTCATTTTCGATGTCGAGGCAGATAACGTTCCACTGCACGATGGCACCTTCAGCGTTGCGCATCGGCGCGGCGCGCGTCTCGACCCAGCGATATTCACCATCGAAGCGCCGCAGACGGTGCCGTCGCGCATACGGCTCGCCTGTGGACAAACAATGGGCATATCTCTCTTTGACACCTGTCAGGTCGTCGGGATGAACACCGGCGTCGAGTGTGCCGGCCAGCCGGGACTTTCCCGCTTCGTCCAATTCCTCGAGATTGTATCCGAGGAATTCGCGGAGCTGCTGGCTACGATATATCGGCTCGCCATCCGGCGCGGCGCAATCGATCATTGCCGGCAGCGTTTCAACGAGCTGCCAGAGCGCGCGTTCTCTCTCGCGCAGCGCCTCTTCGACGCGCAGCTGATCGTCGATGTCGTGCGTAAGGCCGTACCACTGGACGATGCGTCCACCCGGATCCCGCAGCGGCTCCGCGCGACCCTCCATCCAGCGATAAACGCCGTCGGCACGCCGCAGGCGGTACTTCATGAAGAAGCGCTCGCCGGTGGCGAAGCAGCTGTTGAGTGCTTCCCTCAGGCTGGCGGCATCGTCGGGATGGACGACGGTCGCAATGAAGGCCGCCAGCCGGCTCGTGTCCGGCTTTTCCGCGTCCGCTATGTCCAGGCCGAGAAAATCTATCAGGCGCCTGTTGAAGAAGGTCGGCTCGCCGTTCGAAGACAGCCGCCAGAGGTAGCTCGGAACCATGTTGACGAGCTGCGAGAGCTCTCGTTCGCGGTCGTGCAATGCGGCTTGCGTGGTCACCAGGTCATGGATGTCGACGCTTACGCCGTACCACTGGAGGATGCTGCCATCTTCGTCGCGCAACGGCTCCGCGCGAGTCTCGGTCCAGCGATAGCCGCCGTCGGCCCGCCTCTGGCGATATCTCTGAACGTAAGGCACGCCCGTTGCGAATGAATGGCGGATCGCCTGCCGTGCCGTGTCGATATCGTCGGGATGGATCACGCTCAGCGACGGCGAGCCGTCCGGGGCGGTGATGTCACCGAGCGTGGCCCCGGTTACGTCGGTGAACCGCTTGTTGACGTAGGAAGGCGTCCCTTCCCGTGTCGTACTCCAGATCAAAGCGGGCACGGTATCGATAAGCTGCTGAAGGCGCCGCTCGCTTTTGCGCAACGCCGCTTGCGCGCGCACCTCATCGTCGATGTCGAGAGAAACCCCGTACCACTGCACGACCGTTCCGTCGTCATCGCGCCGCGGCTCGACCCTGCACTCAGCCCAGCGATAGATGCCGTCTTTTTCGCGCCAGCGAAACCGCATCGCGGAGCCGCCGCCTGTTTCGAAACACCTCAGCAACGTGCGCTGCACCTCGGGCGCATCTTCGGGATGAATCACCTCGTGCAGCAACGTTTCGATGCCCGGCTCGCCGAGCGCATCAAAGTTGGCGATAACGGAGCGGAAATGGTCCTGGTACCGCTTGTTGAAGTAGACCGGCCCGCCGGTTGGCATCACGCTCCAGATGCGGACCGGCACGGCGTCGATCATGTGCTGAAGTTGCTGCTCGCTCTGCCGCAACGCCGCTTCAGCGTGCATCTGATCGTCTATGTCGTGACAGAGGCCGTACCACTGGACGATGCGGCCAGCGTCATCGCGCATCGGCTCCGCCCGGCTCGACATCCAGCGATAGACGCCATCGGCACGGCGCAGGCGATAGCGCATGGCGAAGCTCGCACCGGTAGCGAAGCAACCACGGAGTGCATCGCCGAATGCTGCCGCGTCGTCCGGATGAACGGCGGCCTGTATCATCGCTGCCAGCCGGCTCATGCCCGGTCGGTCCAGATCCGCTGCGTCGAGGCCGAGAAAGTCGACCATGCGCCCATTGAAGAAGATCGGCTCGCCGTCGGGATCGAGGCGCCAGATGTGACTCGGGACCATGTCCACCAGTTGCGAGAGTTCCCGCTCGCGGTCACGCAATGCTGACTCGGCCCGCTTCTGGTCCTCAATGTCTATTGTCGTGCCGTACCATTGAACGATGCGGCCCTGGCTATCGCGAAATGGTCGTCCTGAGCTTCGAAACCAGCGATAGACGCCATCGGCGCGCCGCAGACGATGCTCGGTATCATAGGGATCGCCGGTTTCGAGGCAATGCCGCCATCTGGCGGCTACAGGATCATAATCGTCGGGATGGACGGCTCGACGCCAGCCGAACTCATCGTCGTCTTCGGAAGTGTTGAGATCCTCATGCGTGTTGCCGAAGAACGCCACGGTGGTTGGGCTGACATAGGTGAATCTTCCGGCGGCATCGGCTGCCCACGCGTGGCCGGGCATGCTCTCGATGATTTGCAGCGCGAGCGTTGCTTCGGGGTCGATTTCGCCAAGTGAGTTGGACGCTGCTGTCATTGGCTTCTCCTGTCGGACAAAAAAGCCTGGGGACGGTCAGCGCCTGATATAGCACTTGTTTTCAATATCTGGACAGGCGAACTCACCGCCTAAATCTAGTCCCGCGATGCCCCGGCTGCATCTCATGGAAATCCATGCATTGCGCGGAGATATCGCCGCTGCGGCGGCCCGGCCGCTACGGCGCGCCTAACGATCGCCTCGGGCAAGAAGCGACGCGGATCGACGCGTCAACACCCACCACTGGGAAATACGAGCCGGACAGGTAAGACGCTCGGCTGCCTCTTCGTCGGCTGCAGAGTGAAACCGGAAAAACCTCTGCATTCGTCATCCCTGTCTCGTCCGGTTAACACGGCTCATGAGATAATCTGGAAGCCTCGCCCGACCAAAACATCTGTTCCAAAGTATAGGGCCTGGACGCGGTTTTAGTTCTGCGGAGCGGCTTGGCGGGCGAGCAATTGTTTGGCGACAATGAGACAGGGCGCAGCGACCGCGAACAGCAGGACGAGCGCGAAGAAAGCTTCGTCGAACGAGATCGTGGCGACCTGCTTCTCAAGCGCGCGCTGCAGCAGCGGCAGCGCGGCCTTGGTTGCCGCGGCGCTGTCGATACTATTCGCCAGAACGTTCGCAGTGGCTCTCAAGCGCTGGTCCACGGCTGGATCGCCATTGACGAGGTGGGACGTCAGTATCGTCCGGTTGTGGACATTCTGGTGATCAATATACGTCTGCAAGAGGGCTGTGCCGGTCAGACCGCCCGCCTGCTTGCCGAAGTTGAACAGCCCGATGCCGAACGGCAGCGCATCAGGGGCAAGGCCCTGCAGTGTAATCAGCGTCAGTGCCACGAACAGAAGGCCGAGGCCGAATCCTCGCAGCAGCAGAGCAAGGGTCAGGTCCGGTGATCCGCTACCGCTCGTCGAAGCGGACAGCAGCCACATGGCGCCTGCGAAGAGCAGAATGCCAAACGGCGCAAGCGTGATCGGGCGCATCCCGGTCTTTTGGATGACGAAGCCGGACAACAGAAGTCCAAGCGCGAGCATGGCTCCGCTAGGCAGCAGAAGCACTCCTGCGCCCGTGGCGGTAAAATCGAGCACGTTGAGGGCAAAAGCCGGAATGAGATAGGCGCTGCCTGAAAGGGCAGAGCCGGCGACGAAGCTGACGAGAAGGCCAAAGCGAAAGTCCGGATTGCCAAGGGGCGAGATGGCCAGCAGTGAGCCTTCTGAACGAAGGCGGGTCTCCCAGACGGCCAGAAGGCCGGCGGCCGTCATACCAGTTGCGGCAAGGAAGGTGATGTCGGTGTCGTCGAACCAGTTGAACCTGCTGCCTTGCAGCAAGACGTAGGTCAAAAGCGCGGCGCTGATGCCGAGCAACAATATCTCGACGGCAGGAAACCTGGTTTTCCGCCAAAAGGTCCGATCGCCGTCCGCCGCCAACAGGACAAGGGAGACGATGCCGAGCGGAATGATGCTCAGGAATATCCACTCCCAGGTAAGATGGTCGACAAGCCAGCCCTGCAGGGCCGGCGTGACGGTCGTCGGAGCCATGACGGCGCCTACGGCAAAAACTGCCTGAACGACCGGCTGATGCCGATGCGGGAAGCGAAAGAACAGCAGCGTCTGGCCGGCGACGAGAATTGTGCCGCCGGCCAGCCCCTGGACAATGCGGCAGATGCAAATCCAGGTGAGGTCCACCGACAACGTCAAGGCCGCGGATGCCAGCAGAAGGGCGACAACCCCCGCGCGGAGGCAGGCGGTCGGCCTGGCTGCCGTTACAAGAAGCGGAGCGACAAGGAACGCCGTCAGCTTCGCCGCGATGAAAACCACGTCGACCATCGCCAGCTCGTCCGACGTTGCGTAGGTGTCGCCAAGCATGTCGATCCGGCCGATGGACAGTGCGGTGGATGCGACCGCGTCCATGAAGGCGGCCAGCACGACGCCGATTGCTATCAAGGAAGCGCGCAGGGTGCCGGGATGGCGCTGCACAGCCGCCGTTTCGGCGAGGTGCATCATTGCGCTGAGCGCCCGTTCGCGGTCCTGCCTGTCTGCATTTCCTGCGCTACGGCCGGAGCATCCCCGGCGCCGACGGTGATGGCAACGCGAGCCGAGAGTCCCGGAACCAGGCGGCCGGGCAACGGATTGCGCGTCATCCTGATCTTGACCGGCACGCGTTGGACGACTCGAATGAAATTTCCGGTGGCATTGTCCGGCGGCAGCAGGCTGAAGGCTGCGCCGCTGCCAGGAGCGAAACTGTCGACAACACCGTCGATTTCAAGATCTGGATATTGGTCGACCATGGCGCGGACCCGTTGGCCGATCTCAACCTGCTTCAGCTGTGTTTCCTTGAAGTTGGCGACGATCCAGACATCGTTAACCGGAACGATGTCCAGGGCTGCCGTCCCTGGAGTAACATAGCGGCCGACCCGGATCTGGCGATTGCCGACGATGCCGTCGACCGGGGCCCTCACGACGGTGTTGGCCAGGTCTAGCATTGCCAGGTCGAGCGCTGCCTGTGCCTGCGACAGGGCTGCCTGCGCGCCGGACAATTGTGCATCCAGGACGCCGAGCTTCAACTTCTGAGCCAACAGATTGGCCTCTGCGCCGTCCAGCGATGCCCTTGCCTTGTCATGGCCGGCCTGCGCATCCTGCAGCTTCTGATCGCTTGCGGTTCCGTTCTTCTGCAGCGTGACGTAGCGGCTTAAGTTGGCGCGGGCGAATTGCAGGTCGGCTGCGGCAGATTGCTTCTGCGCCTCGGCCTGCGCGATCAATGCGTCCTGCAGTTCACGGGTCGCCTTGATGTTGGCGATTTCCGCCTGCCGGGCGGCGACGTTGGCTTTCGCCTGCTCCGCCTTGGCCTTGTAGTCGCTGTCGTCGATGCGAAACAGGACAGCACCTTTTGACACACTGGCATTGTCGTCTATGTCGACTTCGACGACGTAACCGGCGAGCTTCGGAGCGATGCTGGTAATGTCTCCACGGAGATAGGCGTTATCGGTCGTTTCCTCGAACCGGCCCCTTGTAAACCACTGCCAGCTCCAAATAGCTGCCATTGGCAGCACCATAAGGGCAACGAGGGCGATCGCGATCTTGCGGGTTGGCTCATGATTGCCTCGACCCCAAGTCGACGCGCGCACTATCGAAGGAGATCTCCGCCTGCCGAAGAGCGAGCCGTTCGGCAAGGCTGCAAACCCACGGTGCGCAATAGAGTCTCACGAGAACGTCTCCTTCGAGCTGCGGCTCTGCAACAAGGCAGAACTGAAGAACGATCGCGGATTTCACGACCTCGCCGCTATCATGCGGACGAACATCCCATTTGCCCTGATCGGTAGTTCGTACTGAACCTCAGCACAGGTCGTATTGTCAGTCGGCCGGATTCAGGCGCGCGAACGTGGCGGCGCGGATCTCCGTATTGCCGAAGACCGTCCACGAGAAAATCCACTTTGAAGTAAATTCCGGACATCCCGTGGCAGCAATGATCGCAGAGAGCGCCCTCTTGAAGAGTTTGGTTGTCTTAACGTTCACCTATTTTGTATTTGACAAGCGCGCAACACGCGTTCGCCGTGCGGCAGTTGCGACAGTTCATGAAACAACCCGCTATCTTGCCTCCGGCTAACGCGGTGCGACACGCAGCCCGGCGGCATCGAAGAGATGCATGCGCTCCGGCGGCAGAGCGAGGTGGATCGGCGGCCCTTGCGATTCAACGCCCTGCTGCTTGAGAACGGCGATAAGTTTGCTGTCGCCGGCAATGGTGGCGTGGACAACGGTTTCCGGTCCCAGCGCCTCGGCCAGCGTTATCCGCGCTTCCACCGATCCCTTGCTGCCATCCGAAAGTTGGATGTCGTGTGGTCGGATGCCAAGCGTCGCGTCGTCTCCCGGTTTCAGCGCGACCCCGTCGGCGGCGACCGAGGCCGACAGCCCGCCCGGACCTTCGACACGCACCTCGGCGCCGCTTGCCGAACGCACCTTCACCGGCAGCAGGTTCATCCGCGGCGCGCCGATGAAGCCGGCGACGAACAGGTTGGCCGGCGCGTTGTAGAGATCGAGCGGCCGGCCGACCTGTTCGATCCGCCCCGAGCGCATGACCACGATGCGGTCCGCCAGCGTCATCGCCTCGATCTGGTCATGGGTGACGTAGATCATCGTGGTTGCCAGCCGCCGGTGCAGGCCCGCCAGTTCAGCGCGCATGGTGATGCGCAGTTCGGCATCGAGGTTGGACAGCGGTTCGTCGAGTAGAAAGGCGGTCGGATTGCGCACCACCGCACGGCCGATCGCCACGCGCTGCTTCTGGCCGCCCGACAATTGACCGGGCCGGCGGTCTAGATAGGAAGCAATTTCCAGCATGCGCGTCGCTTCCGTGATCCGCGCGTCGATCTCGGCTTTCGGCATACGGATGTTTTCGAGCCCGAAGGCGAGGTTCTGGCGCACGCTCATGTGCGGGTAGAGCGCGTAAGACTGGAACACCATCGCCAGACCGCGCTGCGCGGCCGAAACGTTGGTGACGTCGACCCCGTCGATCTCGATCTTGCCGTCGGTCGGCCGATCGAGCCCGGCAATCAGCCGCAGCAGCGTGGACTTGCCGCAACCCGACGGGCCGACGAGGACTAGCATCTCGCCGTCCCCGACGTCGAGGTTGATGCCGTGCAAGATCTTCATCTTGCCGTAAGCGCGATCGATGTTGGTCAGCGTTATCCGTCCCATGACATCCTCACTTCAGTCCGGTGCCGGCAATGCCGGAAGTGATGTAACGCTGCAGGAAGACGAAGACGAGGACGACGGGGATCATCGTCACCACGGTCATCGCCAGGATGTAGTGCCACTGCACGTTTAGCTGGCCGGCATAGGTGTTGAGGCCGACCTGGAGTGTGTAGAGTTCCTTGCGCGACAGCACCACCAGCGGCCACAGAAAGTCGTTCCAGCGCCAGACGACCGAGAAGATCGCCAGCACGGCGAGCGCCGGTGCTGCAAGCGGCAATACGATGCGCCAGTAGATCTGCCATTCGGAAGCGTTGTCCATGCGCGCCGCATCGAGCAGCTCGTCCGGGATGGTCAGCATATATTGGCGCAGCAGGAAGACGCCGGTCGGCGTCGCCACGGTCGGCAAGATCACGCCCCACAGCGAATCGAGCAGTCCGACGGCGCCCACCACCGAATAGAGCGGCACCAGGATGACCGACAGCGGCACCATCAGCGTACCGACGATCACAAGCATCGTCAGATCGCGGCCGCGGAACTTGTATTTCGACAAGGCGAAGGCGGCCATCGAATTGGTGAGCAGCGTGATCAGCGTCGCCATTGCCGTCACAAAGACCGAATTGCGCAGATAGCGCAGGAAGTCGAAATGGACGAAGGGCTCGGTGTAGTTCTCCGTTGCGAAGCCGATTTCGCGCACCGGCTGCCGGTCGGCGATGTTGACCTTGACGATATCGTTCGGCGCCTGCGGGTCCACCATTTGCGCCATGATGCCGATGCGCCGCACCTCGGCCAGCACCTTGGTCGAACCATCCGGAAGCTTCACCCTGTAGAGGGCCAGCGGCTTATCGTAGCCTTCGACCCTCGCCTGTTGGCTGACATAAGGCATTATGGTCGGCGGGAACTCGGCGAGCTGTGCCGGTGTCTTGAATGACGAACCCACCAGCCAAACGGCCGGACCGAACATGATGACAACGCCGCCGAGCAGCCACAGCCAGCTCACGATATCCGTCCAGTGCCAGCCGCGACCGCCGCGCCGGCGGGTCAGGAATGTCATGACGCTGCTCATTCGCGGGCTCCTTTCCGCTCACCCCGGCGTCCGACCTGCAGCTGAACTAAGGTGAGCACGACCAGCACCAACCCCATCAAGATCGAAGCCGCCGAAGCCAGCCCCGGATTGCGCAGCAGGGAGGCGAAGCCGATCTCATAGATGTACTGCGTGATATAGAGGGTCGAGGTTCCCGGCCCTCCACCCGTCAGCACATAGACTTCGTCGAAGATCTGCACGGCGCGGATCAGCGTCAGCACGATGACGACAAGCAGGTTAGGCATCAGCAGCGGCAGCGTGATGCGCCAGAACACCCGCGCCGGCTTCGTGCCGTCCATCTCGGCCGCTTCGTAAAGGTCGCGCGGGATCGCCTGCAATCCGGCAAGCAGGATAAGCGTATAAAAGCCCATATGGGCCCAGACCGAAACGCTGACGGCGGCGGTGAAAGCCCAGAAGCGGTCGGTCAGCCAGTTGTGCGGCTCGCCGCCCAGATCATGGACGATCAGGTTCAGCAAGCCCTGGCGTTGCAGGATCCAGCGCCAGATCAGACCGGTGACGACGGGCGACAGCAGCACCGGAAAGAAGAACACCGCGCGCCAGAAGCTGCGCCCGACGATCTCACGGTTGAGGATCAGCGCTGTCGCCATCGACACGACCGTCATCAGCGCCACCTGCACGACGACGAACAGGCCGGTATTGTGCACGGCCTTCCAGAAGAGATCCTCGTGGCAAGTGGCAGTGTCCAGGTAGTTGCCGCAATCGAGCAGGCGCTGGTATTGCTCGAGCCCGACATAGGTTCGGCCCTGCAGGAAGTAGGCCGTTCCTGACGTGGCCGAATAGAAGAAGTTGATGATCATCGGCACCAGGACGAAAATGCCGAAGATCGCCATGTTTGGGGCCAGGAAGAACGCGGCCATGCCGCCGGTGCCCGTCGCGCGCTGCCAGAACTTCAGCGGCACGTTGACGATCGATGCCAGCCACACGACCGGCGCCGCGAGGGCGGCGCCAATCCATGCCTTCAGTGTCGCGGCGGCGGTCACTTCGCCTCGGCAACCTTGTCGGCGATATCCTGGTCGATCCTGCCCCAGGCATCGTCGAGGCTGAGCTCGCCGGCCATCACCTGGCTGACGCGCGTCACCAGCGCGGCGAAGTAAGCATTGGCCCACTTCCACGGCGGCAGCGCATCGGCCGCCGGCAGGGTTTCACCCGCCGCCTTGACGAATTTGTCGAGCGCCGGACCGACATTCTTGTCGGCCGAGACCCATTTCAGCCCGCCCTTGTCTACGACGCCCTTGTGCGCGGGCAGAAACAGCGTGCGCTCGCTGAACTCTTTCACCACGTCTTCACGGGCCAGATAATCCATGACCTTAGCGACGTCCTTGGGATTCTTCGTGTATTTGATGGCGACCAGCGCCGCGCCGCCTTTCACGCCCGAACAGCCTGCAGTACCGCAGGGCGAGCCGGTTGCCACCCAGTCGAAACTGTCGCCGATCTTGGTCGACAGATTGGCGACCTGCCAGCTGCCCGAATAGTAGAACGGGATCTGGGCGTTGATGAAGTCATCGGCGGCCGCGCGATAGGTCGAGCCTGCCGCTGACACCCAGGTATCCTTCAGCATCAGGCCCTTGGCGGTCCAGTCGACGAGCTTGCCGACGAACGCCTTAGTGCCGTCGTCCACTTTCGCCGGCATGCCATCGGGGCCGATATAGTTCGCTCCGAAGGAGACATTCGGACCCGAAATGCGGTGACCGGAACGGTCGATGGCGAAGGCAGCCGGAAGCTGCTGGCTCTTCGCCACCTCGGCGGCGGCGTTGATCCAGTCGTCCCAGGTCGCCTTGTCGCCGGGCAGCGGCACGCCGGCCTGTTCGAACAGCGTCTTGTTGGCGAAGCCGCCGGTGAGCGTGAGCTGGGTCATGAAACCCGGGATGGCGTTGGAGCCGTCGGGGCGCATCCAGTCCAGCGTGTCAGCGAAATTGTCCTCCCAATATTTCGGATCGACCACCAGTGGCCTGAGATCGAGCCAATGCTGGGCAAGCTCCTTGATATTGGTGACGCGGGCGATGTCCGGACCCTGGCCGGCTTCGAGCTGGATGGGCAACTGCTCCTGGATCACCTTGTAGGCGACGTTGTCGAGGGTGACGTGGATGTCGGGATTGTCTTTCATGAAGCGGTTCAGAATGTCCTGGATGACATCGCCCTCGACACCGTCCGAATACCACATGATGCGCACGTCGCCGGCGAATGCGCTGGTCGATGCGAGCAGGCTGACCGATAGCGCGGCCAGCAAAGTGCGGGTCTTATTCATGCTTCGTCTCCTCCTTTAGCGGGGCGGCGCCCCGATGGTTCAAGCGGCCACGCCCTCTCCTCTTGAGCGTCGCAGCCGATTTCCTCCCTACTCTCTGTGCTTCATGCGCATCGCCTCACCGCGCACGGTCCAGTTGGCCGGATCGAGTGTACGTCCCTCAGCCACGATCCTTGCGTCGGCGAGGAAATGCACCGTGCCGTACTCCGGATCCTCGACGATCAACTCGCCGTCGGGACCTGGCCGCACCGACAGATCCCCAAAAACGGCAGTCCAGGCGTCAAGGGCCGACAGATTGGCATTCCGGTCACCGAGGCGAACGAGCCACGTCGTCCTGCGTCCCGCCGCCCGCAACTCGTTGCCGGCGGTCGGGCCGGCCACGACCTGCGTGAGCGACACATCCGTCTTGAGCATGACGAAGGCGTCGCCCGATTGCGCGAACGCCCGATCGCCACCCATTTGCACGGCATCGAAGGCACGTGCGGGGAACCAGGCGTGCGTGAAGTCGGGCTGTTCCGAGCAGGAGAAGCTGACGACGGCGAGGTCGCGGTATTGGTGAAGCCGGGGCAAAGTGCCTGAGCCGCCCCAATATGATGGTCTGCCATATCCCGACTGAAGCACTTCGCCGGGGTGGTTGATCCAGATCTGCGCATCCGGATTCTTGCCCAGCCGGGCGTGAATGACGGTCTCCTGATAACCCCATTGATTCCAGCGATAGCCAGCGGCGCTGCCCATCGCATGGCCGCGCGTCTTGTAGTGGTAGAGCCGCGCGAAGCGGTCTTGTCCCTGCGCGAAAGTCCATTCCCACGCCGTATCCTCGGTGAGGGAAGCAATTGCTGCCAACCCGTCCGGAACGCTCAAATCGTGATCTTGCAGGCAGAGTGCCAGCTGCGGCAGCGCGTGAAAGCGCATGCCGTAATTGCCCCTGCCCCAAAGCATGCGGCAGATGCCGGATAATTCCAGGGAACGCGCGGCGCGCAGCGTGTGCTCATAGGAGCGGCCCTGCGCCCCGGTGAGGATGCCGCGATGCGCCGAGCGGGCGACGATTTCAAGCAGGCGTATGATTGCCTTGCCGGCACGTTCGGCGATGTCCTTGTCCGGGGCCAGCGCGTAGAGTGCGCACAGGCCCTTGAGGTCGATCGGAAAATAGGGTGCCGAGTTGAACTCGGCCATCTCCCATGCCTCGAAATGGTCGAGCCAGGCTCGCACCCGCGCGGCCCCCACCGCGGACTGTTCGCGGCCAAGGCGGCCCGACCGCACGAACCGTGCATCAGGCAATAGGCCCCCAGCAATATAGGCGGCGGTGTGGAAGAGCAGCGCGTGGTTCTCGGAGAAGTACCACTGCACATCATTGCCGGGCTCGTCCATCCAGTAGCGATAGGCGAGGATGGCGTTGTCGACGCGCGCGCGCAGGCTCACTTCCAGCCGATCGCCATAGGCCTTGCGGCACCACAGCAGCGGCACCAGGATGAAGTCGGCGCAATCGTGACAATCCTCGATCGCCGGCAGCGCGCCGGAGATCATGGCGTCGGTCTCGGCGCCCTGCTGCCCGATCGCCAGGCGCGCCAGCGCGCGCACCGTATCGGCCTCGGCGTGACCGGCGACCTCGCGCAGAGCCTCATCTATACGCGCGGCAAGCGTTTCCGGTGCCTCGCCCTGACGGCGCGCGTGGCATATCTCGACGCCGAAGACACGCGTTACGGCATGGTCTGCGACCCTCAGCGTTACCTTGAAATGGCGAAAGTCGGCCGGCAGCTGCTCGGTATCGGCGATCGGCAGCCGCGTCTGGCCCGTTGGCAGATCGAAGGCGAAGCGCACCGGCGTCTCGATCGACATGAAATCGCCTTCGATCTCGATCTCAACTTGCGCGTCGCGCGGCAGGGCCACGCCGGTGACGAGCGCCACCTCGCCGCCGTCATAGGCGGGACGGTCGAAATGCATGTCGTCGAGGGCTGCTTCCATCGCATCGGCAACGCCGCTCTCGACTTCGATCGGCAGTGCGACCGAAGCAGCCGGACCGGATAGATAATCGAGCTGGAAATAGTAGCGGGCGTCGCGCTCGGCGAGATCGTCGAACCATATGCGAATGTCGTTGCGGCCGACCCTCAGCACGATCTTGAAGTGCTCGGCACTTTCCAGATTGCGGCCGTAGGGCGCCATCCAGCCGGCTTCCTCGCCATTGGCAAAGAGTATGGCGCCGCCGCATGTACGCAGCCGTACCATCACCTCGCCACTCGAGGCCGCCTCGATGGTGGTCTCGGCCCAGGTTCCAAGCACCGTCGGCCGGAACCAGAAGCCCGACAGGTCTATGCGTGGCGAGGCGAAGGGCAGCCAGATGCGCTCAGCGCCGAATTCGGCGCTGACCTGTGGTCGCTTGCCGCGTCGTTCCGCTGCGAACTGCGTGCGGCACGGATATTCATGGGGAATGAAATTCTTGTGCTTGGTAAGGAAGAAGAAGGGATCCATCTCGCCTTGCATGGGCTGGTCGGCCACGTCGTAGCGTTGCTCGGCGATAGACCCGAGCCGCCAATAGACGATTGGCTGCCCCGCCACGAGCGGCCGGCGCAGCGTAAAGTCCGTCCGAACGCTTTGCGCGGCCTCGCTCATCGCAAATCCTTCACGGGTACTGGATCGACATCGGTGTAGGCCTGGTTTTCGCCGGTCATGCCCCAGACGAAAGCATAGGGCCGGTGCCGGCACCCATATGGATAGACCAGGCGGGCGACAGGACAACGTCACCGTCCGCAACCATCAGGTGGCGCGTCTTGTCAGGCCGGCCCATCAGATGGACCACACGGTCGGCCTCGGCGAGGTCGAAGTAGCAATAAGCTTCCATGCGCCGCTCATGCAGATGCGGCGGCATAGTATTCCACACACTGCCCGGCGCGAGGTCGGTGATCCCCATCAGCAAGAGGCAGGACGGGGCCACTTCGGGATGGATGTACATGCGCAGCGTGCGCTTGTTCGCACGAGCCTCCTCGCCGAGCACAAGCGGCTTGGCTTCGCTGCTGACGATGAGACGGTGCGCAATATCGGCGCCGGCCGGCACCGAGTTCATATAGAAGCGTGCCGGCCTCTCCGGATCGTCGCTCTCCAGCGTCACCTCGCGTGCTCCGCGTCCGACATAGACGATGTCGCGGTTAGCCACGGGAAAGCGCCTGCCGTCCACCGCGACCGCGCCATTGCCGCCGAGATTGGCAATGCCCATCTCGCGCGCGTCAAAGAAGAGCGCGGTGCCGACTTCGGCCCCGTTGCCGAATGTCAGCGGGTTGGCCAGCGGCACCGCGCCACTGACGATCATGCGGTCGACATGGGTGTAGACGAATTCGATCGCGCCAGGCCGGAACAAGCCGTCGACCAGGAACTCGGTCCTCAGCCGGTCCGTGTCCATGCCGGCAATGTCGGCCGGCGACGCGCCATAGAGCGTCCGCATCATGCCGCCTCCACCTTCGGCTGCAGATGCCGCGCCCCTTCGGTCAGGCACAGAATGGCCAGCGCCTGCCCGTAGCCCGTCGGATGGATGGGTATACCGCGATAGAACTGCAGGTCGGCGCCCATGCGTGTGCCATAGGACACGTTCGCCACCACACCTTTGTCATCGATGTTGGCCACCACGGCTTCCAAGGCGCGGAGCCCGGCGGCACGGCACTCTGTCGAGCCGATTCCGAGCCGCGCGGCTTTCATCAGCCCGTAGCCGAAACCGGCCGTGGCAGAAATCTCCTCGTAAGACGTCGGGTCGTCGAGCAGAGTGTGCCAGGCGCCCGAACCTGCCTGCACCTTGAGCAGGGCGTTGATCTGCGTCTCCAGCACGCCGAGCAGATAGGCCCGAACCGAAGGCGCAATTTCGGCGAACTCCACCAGGTCGAGGATACCGACCGTGATCCAGGCATTGCCTCTCGCCCAAAGCGCGCGGGCGAAATTGTGCCGTCCCGCGAACGTCCAGCCGTGGAACCACAGCCCTGATGCCGGGTCGGCGAGATAACGGGCGTGGACCAGGAATTGCCGTTCTGCTTCCTCGACGAAGCGACGCTGGCCGGCAGCCTGGCCATACGATGCGAGGAACAGTGCTACCATGAACAGCGTGTCGTCCCACAATTCGTCGTCGTTGACCCGGTCCGAAACATCATGCTGGAAACCGCCTTCTGGCGTCCGTGGCAAGACGGTGGCTACCTGCTCGGCCCATTCGCGCAGGACCGGCTCGAAACGCGGCTGGCGGCGGCGCCGCCACAATTCACTTAGCGCCAGCAGAGGCGCGGTGGTGTTGACGTTCATCGCAGGGAGACCGGCAGCGATGCGTCGGTCGTACCAGGCCTCGATCGTCTGCAGCAGCCGATCGTCGCCGGTTTGCGCCCACAGTCGAACCAGCCCGTAGAGCCCGACGCCTTGCGGCCATTCCCAGCTGTCAAAGCTGACATAGTCGCCCGGCGTGCCGTCGAGATTCGGCTCATGGAACCGCCCGTCATGACGCAAGCCGGTCATGCCGGCCACGAGGCTGGCAAGCGCGGAATTCAGGCGTTCGGCCGATAGCGGCATCACTCCTCCGTTTCTCCCGCTTCATCGGAACTGTTTCACAGCCATTTTTCTTGCGCAATCCGAAAATTTTTTGCATTAATCGGATGACTTTGCCGGAGGTGACGGAGCGGATGAATATCCAGGGCAAGCGCGGCCGCCCCAGCCGCCGCATTCGACTTGAGGAGATCGCGGCGCGTTGCGGCGTGTCGGTCAGCACCGCCTCTCGTGCGCTGAGCGGCGTCGGCGGCGTGAGGGACGAGCTTCGCACCAAGATCATCGAAACGGCGAAGTCGATGAACTATGCCATTCCCGCCTCGGTTGCCGGCCGCAAGGTCATCCTGGCCGCAAGCAGCGTGGCAATGGTGGACAGTGCCCGCAATCAGTTCACCTACCATGTCCTTGACGGGCTCAACGAGCGCGCCCGGTTGCTGGGCGTCGAACTGGTGACCCGGCCGGTTTCGGCGCCCGAGGACGAAATCGCGCTGCTGCGTGAATCCGAGCACGACGACAGCGTCGCCGGCTGCCTGTTTCTGACGCTGGACGACGATGACGTGCTGACGCTGACAGCCGGATTCGCCAAACCGATCGTGCTCGTCAACGGCGACGATCCCTCGATGCGCCATTCGAGCGTGACGCCCTGCAATCGCTCTGCCGCCATGCTTGCCGCGCAGCATCTGATCGGCCTCGGCCACCGCCGCATCCTGTTCCTGATGCGGCGTGGCCGGCGCACGATCGAGCGGCGCTACGAAGGTTGGCGCGACGCGCTGATCACGGCCGGCATTGCCGGCTTCGACGACTTCGTGGTCGAGGTGCAGGACTGGCTGCCGGAACTTGCAAGCAGGGCCGTGACCGAGCGCATCGCGGCCCGCGGCCTCGATTTCACCGCCGTGCTGACGGCTGGCGACAGCCTGGCGTTTGGTGCCATCGCCGGCGTCCAGGAGGCCGGATATTCGGTGCCTGACGATGTGTCCGTGGTCGGCATGGACGACTTGCCGCTCGCTGCCTTCTGCAACCCGCCGCTGACGGCGATGCACATTCCCATGCGCGAGATCGGATCGGCGGCGCTTAGCCTGCTGCTCGACGACATGGCCCATTCGGGGTCGCCGCCGCGTCGCGTCGAACTTGCTTGCAATCTCGTGGTGCGCCAGTCGACGGCACCAGCCCGGAGCGGCGCCGGCGATCATCAGCTGGCCTCTTGAGCGCGCGACTTGCCGCCAGCAAAGAGCAGCGGCAAACCCTCTTGCGTCTGCAGTTCAAGGACACGTCCAAGCAGGATCATATGGTCGCCAGCCGGGAAGCGGTCGGCGACGCTGCATTCGAACCGCGCCAGTGCTCGCGGCAGCAATGGCACGCCGTGCTCGCTCCACGACAGGTCAAGATCGGCAAAGTCCGTCCCCGACTTCGAAAAACGCCAGCACAGATCGATTTGATCTTCCGCCAGCACGTGAATGGCGTAGTGCGCGGAATTAGCGAAGGCTTCGAACCGGCGCGAGTGGCGGCCGATCGACCAGAGCACCAGCGGCGGGTCGAGCGACACGGATGAGAAGCTGTTGGCAGTGATTGCGACCGGGCCGTCGGCCGTGCCGGTGGTGACGACCGTGACGCCGGTGGCGAAACGCCCGAAGGCATTGCGCAAAAGGCCTGGATCGCACACGACATGCTCCATCAGCGGCGCTCCCCCGTTCCCAGTGGTGTCGCCGGGATCCGTTCGGGCACCCGGCCATAGGCGTGCGGGAGCGAGCATGTCTTGAGCTGGGGCAGGACCTTGGTGCCGAAACGACGCGCCTCGTCGAGATGGGGGTAGCCGGAAAAGATGAAGGCGCGGATCCCCATCTTCATATACGCCTCGATTTCCGACAGAACCTGATCGGTCGAGCCCACCAGCGCCGCGCCGCAGCCAGAGCGCGCTCGCCCGACCCCCGTCCACAGATGCGGCTCGACATAGCCTTCGGCATCGGCGATCTGGCGGTTCCTGGCCTGGTGCGATACGCCGAGCGATCGGGCGTCGAGCGCGCGCTCGCGGATCGCCCTGCCCTGCTCGTCGTCCAGCCTCGAAACCAGCTCCCGGGCATATTCCTTTGCCTCTGCCTCGGTATCGCGCACGATCATGTGGACGCGCAGGCCGTAGTCGAGCGTCCGCCCATGACGCTCGGCGCGCTCGTGGACTGCTCTCATGCGGCCGGCAAGCTCCTCCTTGGTTTCCGGCCACATCAGGTAGACGTCGCACTGTTCGGCGCAAAGCTCGAGCGCGTCGGGCGAATAACCGCCGAAATAGAGCAGCGGGCCGCCATTCTGCTGATAGGGCTTCGCCGGCGCCGTCGAGAGCCCTTTGTAGCGATAGACCCCGCCCTCGAAATCGATGCTGTCCCTGGTCCAGGCCTGGCGCAGGATCTGCACCACCTCGCGGGAACGCTGATAGCGGTAGGCGCTGTCGGCTGTCTCGCCCGGAAAGTCCGACGAAATGACGTTCAGCGTCAGCCGGCCTTCCAGCATGTGGTCCAGCGTCGCAATCGTGCGCGCCAGCATGATCGGCTGCATCTCGCCGCAGCGCACAGCGGCAAGCAGATTGATCTTCGACGTGATCGGCGCGCAGCCGGCAACGAAGCTCAGCGTGTCCTGGCCGACCTGATAGGACGACGGACACAAGATGTTGCGGAAACCGAGTGCCTCGGACGTCTTCACGATCTCGGAGCAATGCGCCCAGCTCGAGCGCAGTGCGCCGTCCGGAACGCCGAGATAACGATAGTCGTCCGAGCAGAGTGCGGCGAACCACGAGACTTCGGCAGCATCGAGATCCGGCGAGGTGATTGGGACGATGCTCATTGCCACTCTTCAGAAAAGACGTCCGGGCCACTCTTCAATGACGTCCGGAGCTGCGAATAAGGCTTGCGTAGCATTCGTTTTTGTGTAGATCAATACTGTATCAATTTTGGAGCCAAACCCGAAACCGGGATGCGATTGGAACACCGGATGCATTTGACAAGGGCGGACCCCGGCCACCGATCCAGCCAGATGCGCGGGCCCTTGCCTGTGCACTTGCAGACCAGCGAAATGCTGATCCGCGAAATCGCGGCCGGACGGCTGGCCGACGGGGCGCGGCTGCCGCCCGAGCGCGAGATGGCCGCGAGCCTCGGAATTGCCGTCGGCACGCTCAGGCGCGCGCTGGCAGATTTGACCGAAAAGGGCCTTCTCGACCGCATCCAGGGCTCGGGTAACTATGTGCGAGCGCGCGGCGACTTGCTCGGGATCTATGCCTTCTTTCGCCTGGAGCGCATCGGCGGTGGCGGCCTGCCGAGCGCCGACGTGCTGTCCGTCGAGCGGCTGCCCAAGCCCGCCGACCTGCCGCAATTCGGCAGCGCCGGCGAAGCCCACCGTATACGCCGGCTGCGGCGGCTCGACGGCGAGCCGGCCGCGGTCGAGGAGATCTGGCTCGACGTCAGCCGCGCCGAGCGGCTCAAGCGCGAGGACCTGTCGGAATCCCTCTATCTCCACTACCGGCTCGCGCTCGGCTTTACGATCGTTCGCGCCGAAGACCATGTTGCCGTCGCACCCGCGCCGGACTGGGTCCCGCTCGAGTTCAGGCCATCGCCGGGGACGGTCGTGGGTTTCATTGAACGTATCGCCTGGGCTGGCGACGGCGCCAGCGCGGAATATTCCCGCAGCTGGTTCGATCCGGGCGCGGCGCGCTACGTCACGCGTTTCAGATAGGCCGGAGGAAGTCGCAGCGTGACCAGATCATCGATCGGCTACGGCATCATCGGCTGCGGCATGATGGGCCGCGAGCACATCCGCAACATCGCTCTGTTGCCCGACGCGCATGTGGCCGCGATCTTCGAGCCGGACCCCGGCATGTTGGCGGCGTCGCTGGCGACGGCGTCGGGCGCGCGATCGGCGGCATCGATCGCCAAACTGCTGGCCATGGACGAGGTAGACTGCGTCTTGATTGCCAGCCCCAACCACCAGCACCTCGGTCAGATGGAGCAGATCGCCGCACTTCGACCACTGCCGGTGCTGGTGGAAAAGCCGCTCTTCACCGACGCCGCTGGCGAGGGGCGGATCGCGGCGCTGAAAGCTCGGCTTCCGCTCGTGTGGGTGGCCATGGAATACCGCTATATGCCGCCCGTCGCCGCATTCATCGAGCAGGCGCGCCACGCCACCGGCGGCATCCGCATGCTGACGGTCCGCGAGCACCGTTTCCCGTTTCTGACCAAGGTCGGCGACTGGAACCGCTTCAACCGCAACACCGGCGGCACGTTCGTCGAGAAGTGCTGCCACTTCTTCGACCTGATGCGGCTGATCCTCGGATCCGACCCCGTCCGCGTGATGGCGAGCGCTGGACAGGCCGTAAACCATCTCGACGAACGCTACGGCGGTGAGAGGCCGGATATCCTTGACCATGGCTATGTGCTGGTTGATTTCGCGAGCGGTGCGCGCGCCATGCTGGAACTCTGCATGTTCGCCGAGGGCAGCCGCTACCAGGAGGAACTCTGCGCTGTCGGCGGCGACGGAAAGATCGAGTGTCTGGTGCCGGGTCCCGGTCGCTTCTGGCCGACCCACCTTGGCCCTGCGCCAGTGCCCCAGTTGATCGTCAGCCCGCGCAATCCGCCTGGACCACGCCTGCTGGAGATTCCCGTCGACCCCCGGCTGCTCGAGGCAGGCGACCATAACGGTTCGACCTATTTCGAGCATGTCCGCTTCACCGCTGCGGTGCGCGGACAAGGCAAAGTGGAAGTGACCTTGCAAGACGGCTGGTGGGCCGTCGTCATGGGTCTCGCCGCCCAGAGATCGGCCCGCGAAGGCCGCGCCATCGAACTTGCCGTTGAATTCGCGTTGCCGACCTGAGGCCGACCACGCATTCACCAGACCATAGGGTCAGATGCGCCGACCGGTTGCTGCGTCGAACAGATGCGCACATGCGCGGTCGATCTCGATCCGCACCGGCGCGCCCTGCTTGAGCGGAAGCCGTTCGCGGAAAAGGCAGGAAATTTCCTCGCCGGCGCAGTCGACCTTGGCGAAGATTTCCGAACCTGTGGCTTCCAGAAGCGTGACCGTGCCTGGCATTCCCCCGGCAGTTGCGCGGATATGTTCGGGGCGGATGCCGTAGACGAGTTCGCGTCCTGCGGCATCCGCCGGCTGGGCGCCTTCCGGCAACGGCAGGATCAACCCGCCGGCGCTGCGGAACACGCCCTCCTCGATGCGGCCGGCAATGAAGTTCATGGCGGGCGAGCCGATGAAACCGGCAACGAAGAGATTGGCCGGATGGTCGTAGAGGTCCAGCGGCGCGCCGATCTGCTCGACCAGGCCGTCATGCAGTACGACGATCTTGTCGGCCATAGTCATGGCCTCGATCTGGTCGTGCGTGACATAGATGGTCGTGGTACCCAGCCGCTGGTGCAGGGCCTTGATCTCGCCGCGCATCTGGACGCGCAACTTGGCGTCGAGGTTGGAGAGCGGCTCGTCGAACAGGAAGACCTGCGGGTCGCGTACGATCGCGCGGCCCATGGCGACGCGCTGGCGCTGGCCGCCGGAAAGCTGGCGCGGATAGCGGTCGAGCAGCTTTTCGAGGCCAAGAATGCCGGCTGCCTTCCTGACCCGCCCAGCGGTATCGGTCGGGTCGGCTTTCTTGATCTTGAGGGCAAAGCCCATATTGTCGGCCACAGTCATATGCGGATAGAGCGCATAGTTCTGGAACACCATGGCGATGTTCCGGTCTCGCGCCCGCAGATTGTTGACCATACGCTCGCCGATTGCGATGCTCCCGCCCGAGATCGTTTCAAGTCCGGCAATCATACGCAGCAGCGTCGACTTTCCGCATCCCGACGGGCCGACCAGGATGACGAACTCGCCGTCGGCGATATCGACACTGACGTCGTGAATAATCTTGGTGGCCCCGAAGGCCTTCTGCACGTTGTTGATCGTTACCGATGCCATTGGATCTTTCCTGGAAAAAAGTGATGTCCGGACGCGCCTCAGCCGCCCTTGACGGCGCCGGCGGTCAACCCCGCGACGATCTGCCTTTGCGCGAACATGGTCAGGATCAGCACCGGCAGCGTCACCACCAGCGCCGCCGCGGCGAGCGGCCCCCAGCTGACCTGCTCGTAGGACAGCATGTTGTAGACGGCGACCGGCAATGTGCGCGTCTCCCGGCTGGCGAGCACCACGCCGAAGACGAAATTGTTCCACGAGAAGATCACGGACAGGATGAAGGCGACGACGATGCCCGGCTTGGCGATGGGCAGGGCAACCAGCCGGAAAACCTGCCAGGAGCTGGCGCCGTCGATATTGGCTGCCTCTTCCAGTTCCATCGGCGTGGTCTCGAAATAGCCGATCATCACCCAGACCACGATCGGCACCGTCACCACCAGGTGGATGATGATCTGCGGCCAGAGCGTGCCGAGAATCCCGATCCATTGGAACAGCAGAAACAGCGGGATGAGATAGGATAGCCCAGGCGTCATGCGGGCGATCATGATGACGACGGCGGATCGCTCGGCCTTGAGCCGCGCGATGCCATAGCCGGCCGGTACGCCGATCAGCAGCGCCAGCAAGGTCGCCGTGCCGGTCACCAGAACCGAATTCCAGAGATAGAGCAGGAAATTGTTCTCCTCGAACACCTTTACATAGTTCGACCAGGCGAAACGTTCGGGGATCAGGATCGGCGGATAGGCACCGTTGTCGATTTCGAACTTCAGCGACAGCGAGATCATCCAGAGGAAGAACAGGATCGCCGGCGAGACGAAAACCAGGGCAGCGAAAAACAGACCGATCTGGTTGAGCAGCCGTGAACTCATCTATTTGCCCTCCGTATCGATCCACTGCGAGCGTTGGCGCAGCATCAGCAGGACAAAAGACAGGGCCACGATGACAATGAAGAACACCACGGCCATGGCCGAACCGTAACCGATATCGTAGTAGGAGAAGGCGGTGTTGTAGAGATAGATGTTGATGGTTTCCGAGGCCGTGCCCGGCCCGCCCTGGGTCATCGCGTAGATGATGTCGAAGCTCTTCAGCGCATCGATGGTGCGGATGATGACCGCGATCATCAGGAACGGCGCGATCATCGGCAAAGTGAGATAGCGGAATTGCTGCCAGGCATTGGCGCCGTCGATCTCGGCGCTTTCGAAGGGCTCGCGCGGCACCGAGGCCAGCCCACCCAGCACAATCAGCATGACCAGCGGCGTCCACTGCCAGGTCTCGACCGCAACCAGCGACGGGATGACCGTGTTGGCATTGAAGATCCATTCCTGAGCCGGGATGCCGACCAGCGACAGCAGGTAGTTGAGCACGCCGAGTTGAGGATGGAACATCATGGTCCAGACCAGTGCCACGGCAACGGGCGTTGCCATCATCGGCATGACGAAGACGCCGCGCAGCAGGCCGCGCAGCGGAAACCTGGCGTCGAAGATCAAGGCGGCCAGGGTGCCCAGGAGCATCGGCGCTGCAACCGAGAGGAAGGTGTAGGTCAATGTATGAACAAGGGATTCCCAGAAACGTGGGTCGCTGGCCAGGCGGAGGTAGTTTTCCATCCCGGCAAAGCTCCGCGACTGGCCGAGCGTCCAGCGGTTGACGCTCATCCACAGCGTGAAAGCCCAAGGAAAAACGATGACGGCGCCAACGACGACGAGTGCGGGGACAACGAAAGGCCAGTAGTTGGGAGCCAGCCGGATCGTCTGGCTCCCGTCGATAACCGGCATCGTCACCCCGGTCTGTTCTGGGGTGGTGGCCGACATCAGCCCTGCTCGCTCCTGTCGAGAACCGGCTGGAACTGCTCGGTGGCCTTCTTCAGCTCGGCGGCGGGATCGGCGCCGGCAATCATGTTGGTCAACGCCACGCCATAGATGTCGCGGAATTCGGTGACGGGGATGATGACCGGCAGTGCCAGCCGGCTGATATTGCCTGAGCCGATCACGGCATCAAGCCAGCTTGCCGGCATGGTGACGCCTTCGCGCACCTTGGGATCCTCCAGCACGGATTTGCGGAACGGAACGCCGGCGCCGGCCTGCAATAGCCGCGCGCCCATGGCTGGCGATACCGCCCACTGGCAGAACAGATAGGCGGCCTCCTTCTTCTCGCTGGCGGCGGTAACGCCAATCCCGTCGCCAAAGGTGCCCGAGGCATGCGCCTTGGGACCCTTGGGCATGACGCCGTAGCCGACCTTCCCGACCACCCTCGATTTTTCCGGGTTTTCCATCGGCGGGGCAAAACCCACGCCGTCGAGCCACATGCCGATCTTGCCTTGCAGGAAGGCAGACTGTGCTTCGGCCCAATTGAACCCGGTGACGCCCGGAGGGGCGGACTTGGTCATCAATCTTTGATAGAGCGCGGCAGCCTCGATCGCCTCGGGAGCCTCGGTGCGCAGCTTGCCCTTGTCGTCGAGCGGCGTCATGTCGTAGCCGAGCATCAGCGATGTCCACACCGGCGTATTTGCGTTCTTGAGCCCGCGGGCGACGAAGCCGTATGTATTGGTCGACGGGTCGGTCAGCGCTTCGGCGGCGGCCACCAGTTGCTCGAAGGTCTCGGGGTATTTGAGGCCCTTGGCCTCGAACAGCTCCTTGTTCCAATAGAGGATCCAGTAGTCCACCGAGAAGGGTAGCGAGCGCAGCACGCCCTGGCCGTCCTTGGCAAACAGCATGCCGGCCTCGGCGAAGTCGCTTTCGACCAACCCCGGGTCGGTGAGCGACGGGTCGGCGAGGTAGCCGGCGATGTCAGCCAGCCAGCCACCTTTCTCGAACTGGCGCTTTTGCACGTGGTAGCTCAGATGCACGACGTCGAAGCTGGGCTTGCCCGAGCTCAATTCGATCACCGTCTTCTGGCGCTGCTGCTGCTCGGGCGTGGCCTCGGCATTGACCTTGATGCCGGTCAGTTCCTCAAACTCGGCGAGATATTTCAGGATGGTGTCGCTGCGCGGGCTTTTCACCAGATTGACGTCAAGCGTCGTCCCGGCAAAGCGTTTCCAGTCGACGCCTGCGGCAAAGCTGGGGCGGAGCCCCACAAGGCCGGCGGCGGTGAGCGCCGCGGTTCCGGCAAGGAGTTGCCTCCTGGTTGGGTTGAACAGATTGGACGACATTTCTTCCTCCCGGTTGCTGTCGTTGTGGATGCGCCGCGAACCGCGGCGCGGCTATATTTCCTCAGATCTGGAGCGCCAGTCGGCGCGCATTGTCGATATGCAGACTGATCGCTTCAACCGCCTTTTGCGAATTGCGGCTCTCCATGGCTTCGATGACCGCCAAATGTTCGCGCATCACCGGCACCACGCGACCGTCGATGCGGAAACGCTCCTGGTGGATCAGCCGGATTTTCACCGAGTTGACCAGATAGGCCTTGGCGATGATCTCGTTGCCCAGCGCATTGATAAAGGTATCGTGCATGGCCCAGTCGATGGTCTGGGCCTTGGCTTCCATTTCCGGCGTCGGCGCCTGCCCCAGAGCTTGAGCCAGCATCTCCTCGTGTTCGCGCCGCATGCGGGCAAGTTCGGCATCTGAAGCGCTGGCCGTGAATAGCGCCACCGCCTCGCGTTCCATGAATAGCCGAAACTGAAAGGCCTCGCGGATCAGATTGATGTCGATGTGCGCGATTTGCATGCCGCGCTGCGGGATGGTGGTCAGCAATCCCTCGGCCTCGAGACGCGGGACGATCTCGCGAATAGCGCCCAGCGGCAGCCCGGTGAAAGCGACCAGTTCGCGCTGTGACACGAACTGCCCCGGCCGCAGATCACGGGCCAGCAAATGCCGCGTGAAGCTGGCATAGGCTTTCTCCCGGAGAGTGATCGGTTCGCTGCCGTCTTCCACTTCAGCTCGCTTCCTTGTCGGCCAGCCCGGCCTTGTCGGTCAGGCCGCCTCTGTCGCAAACAGCCTGTCGTAGGCCGCGGCAAGCTGCCGCCGTCCTTGTGGGCCGATCGCCTCCAGGGGCGGGCGTACCGCCAGCCAGCGCTCGTCGCCGGTCGTGCGCGCGACCATGACCTTCACCGCCGGTGTGACCGGGTATTTGAGCAATTCGAGCACGAAGTCCTCGACGCGTGGGTCGTCGCGGCCGTCTTCGACCATTGCGAGGATTTCGCCGGTAACAAAATTAGCCATGCCGGAAATCGCACCCTGTCCGCCGCGGCGCACGCTTCTCGCCAGATGCCGTTCGTCGCCGATCAGGATCACCAGATCGCCATGCGCTTCAAGCAGCGCCTCACTGTAGCTCCAGTCCCCGCCGGAATCCTTCACCCCGGCCACCACAGCGGGAAAGGCGGCGCGCAACCGGCCGATCAGCCCAAGCGGGAGCGGCACCATGGTGACAGAGGGGATGTTATAGAGGAGCACATCACGCGCCAGCGGGCCGAGTGCGGCGAAGACGGCGGAAAACCATCCGAACAGCCCGTTCTCGCCGACATTCTTGAAGTAGCTCGGCGGAGCGAGCAGAATGTTGCGAACGCCGCGCTGCAAAGCGTGCCGAGCCTGATCGGCGGCATCTTCGGTTGCATCGACCAGCACGCCGGCGACGAGCTGATGTGCCGGTATACCGGCCGCCAACATGGCTTCGGTGACGATCCGCCGCTCGTCGGTGCCCACCGAGGCTCCTTCCCCGGTGGTGCCGAACAGCGTCGCGCTGCTGCAGCCGGCGCCAAGGCAGGCTCGGGCGTGCGCGATCATCGGCGCGAGCGCTATCTGCCCCGACGGGTCGAAGGGTGTGGTTAGGGCAACCGAAAGACCAAAGCGGGAAGCCAATGCGATCTCCGTTGAAATCAATGTGCACGTAGCGTTAGCACGCTAACATGTCAGATGTAAACTGGCGATCTTGCCAACTCGGCATCGCCGAACGGCGCTGCCGCGGCAGCGCCATCGCCGATCACATCCGCCGCCCGAGCATCACATATGCTGCTGTCCCCGAGCGTCTGCGGATTGGCTGGACGAGGCGGCCTAAGCTGATCAAGTGGCGACGAGGTGGCCGTCGCCAACATCTTCAAACTTGAGTTTCCGGGGCTCGTCACCGATGCGCCGCACAGCGCTTGGAATTTCGCTGTCCAAACGGGCGAACCGGGCGCGGCGCCGGCCTGGATCGGGAACCGGAACGGCTTCGATCAGCCGCTTTGTGTAAGGATGGCGCGGGTTGGAGAAGATCTGGTCGCGGGTGCCCATCTCGACGATCTGCCCCAGATACATTACCGCCACGCGATCGGAGATGTTCTCTACCACCGCCATGTCGTGCGAGATGAAGAGATATGCGACGCCGAATTCGCGCTGCAGTTCCTTCAGCAATCTTAACACGCGCGCCTGCACCGACACATCGAGAGCAGAGACGCTCTCGTCGGCAATGATCAGCTTTGGTCGCAGCGCCAGCGCCCGTGCAATGCAGATTCGCTGGCGCTGCCCGCCGGAGAATTCGTGGGGATAGCGCTCCATCTGGTCAGCGGAGAGGCCGACGCGTTCGAACAGTGCGGCGATCTGGGCGTGCCGTTGCTCTTTGTCGCCGAGGCCGTGGATCAGCAGAGGCTCGGCGACGAGATCGCCTACTCGCATGCGCGGGTCGAGGGACGCGAAGGGATCCTGAAAGATCATCTGCACATTGCGGCGTACAGCCTTGCGCTCCTTGCGGCTGAGCGCCGACAAGTCGTGGCTGCCGATTGAAATGCTGCCGGTGTAGGGCACCAGCCCGGCGATCGCCTTGGCCGTCGTCGACTTGCCGCAGCCCGATTCGCCGACCAGCGACAGCGTTTCGTGCGGCGCGATCGAGAAACTGACGCCCTCGACCGCGTGCACCCTGCGGTCAACGCGACCGAAGAAGCCGCCGCGCAGGTCGAAGCGGACGTGAAGATCGCTGACGGATACAAGCTCGGCCGGCATGTGGGCGGCGTCTTGTCGGTCTTCGGCCGGCCGTCCGCCGCCGATGCGTGGCACGGCGGCCAGAAGCTCGCGCGTATAATCTGCCTGCGGGCGGGTGAAGATGTCGGTCGCGCTGCCCTGCTCGACCATCCGGCCATCGCGCATGATGATAACGCGGTCCGCCATCTCGGCGACGACACCCATGTCGTGCGTGATCAGGATAACACTGGTGCCGTGCTCGCGCTGCAGGTCACGCAGCAACTCCAGCACCTCGCCCTGAACGGTGACGTCGAGGGCGGTCGTCGGTTCATCGGCGATCAGCACATCCGGATTCAGGGCCAGAGCCATGGCAATCATCACGCGCTGGCGCATGCCGCCTGAGAGTTCGTGCGGATAGTGCTCGAGCCGCCGTTCGGCATCCGGAATTCGGACTGCCTTCAGCGCCTCGAGCGCCCTCAGCCGCGAGTTGGAGCGCGACCGCGAGGTGTGTGCCTCGATCGCCTCCGTGAGCTGCCGGCCGATGGAAAGAACCGGATTGAGCGATGTCATCGGTTCCTGAAAGATCATGGCAATGCGGTCGCCGCGGATGCGGCGCATACCACTCTCGCTAAGAGCCGCGAGATCCTGATCGCCGAGCCGGATGGAGCCTGATCTGATGCGTGCCGCCGGCTGCGGCAGCAAGCCCATGATGGCCAGCGCCGTCATCGACTTGCCGGAACCGGACTCGCCGGCGATGCAAAGCGTTTCGCCGCGCATCAGGTCGAATGTCAGGTCGGAAACGACGTCGCGGTCGCCCTCTTCGCCGCGCACGGCGACGCTCAGACCTGAGACGCTGAGTACCGGCCTGACAGAGCCACTCTCCGCGGCGGCCTGCCCGGATCGTTTGATGTTCTCCACCTTCATTCAAAGACGCAGCGCGGGAAGTAGAAAGAAACCACCCAGTTGGGCATGTCAACGATCTCGCTGATGCGCAGGTCGCCGCAAACCGACACAAGCATATAGGCGTCTACCGGATCCATACCGTAGCGGCCGGAGAGCAGGTCTATCATCTGCGAGACGGCGCTCCTGGCGCCGTCCATCAGATCCGGCCCGATACCGGTTGTCACCTCATAGCCCTTGGCGTCGAGATGTCGCGACACCGGACCGGGCGTCGTGAAACGCGGCGTCCGCAGCCGGGCATCCTTGACCAGATCGAGCGTCAGCACGGCGTTCATGGGGCTCTCGATGGCCGTGCCGCAGACCTCGCCGTCGCCTTGCGCGGCGTGCGTGTCACCGACCGAGAACAACGCTCCCGCGACCTCTACGGGCAGGTAGAGCACCGTGCCGGCAGCGAGATCACGGATGTCCAGATTGCCGCCCACCCGCCGCGGCGGGACCACCGAATGCAGACCCGGCTCAGCCGGGGCATTGCCGATGGTGCCGGCGAAGGGCTTGAGCGGCACCCGGCCGCTCTTGCCGAACAGCGCCGGTTCGAGCGAGGCGGCGTCGTACTTCCAGATATTCAGTGCCGGTTGAGTGAAGTCATCCGCCAACAGACCGAATCCCGGGATATTCGCTGTCCAACCGAAGCCGGACGGCTTGAACGCCTCGATGGTGATTTTCAGGGCATCGCCGGGCTCTGCCCCGTCGACATAGATTGGCCCAGTGACCGGGTTCACCTTGGCAAAATCGAGCAAAGCAACGTCGTCAACGGTGCTCTCCATCGTCAGCTGCCCGCCGGACGAGTCCAGGCACTGGAACTCGATCGTCGACCCTGGCGCCACCCGTTCGGCCGGGACAAAGGAATTGTCCCAGCCGAAATGATGGTGGCGCCCGTGGATGGTGTAGTCGCAGTTATTGCACATCGGTCACATACACATTGTCGTAGTTGATCGGGATGTGGACCGGGTCGACATAGAGGTTGTCCGCGCCACCCATGCGGGTTGATTTCATGGTGAAACGCTGCTCGTTGAACACCGGTGCCCAGGGCGCGTCGTCCATGATCTTGCCGTAGATCTCGCTCCAGATCTTGGCGCGTTCGCCAGCCTTGGCCGGGTCGACGATGGAGTCGGCTTCGGCCGCCTTGGCGTCGAGCTCCTTGTTGCAATACCACGACCAGTTCCAGCCGCCCGGGACGGCACCAGCGCAGCCGAGGATCGGGCCGTAGAAGTTCGACGGATCGGGGAAGTCGGCGATCCAGGCCATGCCGCCGGACCAGATCATCGGCGCACCGGCCTTGTCGCCGCCGGCGGCGATGACGTTGGCCTGCGCGAGCGACTGGATGCTGGCCTTAATGCCGACCGCCGCCAGATCCTGCTGGATGGCCTGCGCGATACGCGGGTTGGGATCGGTATTCATTGCAAACAGCTGCGTGTCAAAACCACCGGGATGCCCCGCCTCGGCAAGCAAGGCCTTGGCCTTGGCTACGTCATAGGGATAGCCCTTGAATTCTTTGTCGTAGCCAGGCATCGACGGCGGCAATGGCTGATTGGCCGGCACCGCACGGTTGTTGATCAGCTGGACGATGCGGTCCTTGTTGATCGCCATGTTGACCGCCTGCCGCACCTTCAGATTGTCGAACGGCGCCATGGTGGTATTCATGGTGATATAGCCGGTGTGCAACTGGCCGCCCTCGACGACACGGGCCTTCTGCTCGGGATCGGCCATCACCTCCTGGAATTTCGCTGGCGGAATGCCGTCGCCGGGAACGTCGATCTCGCCTTTCTGCAGCCGCAGCAGCGCCACTATCGGCTCCTGGCCGATCTCAAAGGTGATCTTGTCGAGATGCGGCAGGTCCTTGTGCCAGTAGTCCGGGTTGCGCTCGAAGACCACGCGCTGGCCGAGCGTCCATTCGGCGAGCTTGAAGGCGCCGGTTCCGACCGGGTGCTTGCCGAAGTCCGCGCCGTATTTTTCGACCTCTTCCTTCGGCACGACGTGCGAGAAGTTGATCGCCATGACATGCAGGAAGGTGGCGTCGGGCCGGGTCAGCTCGAACTTGATCGTGTAGGGATCGACGACGGTTATGCCGGCCAGGCTTTCCGCCTTGCCGGCAGCGACATCGTCATAGCCTTTGATCGACCCGAAGAAGCCGGCACCAGGGCTCTGTGTCTTTGGATTGGTGACCCGGTCGAGCGAATATTTCACGTCGTCGGCGGTCATCTCGCGGCCATTGTGGAACTTCACTCCTTGGCGCAGCTTGAAGGTGAAGGTCTTGCCGTCGGACGCAATCTCGTAGCTCTCGGCAAGGTCGGGCCGCAGGTTGGTGGTGCCCGGCTCGTAGTCCATCAGCCCGTCGAACAGGCTCTTGATCATCGACCAGTTCTGCCAGTCATAGCCGATGGCCGGATCGAGCGTAGCGACGTCGTCCTTGTAGGTAATGGTGATCGCGCCGCCCTGCTTGGCATTCGGATCGACGGCGTCTTCGGCGCGTACGCTCGTCATGCCAAGCACCAGCGCAAGCGCCGATGCCGCCACGGTCGATATCAGATATTTTCTCATGTCATGTTCCCTTTCTCTGGTGTTCTTGGTTTTCATCTGAGCTTGATGCGTGGATCGATGAACGGTGCGACAGTGTCGGCCAGGAGATTGCCGAGCACGATGGCAAAGGCCGAAACCAGGGTGACCCCCATGATGATCGGAATGTCGATGCGCTGAATGGCCTGCCAGGCTAGCTGGCCGATGCCTGGCCAGCCGAACACGCTTTCGACAACCACGATGCCGCCCATGAAGATGCCGATGTCGATGCCGATCATGGCAATGACCGGCAGGATGGCGTTGGGCAGCGCGTGCCGGAAGATAATGGCGCTGCGTGCAAGACCCTTGGCACGCGCGGTACGCACGTAATCCTGGCGCAGCACGTCGATCATCGACGAGCGCATCATGCGGGCGTACCAGCCTGCGCCGAGAATTCCCATGGTCAGCGACGGCAGCACCAGATGGCGCCAAGTGCCGTAACCGCCGATCGGGAACCAACCGAGCCGCACCGCGAACACATAAAGCAGCAGCAGGCCGACAACGAATTGCGGCGCCGAGACGCCGACGAAGGAGGCGACCATCAGCGACTGGTCGGTGGCGGTGCCGCGCTTGACGGCGGCGATGAGGCCCATCGTAAGCCCGATCACGACTTCGCAAGTAATGGCGCCGACCATCAGCAGCAGGCTTGCCGGCAGCCGCGAGACGATCAGCTCCGTGACCTCCGAGCGCTGAATGTAGGAGCGCCCCAGATCGCCGCTGAGCAGGCTGATCAGATAGTGCCAATACTGGACGACAAAGGGCTGGTCGAGGCCGAGCTGCCGGCGGATGTTCTCGACCGTCTCGGGCGTGGCGCTGCGGCCGGCGATCTGGCGGACGGGATCGGCGGGCAGCAGATAGAGCAGCGCAAAGGTGATCAGAGAGACGCCGAGCAAGATGAGCACGGACTGGACAACGCGGCGGCCGAGATAGGCGATCATCTTCGCCCCCTTTGCGTCGGATCGAGAATGTCGCGCAACGCATCGCCGACTAGGTTAAAGGCTAGCGCTAGCGCCAGGATCGCCGCACCCGGAAAGAAAACCAGCCAGGGCGCTGCCTGAAAATAGGTTTGGTTTTCGAAGATGATGTTGCCCCAGGAAGCAGTCGGCGGTTGCACGCCGATGCCGAGATAGCTGAGCGTCGCTTCCAGAAGCACCGTGGTCGAGATGCCGAGCGTGCCCCAGACGATGATCGTCGGCAAAAGGTGCGGCAGGATATGACGAAACAGGATGCGTGGAGCGCTTGCGCCGATGGTGCGCTCAGCATCGATGAACTCGCGCTCGGAGAGCGAACTTGTCTCGGTGTAGATGACGCGGGCGGTCTGCACCCAGTTCACCAATGCGATCACCATAGCGACGATCCACAGGCTCGGCTGGAGCACCGCCGCCAGGCAGATGGCGAGCAGCAGCGCCGGGAAAGCCATCATCAAATCGGTGAAGCGCATAAGCGCGCTGCCGATCCAGCCGCGGAAATAGCCGGCCGTGATGCCGACCAGCGTGCCGATCAGAAGCGCCACGCCATTGGCGACGATGCCGATGATCAGCGACGTGCGCGCGCCGAAGAGAAGACGGGTCAGCAGGTCGCGGCCAAGCAGGTCGGTGCCTAGCCAGAATTGGGCTCCCGGCGGCAGTGGCGCGCCTTCAAGCGTGAGCCCGTCAAACATCTGCTCGTTCGGATCGTAGCCTGTCAGCCACGGTGCAAGAATGGCGCCGGCCAAGACAAGGGCAATAATCCCGAGGCCGAGCAATGCGAGAGGCCGTTTTAGCAGACGTCGCCAGACGCCGGCGCGAGGCTTGGCTGGCATACGCGCGGCGGCTGAAAGCTCAGGCGCGATCGGATTGGTCATCGTCGCCTTCTTCTTGTGTCATCGCCACGATCCGGCGCGCGGCGTCCTCGACGCTGATTTGCCAGCTCATCGCCAGCGAGCGGAGCTGCGCATAGGCACGGCCGTCCTCGGCGCCCTTCGACAAGACCTCCACCGCGCGTACAATGGTCTGGCGCTCCGCGACCCGCTGACGAAGCGAGGTGATCTCGCTGGCCAGAAGCTTGCGCGCCTCGAAACTCTGCCTTGCGATCAAAAGCGCGCTATAGACGCCGGCATTGCCTACCGGTTTCAGCAATTGGGCATCGGCCTTGTGCGACAGCGCCCATTCGACACGCCCCGGCGCCTCGGAGCCAATCAATGCTATCAGCGGCATCGCTGCCTCGCCCGGCATCCACGGAAATTGCTCGTCAAAGCCGAGGTCTACGTCGAAGAAAACGAAGTCCGCCGCCAAGGCTTCGGCCGGCAGTTCCGGCCAGAAGCCAATCGCCTCAAGGCCGATGGCCGACAATTGCCTTGTGATCGCCTGCACGGTCGGATGTGGACGATGCAGGACAAAAGCCCTGGCGCCTCCAAGGTTCGGGATACGCGCCATCTTGCTCACGACACCACCCGCAGGCGTGGCCGCCCGAACGTCTCCGTCCGGTCATAGCGGGAAAGGTAGGGATCGGGTGCCACGCCCTTCGTCAGCGTGACCGTTTTGAACGATGTTCCATCGATACGTCCGATCTGCACCGGCAAGGTAGCGTGCTGGGTTTGCGGGTCGATGGCGATGTCGCCCAGCGGTGTTCGAAATGATGTTCCGGCAAAGACCTTGGGAAGGTCCGTCCATTGTGCACCGGGGTTGCGGGTGAGGATCTCGGCGAGCGTGCGCACCGAGGCATAAGCCGCCGCCTCGAAGGATGAGGCAGGCATGACGGAAGACACTGAAGCCGCTCCGCGATCCGCCCCCGAGGTGTCGTGAAAATAGGGCCCAACGGAAAGATGACCATCGCCTGCCCCGTTGAGCGCCGGCAATTCGCATTCCGTGAGATTGCAGGACAGGATCGGGCAACGCTCCGGGCTGAAATGCGGGTCGCGCCGGCCAAGCTCGGCATAGGCGGCGATAAACGCATAGGAAGAAGGGCCGATGAGATTGTTCAGAATGAAATCAGGTCTCGTCGCCTGTACCTCCGCGATCAGCCGCGCAACATCGACCTCGCCAAGCGGCAGATAGCGTTCGCCCAGCACCTTGCCGCCGGCGTCCGCAATCAGGTCGCGCGCCACACGGTTGGTCTCCCAACCCCAGATGTAGTTGGAACCGAGCAGGAAGCCGTCGGCGCCGAAACGAGGCACGACATAGGCAAGCAGCGGTACGAGATGCTGATTGGGGCAGGCGTGGGTGTAGACGACATGCTCATTGGCTTC
Organism: Mesorhizobium sp. M1423; assembly: GCF_040317575.1. NCBI lineage: Bacteria > Pseudomonadati > Pseudomonadota > Alphaproteobacteria > Hyphomicrobiales > Phyllobacteriaceae > Mesorhizobium > Mesorhizobium sp. M1423. Next base: position 238,173 of record NZ_JAMYKU010000004.1, read on the forward strand.
GAAGCCCTCGTACGGGCAGGCATACCACAGCGTGCCGCCTGCCCTTTCCAGGATTGGAATGACCTCCTTGCGGCTCCACGAGGTGACGCAGCCAATGATGTGACGCGCGCCGCTGTTGGCGAGAATGTCCGCGCAGCCGCTTGCATACCGATCGATGTTGCCCTGCGGGTCGCGCTCGACCGGGATGAATTCGAAGGGGACAACGGGATCGGCGTTGACGTCGGCGATGGCGTTCATCGCGCCCGCACGGCAGGATTCGGATAGCAGCCGGTAGTTACCGGACCGCGAATAGAGAATGCCGATCTCGATATGCCGTTTCAAGCAAAGCCTCAAAATGACAATGCCCCGCAGCCACCGCCGCAAGGCGAGGCATACGAGGCATTCTTGCCGCCCGGCGGCCAGAGCCGGTATTTGTCTCACCGTATTACGCCCGCGCCCCCAGTCAAGAGCCGCCACACGAAACTTTGGCCAGCCGAAACGGTTCGACGCGGAGCACGCAACTCATGCCGCTGGTCGTGTAGAGTCCGCCGGGAACCAAAATTGCTGATGTCCAGGTATGAGGCCGGACAACCTGGTTCGCTACCATTCAAAGCAACGACTTTAATATCGGTTTACCTGAATCTGCTAGCAGCAATGACGCCGGTTTTCGTCGGTCAAGCAAAGGGTCCACCTTGCCGCAGCAATTCAGCACTCCGTTCAGTCACCGGGGCGACCGCAACTGGTCGAGGTTGCACGGCTTCATGGGCGTCGAGTTGGAACTCGCGTCCGATGTTCTCGTGCCTCGTGTCGCCTTGGCCCGGAAGCTCGGCGGACGGGACTTCGGTGCCGGGAGCCGGGCTTGAGCGTCATTCGCGCCTTGCAAGGCGCCGACCTCCCGGCAGTCGCGGACATGTTTCAGCGCGTGCTGCTGAAGGAAGGGACGAAAGCGCCGGCCTCTCTCGTCGAATACATGAGACGGTTTTATCTGGATGCGCCCGGTTGCGGCGGCGACCTCCGGTCGCTTGTTCATGTCAACGACGCCGGTCGCGTCTCCGGATTTGTCGGTGTCCACGTGCTGCCGATGACGTTCAACGGCCGACAACTACGCGCCGCCATCTGTAGCTCGCTCATGGTCGAGGCCCATGAGCACGATCCGCTGGCCGGCGCTCGCTTGCTGAAAGCATACCTTGATGGTCCGCAGGACATCTCCTTCAGCGAGACGGCCAACGATATCTCAGTGAAATTGTGGACCCGGCTGCGCGGCGCGGTCCTGCCGCAATACAGCCTTGACTGGGTCCGCGTGATGCGCCCCGCGGCCTTCATGCTCAGCCTTTCCGTCAATCGCCTGACGCTTGCCCCAATGCTCAATCCGTTGGCGCGTGCCGTCGACCGATTTTATTGCAGGAGGATGACGCCCAGCGAACGACGCTGGTCAGGTGTGGCGGTGGAAGGGGCAGGCCACGGAGCATTTCGGATATCCGAAATCGACAGCCACACATTTGCCAAGCTCATCGAGCCGTTTACCGCTCAATTCGCCCTGCGCCCGGATTGGACGGAAGGCCAACTCGACCACATCCTGACCGATGCGGCACAGAAGCCGGATCTAGGCGAGCTTGTCTTTGGTTGCGTGACATCGCCAGTCGGCACCAATGTCGGCGCTTTCGCCTATTACGCACGGAAGTATCAAATTGGTCGCGTGCTGCAGATCCTCGCCCTCCCCGGCCAGGCGGGCTCGGTGATAGACTGCCTTATCGATCATGCCGCCGCGCGCGGCGTCAGCGGCCTGCGCGGACGTGTTCAACCTGCACTTCTGGAGGCGATGCTTGGACGACGCATCGCTTTCCTGACCGTTGCCTCAACAGTGGTGCATTCACGTGATCCAGGGCTGTTGGACGCCATGAAGAACTCGCAAGTCTTCCTGAACGGTCTTGCGGGCGAGCAGTGGAGCCGGCTGATCGGGAGCCGTTTCAGCTAGAGCCGGGACACGTTCAAATCGAGCCGCCCATCCGTGGCCCGGTTTCCAGGCGGTTCAGGTGCCGATTTCCTCGACTTCATCAACCAGTTGCGGACGCTGGTGCAGATAACGCGTCGCCTTGCGTTTGGCGATGATATCGGCCCAGACGCGTTCCACTTGTGAGGCGGCCAACCCCGCCGCCTGCCCCACCAGCTCAGCCGCCACGCCGTTGTTGAGGCCGTAAAGGCAAATATCCATACGGTCATAAGGAAGCGAGAAGTAGAACTCCTCCTGGGTCTGCGCCAGCGAGTAGGTATCGGTGGTCGGCGGCCGGTTCCGGATTTCCTCCGGAACACCGAGATGGGCCGCCAGCGCATAGACCTGCGTTTTATAGAGGTGCGCGATCGGCTTGACGTCCGCTGCGCCGTCACCGTTCTTCACGAAGAAACCCTGATCGTATTCCAGCCGGTTCGGCGTTCCAAGGACGGCGAAGTTCAAGCGGTCGGCGTGATAGTATTCGATCTGCTTGCGGGTGCGCTGTTTCATGTTGGTGGCGGCGACGATACCAAGATAGACAGGCAACGGCATTCTCAGTTTCGTCTGCTTGCCTTCCGGATCCTGCACCACCAGGGATGAGATATTGTAGCCCTTGCCCTCGAGGGCGTTCGCGATCACGATCTTCGAGGCCCAGCCTTCGGCGTATTCCGGGACCAATTCGCGGATAAAGGCGTCGCGACGCTGGTAGCAGCCCATCGCGCTCAGGGTCGGCCCGATATCCTCTACGATAGCCTCGACGCCAAAAGTTTCGGCGACGAGGCGGCCGAGCCGCAGACTTTCGGGATCGGAATCGCTTTCCGGCATGAACAGGCAAAGCACATTCCGCGGTCCGACGGCTCGCGCGGCCAACGCGACCGACACGCTCGAATCGATCCCGCCCGAAAGACCGAGCACAAGGCCCCGCTTGCGAAACCCGCGCAACTGCTGGCGCAAAGCCGTTACGACACGGTCCGTTTCGGCGGCCAGGTCGATCGCCAGAGCCTGCGCCAGAAAGGTCCGCGCGTCCTTGGCGGGGCGAACATTCATTGAGCGGCCTCCATGGTTTCTGCCGCAAGCCGACGACTGACCTTGCCGGTATCGGTCTTCGGCAGTTCCCGGCGGAACTCGATGACCCTGGGGACCATAAAGTCCTCAAGGTGGCGTGCACAATGACGAATGATATCCTTTTCGCTAAGCGCCGGGTCGGACCGTACGATGAGTGCACCGATCGCATGCCCGAGCACGGGATCCGGCACACCGACAACCACTGCTTCCGCGATGTCCGGATGCGCGTGAAGGACGGCTTCCACTTCCTTGGGCGCGACTTTCTCCCCCCGCGACTTTATGATGTCGTCCTTGCGGCCGACGAAATAAAGAAAGCCTTCCTCATCGGCCCGGAACAGATCGCCGGTGTAGAGAACCATCTCCCAAGGATTCGGACCTGGGCGAAGGGCTTGTGCCGTCGCAGCTTCGTTTCGCCAATAACCCTGCATGACGTGCGGCCCGCGAATGACCAACTCACCTGCTACGCCCGGCGGCACTCGTTGCCCGTAGTCGTCGACGACAAAGGCCTCGGTGTTCGGAATGGCTATCCCGACCGACCCCGGCCGGTGGTCGAGTTCCTCGGGTGGCAGATAGGTGCAGCGCTTGCATTCCGTCAGGCCATACATCGAATAGAGCCTGACATCGGGGAAAAGAAACCGCAGGCGTTCTATGTGAGCCGGCGGCAAGGCAGCCGCCGTGTTGGAAATATAGCGAAGGCTGGGCAGGAAGCCCGGCGCCAGGTCACGCATCTGCAGGATCATCGCTGCCATCGTGGGCACGAGCGGAAGACCGGTGACGCCTTCCTGGCGGATACGTTCAAAGACCGCCTGGGGAAAAGCGAAGGACTTCTCGAGCACGAGCGTGGCGCCGAGCCTGACAGCCATCAGCAACTGATAGAGCCCGTAGTCGAAAGCCAGGGGCAGAACATTCAAGATGATGTCGTCCGGCGAATTGCGCAGATAGGTGGTGATTGAGTCGGCCGCCGCGTCGCAATTGCGGTGCGTCATCATCACGCCCTTGGGCCGGCCGGTCGAGCCCGAGGTGTAGATCAACATCGCAAGATCGACGTCAATGCCGCGGTGGTCAATCTCCCTGGCTTGGAACGTCAAGCAATCCGCCAGGGATGTGGCGCCTGCCGGGCATTGGTTATCCGCACCAAGGGTGGAAGCCACGAAGATGCCGGTCTTGCCGGAGGATCCGGACGCCTCGGCGACCAAGGGCATCAGTTTTGCTTGCGTAAGGATCGCAGCTGCGTCGCAATCGGCGATGATGTAGGCAAGCTTTTCGGCCTTGGTAGATGCGTTGATCGGACTGAAAGTCGCGCCTGCCTTAAGAACTGCGAAAATCGAAACCGCAGCCTCCCAGCAATTGTCCATGAAGATCAGGACGCGGTCGTCGCGCCTGACGCCGTTCGTGAAAAGGGCGGCGGCCAGGCGGCTCGAGAGATCGTCCAGCTCTTCGTAACACAGCCTTTTGTGCTCGGTGATCAATGCCGTTTTGGCTGGATGGGCAGCGGCCTTGGCAGCCAGAAAATGTTCGATCCGCACGGACGCTCCTCGCCAATTGCGCCTACGCTGCCAGCGCTTCTGCTTTCGCCTTGATGAAGGCGGAGATACGGTCAATCGAATCCAGATTGGCCGGTACGATGTCGGTATCGACCATCGCGATGCCGAAATCATCCTCAATGAAAGCTACGAGTTCCAGCACGGCCGTCGAGTCGATGATGTCGTTCTCGATCAGTGATGCCGTGTCTGCAAGCTCGTAGGACGAGTCGCCGAACAGGAAGTTGTCGACGATAAAGGTTTTGACCTTGTCCTTGATTGTTACCATGATGTTTTCTTCCCTCGATTTCTCAGGCCGCTCGTGCTGTACCGACCTTTTGGCCGGTGAAAATCTTCTGCCACAGTTGGGTCGACAAAATGCCGACGAAGGCAGCATTGTCGCGGAACCCGGACGCTGGCTGCAAGCGGCATTTCTCGTGCAGGTTCGCCACCGCCTTGGCGTTGAATAGTCCTCCGGCGGCGATGCTCGCCTCGCTGAGCGAGTCGCGCACGTAGTCCAGTTCTCCGGCTCCAACGAAGGAGCGGGCTTCCGGCGCCCGGTAAGGCTGTTTGGTGCGCTCCCCGATGGTCGTCGGGAGCAAGTGCTTGGCAACTTTGCGCAGTATGTGTTTTTCCACCAGTCCCTTCAGCTTCATTTCCGGCGGAAGTCTTGCTGCAAACTCCACCAAACGATGATCGAGGAAGGGGAAACGCCCTTCAATACCGTGCGCCATGGCCATCCGGTCGCCCTGGCTCGAGAGGATGTAGCCCGGCAGGAGAAAGCGGGTTTCGAGATATTGCCCCTGATGCAGCGGATGCCACCGGGAAAACGCCTCAGGCAACCGGCTGGCCAGTTCCTCGGCTGCGTCATAGCCCTTCAATGTCGCGCGCAGGTCACCGGAAAAGAACATCTTCGCCGCTGATGTGGTCTTGAAACGCGGCCGATGCGAGAACAGCGGATCGTCCAGGGCAGCGCTGCCGGTGCCGAAGAACGCAGCCAGGTACTCCACGGACTGCTGTTGCAGCCCCGGCAGATAGGGATAAAGCTTGCGGAACAGCTGTGGCCTGCTGCGCGATGCCGGCTGTCGTCCGCAGAAACGGCGAACCCGCGCTTCCTTGAAGACATCATAGCCGGCAAAGACCTCGTCGGCGCCTTCGCCTGTCAGCACCACTTTCAAACCGGCCTGGCGAACGAGGCCGGACAGTTGATAGAGGGGGGCGGGGGCGGTGCGGATGATCGGCCGTTCGGCAAAGCGGATGACTTCGGGAAACACACCGGCGATATCGCCGGCACGGCAGGCGATGGTTCGATGATAGGTGCCAAGCGCCAACGCCATTTCGGTCTGAAAGGCGCTTTCGTCATGCTCGGCGCTGTCGAACGTCACGGAAAATGTCTGCAGCTTAAGAGGAGTCATGCCGGCCGCGATTGCCGAAACGAGGGATGAATCGAGCCCGCCCGAAAGGTAAGAACCGACCGGAACGTCGGCGCGCATGCGAAGCCTCACCGCGTCGGTCAAAAGGGCCTGCAGTTCTTCGGCCGCATCGTCCTCATTGCTAATTTTTGATGGCGCGTCGAGATACGGGTAGTCTAGGTGCCAATATGGTTTGACCGTGACTTGCCCCAGTGTCGCGATCATCACGCTTCCCGGCTCCAGCTCGTGGATGTTGCGGAAAGCCGTGCGTGGAGCGATCGGCGCCCACAGCGTAAAGATCTGGTCGAGTGCGATCTGATCGATTTCGCCCGAGACGCCGGGCACCTTCAGCAGGGCTTTTATCTCCGACGCAAAGTAGAGCACCCCGTCCCTGCTGGTGTAGAACAGCGGCCGAACACCCATGCGGTCTCTTGCAAGCACCATCCGCCGACGCCGATTATCCCATATCGCGAAGGCGAAATCACCGTTCAGGAGCGACAGGCAGTCCTCGCCCATCTCGTCATACAGCTGCAGGAGAACTTCTGTGTCGCTCGACGTGCGGAAGCGTCGGCCCTTGGCCAGCAGTCCTTCGCGCAATTCCACGTAATTGAAAATCTCGCCGTTGAACGCAATCGTCAAATTGCCGGTCTCGTCGGACATCGGTTGCTGGCCATCACCAATCCCGATCACCGACAGCCGCGCATGCCCAAGTCCAGCTTCGGGCGCTACGAATTTCCCTTGTTCATCCGGCCCGCGATGGGCGATCGCAAACGTCATGCGCGCAAGCAAAGCTTCCGCATCCCGGACTGAACCGAAATAGCCCCCGAATCCGCACATCTACACAGCTCATACTGAACAGCAAGCCACAGAACATAGCGTTCATAAGCGCCTCAAAGGTTAATCAGATACTTTTCAGCGAGCATGTGGTTAACAGGATGTTAGGACAGTATGATGCTTTTTGCAGTCCGACTTGTACCCACTCCAGGTCACGCCTGATGGTGAGCTACTGTCGCACGAGCACCATGGGCCAGGTTCTTCAAAGCTTCGCGCCGGATCAGTTGCGGATTTGGGCCGAATGCCAGTGATATCGGTTCGCATCGAGATAGGAGATGTCACAGCGAGCGGTGCAAATTACTGCTTCGAGTACGGCCGGTACCAATCGACAAACTTCTTCAGCCCGTCCTCTATCGAAACGCTAGGCCTAAAGCCGAAATCCCGCTCCAGCGCGGTCATGTCAGCATAAGTCTTCTCGACGTCGCTCGCCTGCATCGGCTCGTTGTGGCGGATTGCCTTGACCCCGAGCAGCCTTTCCAGAATGTCGATGAAGTCGCCCAGCCGCACCGGCCGGTTGTTGCCGACATTGTAAAGCCTGTTCGGCGGAACGTCCGTGGGGGGCTTGTCGAGCACAGCGACAACCGCCTTCACAACATCGTCTATGTAGGTGAAATCGCGCCACATTTCGCCATTGTTGAAGACCCGGATCGGATTGCCCTCGAGCATCGCCTTGCTGAACATCCAATAGGCCATGTCGGGGCGGCCCCAGGGGCCATAGACCGTGAAAAACCGCAGGCCGGTCTGCGGTATGCCGAACAGATGGGCGTAGGTGTGGCTCATCAGTTCATCGGTTTTCTTGGTGGCGGCGTAAAGCGAGACGGGCTTGTCGACCTGATCGGCCTCGCTGAACGGCACGCTGCGGTTGCCACCATAGACCGAGCTCGACGAGGCATAGACCAGATGCTCGAATGCCGGTTCGGCGCGACAGAATTCGAGCACTTCGAGGTGGCCCATGACATTGGAACGGATATAGAGCCGTGGATTGTCGAGTGAGTGACGCACGCCGGCCTGCGCTGCGAGATGCACGATCCTGACAATGCCTTTCCCGGCCAAAGCGGCCGCAAGCGCGCCCTGTTCGGCAATATCGATCTGGTGGAACGAAAAATCCTTACGGGGCAGAAGGCGGGCAAGCCGCCCCTTTTTGAGCGCCAGGTCGTAATAGTCGTTCATGTTGTCGACGCCGACGACCGCTTCTCCCCGGTTGAGCAGATGGTGGCAAACATGACTGCCAATGAACCCCGCGGCTCCGGTGACAAGTATAGGCAACAAGCTTCTCCACGCGCACAGCCGGGCGGGTATCTGGAGAGGCAGATCCAGCCCATTTCGTCGTGCTATAGTCGAAAGCCGAGGTGGAGACCACCACTAAGCTGATGCTTCAGCTTGCCTCGCGCATGGCTTCGGCAGCCTGCAGGTCGACCGACACCAGTTGGCTGACGCCTTGCTCGGCCATGGTTACCCCGAACAGCCGGTCCATGCGCGCCATGGTGATCGGGTTGTGTGTGATGATGACGAAGCGCGTTTCGGTGGTTGCGGCCATTTCGTCCATCAGATTGCAGAAGCGTTCGACATTGTGGTCGTCGAGCGGGGCGTCGACTTCGTCGAGCACGCAGATCGGCGCCGGGTTGGTCAGGAACACGGCGAAGATCAGCGACATCGCCGTCAATGCCTGCTCACCGCCGGACAGCAGCGTCATCGTCTGCGGTTTCTTGCCGGGCGGGCGCGCCAGGATCTCGAGCCCGGCTTCGAGCGGATCGTCGGACTCGATCAGTTGCAGCTCGGCGGTGCCGCCGCCGAACAAATGCGAAAACAGCCGCTGAAAATGGCCGTTGACCACCTCGAAGGCGGCGAGCAGCCGCTCGCGGCCTTCGCGGTTCAGGCTGTGGATCGCCTGCCGCAGCTTGCGGATCGCCTCGATGATGTCGTCGCGCTCGGAGACGATGGTCTCCAGCCGATCCGATAGTTCTTTCTGCTCTTCCTCGGCGCGCAAATTGACAGCGCCCAACCGTTCGCGCTCGACCTTCAGCCGGTCGAGCTGACGCTCGACCTCGGCCATTTCGGGCATCGGGCTGTCGGGTTCGAGGCCAGTGTGGCGGATCACCAGATGCGGCGGCGTGTTCAGCGTTTCCTGGATGCGCGCCTCGACTTCCAGCCGCCGCTCGTCGGCAGCGGTCAGCCGCTCTTCGGCGCGAACACGCGTTTCGCGCGCTTCGGCGAGCGACTGAATGGCAGCGGTCGCAGCCTTGTCCAGCTCGGACTGCCGGTTCTCCGCTTCCTGCAAGCGGTCACCTGCAGCTTTTCGCAGGCTTTCGGCCTCGGCGAGTTGCGACAGCAGGGCGCGCCGTTTGGCGTCGATCTCGTCGGGTGCGTCGGCCAGTTGCTCGCGCTCGGCCTCAGCCTCTGCCTTGCGTTCGCCGAGTGCCGCGATCTGCGTCGAGGCGTTTTCGGCGCGCTCCACCCAATTGCGCCGTTCCGCGCCGATCGCGTCGAGCCGGCGCGTACGTGCCTCGGCTTCTCGCCTCAGGCCCTCGTGAACGGCACGCGCATCGGCAAGGGCGGCGCGGTCGCGGGCGACGTTGGCCGCCGACTGCTCGAGCTGCAGTTGCAGATCGCCGAGATCGGGAGCGTCTTGCAGCAGCATTTCCGCCTCGACGAATGCTGCCGCCGTCTCCTCATGGCTGTCGACGATACGCGCGCGCGCCTCGTCAAGTGCTGCACGCCGGCTCGACAGTTCGCCGCCGGCTTTTTCGGCCTCAGCCAGCGTATTGCGGGCAGCATCCAGCCCATGCTGGGCGTCGCGCCCGGCCTGTCGGGCATTGCGTTCGGCCTCGCTCGCCTGGGCAAGCGCCTGTTCGGCCTGCGCAAGCGCCTGTTCGGCTTCGCGCAGGATGCGCGTGGCATGAACCGCTTCGGCATCGAGTTCGGCCAGCCGGTTTTTCTGCGCCAGCCGCTGCGCGGCGGCGGTCGGCGCATCGGCGCTGGCGGTGAAGCCATCCCAACGCCAGAGCGCGCCTTCGCGGCTGACCAATCGTTGACCGGGAGCAAGCAGCGTCTGCAACTTTCTTCCGTCGGCGGCATCGACAATGCCGATCTGGGCCAGCCGGCGGGCCAATTGCGCCGGCGCGCGCACCACGCTAGCGAGGCTCTTTGTGCCTTCCGGCAAAGCGACATCGCCGGGCTGGATTTCGCTCTGGCCCCAATGCACAGGCGCGCTACGATCAAGCGGCACGTCAAGATCTTCGCCAAGCGCGGCACCCAGCGCCGTCTCGTAGCCACGCTCGACGCTGATCTGCTCCAGCACCGAGGGAAACAAATCGCCGCTCGCGGCGTTCAGGATCTTGGCGAGCGTGCGGGCCTCGGTTTCGATCCGCGCCAGTTCGGCCTTTGCGTCCTGAACCGGTGGGCGGGCGGCACTTTCGCTTGCGCGTGCCTCGGCGACCGCCTGTTCCGTGGCAATCGCGGCTCGTTCGGCCCCTTCGAGCAGCGCCTGCGCCTGTTCGACCAGCAGCCGCTTCTCGGCGGGGTCGGGCAGGCCGGCGACCCTGGAGACGATCTCCGACAGTTCGCGGTCGACATCGGCAAGCTGGCGGGCAAAGCGGTCGCGGCGCTCAGCGGTATCGCGCAGCGTCCGTTCAATCTGGTTGCGCGAGGCGGCCGCCTCCGCCCGTTCGGCGGTCAGCGAGGCCAGCTTGGCCTCGCTCGAAGCAAGCGTCGATGCCGCCTGCTCGAAAGCCGCGCGGGTGCTGGCCTCGCGCTCGGCGGCGCCGGCGTTTTCGACATTGAGCGCGGCTTCTTCGGCGGCGAGGCGTTCGAGGATATCCGCATTGTCGCGGACCATGCGCTCCTCGCGGGCAAGGTCGCCATCGAGCTGTTGCAGTCGGCGGTCGAGCTCAGCCTGGCGGGCGCGGATGCGGCCTGCCTCTTCCTCGATCTGTGCCTTGGCGATCGACAGGCGCTGGAAGGCGGCGGCGGCGGCGGCTTCCGCATCGCGCAGGTCCGGCAGCCGGTGGGCGTTGATACCTTGTTCCCTTGCGGCAGCCATCTGGGCGGCAGCACGGTCGCCGACCAGCGCGGTGGCAATCGCCAGCGCCGAACGCGCTTCGCCTTCCTGCGTCTTGGCCAGCGTCCAACGCAGATGCAGCAGCGTCGCTTCGGCCTTGCGGATGTCGGCCGACAGGTTCTTGAAGCGCGAGGCCTGGCGGGCCTGGCGTTTCAGGCTTTCGATCTGGCTTTCCAGCTCGCCGACGACGTCATCCAGCCGTTCGAGGTTCTGTTCGGCCGCCTTCAGCCGCAGCTCGGCTTCGTGGCGCCGTGTGTGCAGGCCGGAAATGCCGGCCGCCTCTTCCAGCAGTGCGCGGCGCGCCTGCGGCTTTGCCTGGATCAGCTCGCCGATGCGGCCCTGGCCAACCATCGAGGGCGAGCGGGCGCCGGTCGACTGGTCGGCGAACAGCAGCTGGACATCCTTGGCACGGGCTTCCTTGCCATTGATGCGGTAGAGCGAGCCGGCCTCGCGCTCGATGCGGCGCGAGACCTGCAACTCATCGGCGTCGTTGAAGGCAGACGGCGCAGTCCGGTCGCTATTGTCGAGGAACAGCGTGACTTCGGCGGTGTTGCGGGCCGGACGCGTTCCCGAGCCGGAAAAGATGACGTCGTCCATGCCGGACGCACGCATGTTCTTGTAAGAGCTTTCGCCCATAACCCAGCGTAGCGCCTCGACCAGGTTCGACTTGCCGCAGCCGTTCGGCCCGACGATGCCGGTCAGGCCGCGTTCGATGACGAACTCGCCGGGTTCGACGAAGGATTTGAAGCCGAGGAGGCGAAGGCGCGAGAACTTCATTCGCGCCGACCCATAGCCAAGTTTCGCAAAACTGTTCCGCGGTTTTGCAAGGAGAACCAGCGGCAAGACAAAGAAGTGCGCACGCCGAAGCGCAGCCGCTTCGGCGCTGCCGAAACGTCAGAGCAGAGGGTCGATGATGGCCGACATTTCCGCAATCGACATCGCCCCTTTGTAGGTCTTTCCGTTGATGAAAAAGGTCGGTGTGGAATCGACCTTGAATTCGTCGGCGCCGCGCTTCTGGACGGATCTCACATCGTCCAGATGCTTCTGGTCCGTCAAGCAGGCCTCGAAGGACTCCTGTGTAAAACCGGCAAGCTTGGCGATTTGCAGCAGTGCGTCCTTGGTATTGTTCACACCAACCCAGTTCGCCTGCTGCCTGAACAGCACGTCGACCATCGGGAAATAGTTGTCCTTGGAGCAGCGCGCCAGCATGAAACCGGCCTCGGCGCTGGGGTCGAACGGAAATTCGCGCAGGATGTAACGGGCCTTGCCGGTGTCGATATATTTCGTCTTCAGCTCCGGAAAAGTGGTCTCGGCGAAATGCGCGCAATGCGGGCAGGTCATCGATGCATATTCAACGATGGTGACCTTTGCGTCGTCCTTGCCGAGCTGCATGTCGGGCAGCGCGCCGGGCTTCAACAAGGCTGCCATATCCACCGTGCCCTGAGCTTCAGGCGCTTTGGCGGCGGCTGGAGCGGCCGGCTTCGCAGGTTCCGCCGGAGCCGCAGGCTTCACATCCTGCGCCTCGGCTTTCTCGCCGGAATCGCTGCAGGCGGCAAGCAGCGCCACCGCTGGTATGGCGGCGAGCGACGACAAGAGATTTCTGCGGGACAAGGAACGGATCATACGAATCACCTGGCAATAGTTGGATTTTGCAATGCAAAGGCTACAAAAAGCGAGAGTTGGCGCGAATTAAGGCATTGCCACCCCTATTCCAATCGGCAAATTCGAGCATGCCATCACGATAGCGCGAGATTACGGCTTCCTTTGGCCTAGAATGGTGGCGCCAAGCCGCTCCAGCGAGGCGCGCAGCCCGTCGTCCTCGATCAAACCGACAGTGCCCGACAGCTTCGCCTTCTCGGCCACGGTCAGCGGCCGCAAAATGGGTTTCGGCTTTTCCTTGCCAGTCATTACCGGTTTCTGCACGATCCTGATCCGGCCGATCGCATTGAAGCCGAGAAACGCATTGACCCGGTTGATGATCTCGCCGGTCTCGTGCTGCAGATGCAGTGCCGCCACACCCTCGCAGGCAATCACCAGCACCGCCGGCTCGAACGGATCGTCCTCGTGCATGCGGCGTGGCCACTGGATCTTTTCCGGGCGCGAGCGGCCGGCAAGCCGCGGCCCGGCAATCTCTTCCCACGACTGAACCAGCCCGATCGACATGCCGGCCCGCTTGCGCAGCACCGGGTCGAGGATCTCGGTTGCGAGATCGCTCACCGGAACGGGATTGCCGAAGGGCCTTTTCCCTGCCATGTGCGTTCTCCAGTCACCAGCTTCAGCACCAGTGGATTAGGGCCGACCCTCGATCAATGGCACTGCACGACCAGACCCGCAAGGCCGTATCCGGAGACAATGGCGAGATCGCGTTCCGGCTGCTTGGCTGGTACGACGCGCATCACCGCGACCTGCCCTGGCGCGTTCCGCCGCGCGCGCTGGCAGGCGGCGCGCAGCCCGATCCCTATCTGGTCTGGCTTTCCGAGGTGATGCTGCAGCAAACCACGGTCGAGGCGGTAAAATCCTATTTCCGGGCGTTCGTGCAGAAGTGGCCAACTGTCGAGGCACTGGCGGCGGCACCGATCGAAGACGTCATGAAGGCCTGGGCCGGGCTCGGCTATTATTCTCGCGCCCGCAACCTCAAGGCTTGCGCCGATCTCGTCGCGCGGCTAGGCGGCCGCTTTCCGGACAGTGAGACCGGCTTGAAGGAACTGCCCGGTATCGGCGCCTATACGGCAGCGGCGATCGCGGCGATCGCCTTCGACCGACCAGCCGCGGTCGTCGACGGCAATGTCGAACGGGTCGTCTCACGGCTGTTTTCGATCGCCACGCCGCTGGGCGAAGCCAAGGGCGAGATACGCAGCCACGTCGAGCACATGGTTCCCGGGACAAGGCCCGGCGACTTCGCGCAGGCGATGATGGACCTGGGCGCGACGATCTGCACGCCGCGCCGGCCCCGCTGCATGCTTTGCCCCGTCAGGCAGGATTGCAGCGCCACAATCTCGGGCGATCCCGAGCGCTTTCCGGTCCGCCTGCCCAAGGCCGAGAAACCCTTGCGCCGCGGCGCCGCTTTCGTCGCCGTCAGGGGCGACGGCGCCGTGCTTTTGCGCAAGCGCGTCGAAAAAGGCCTGCTGGGCGGCATGACCGAAGTGCCGACGACCGGCTGGACCGCGCGCATCGACGGCGCCACAACGGAAGCGGCAGCCCCGTTCCCCGGCGACTGGCGGCAGGCCGGACGCATCGGCCATGTCTTTACCCATTTTGCGCTCGAACTCGACGTGTTCAAGGCGGAGACCGACAGCGCCGCCCCGCCCGGGCATTTCTGGTCGCTGGCCCATGAAATTTCCGGGGAAGCGCTGCCGAGCGTCATGAAAAAGGTAATCGAAGCGGCGATACCGGGCGCGACGAAGAAGCAGCGGCCGCATTGAAAGAGAGAAGAATGTCCGAAATCCGCCACATCGTTTTCGACATCGGCAAAGTGCTGATCCACTATGATCCGAACCTGCCCTTCAGCCGCTTGATCCCCGATCCAGACGAACGGAAATGGTTCTTCGACAATGTCTGCACGCATGACTGGAACATCGAGCAGGACCGCGGCCGGACCTGGGAAGAGGCAGAGACGCTACTGATCGCCCAGTACCCGGATCACGAACAGAATATCCGCAATTTCCGCCGCCATTGGCACGAAATGGCACCGCATGCCTATGATGACAGCGTAGCCATCATGGAGCGCCTGATCGACACGGGCCACGATGTGACGCTGCTGACCAACTGGGCTGACGATACGTTCCGCGAAGCGCGCGACCGCTTTCCGTTCCTGGAGCGCCCGCGCGGCATCACCGTGTCAGCCGAGATCGGGCTAATCAAGCCGGATCGCGCCATCTATGATCACCACGTCACCGCGTTCGACCTCGAACCGTCAGCCACGCTATTCATCGACGACAGCCAGAAAAATGTCGACGGCGCCAAGGCGGCCGGCTGGCAGTCGGTGCTGTTCACCGATGCAAAGACGCTCAGGGCGGACCTTGCGCGTCTTGGGATCAAGGTGTGATTTGAATCGCTTCCAGGGACTGGCTGAGCCTTCGCATTAACTGATCTGTCGCAACTCAGAAACCGTCAGGCCCCTGCCCGTTCCATGCCTAGCCGCGCAATGCGGCGAAGCTCGTCAATCGGGGTCAGGCCTCCGCTGCGCTCATAATGCCAGAAGGTCCATCCGTTGCAGGCGTCCAGCCCCTGTACCTCAGCGCCGATCTTGTGGATCGACCCGGCACTGTCGCCGATCGCCAGCGTGCCGTCGGCACGCACCTTGGCCGCCCAGCGCTTCTTGGCGTCGTAGAGCGTGGCGCCGGGTGCCACCAGGCCATTATCGAGCAGGGTGACGAAGGCGACGCGCGGCTCGGCGCGCTTGCCGGTCAGCACTGTCAAATTGGCGCCGTCCAGCGGCCGGACCGCATCGATGCGTTCCATGGCGGCATCGATATAGGCTTGCTCACGCTCGATGCCGACGAAGTGGCGGCCAAGCCGTTTGGCCACCGCACCGGTGGTTCCTGAACCGAAGAAGGGATCGAGCACGATGTCGCCGGGCCGGGTCGATGCCGTCATGACGCGGGCAAGCAACGCTTCCGGCTTCTGCGTCGGATGCAATTTATCGCCATTGTCGTTTTTCAGGCGCTCGCCGCCAGTGCAGATCGGAAACAACCAGTCGGAGCGCATCTGAATGTCGTCGTTCGACGCCTTCAGCGCCTCGTAGTTGAAGGTATAACCCTTGCCCTTCTGGTCGCGCGATGCCCAGATCATCGTCTCATGGGCATTCTGGAAACGGCGGCCACGGAAATTGGGCATTGGATTGGTCTTGCGCCAGACGACGTCGTTGAGGATCCAGAAGCCCAGGTCCTGCATCTTGGCGCCGACCCTGAAAATATTGTGGTAAGAGCCGATGACCCAGATCGTACCGTTGGGCTTCAACACGCGGCGCGCCGCCAGCAGCCAGGCGCGGGTGAAGGCGTCGTAGGCCTCAAAACTGTCGAACTGGTCCCAATGGTCGTCGACGGCATCGACCTTGGATTGGTCGGGCCGGTGCAGATCGCCATCGAGCTGCAGATTGTAAGGCGGATCGGCAAAGATCACGTCGATCGACTTTTCCGGCAGCCGTTCGAGCGCGGCGACGCAGTCGCCCTTCAGGATGGTATCCAGCCACTCGGATTGCTGGGGAGCATCGGAAAGCTCGTCGAGAAGACGCACGGCAGACATTATGACACCCAGGGCACGCGTTACTGTTTACTGTCCGTTATGGTTACCGATCAGCGTAAATATTCAGTGAAGCATACTGCCGAATTTGCGAAGCCCGCCCTGTTGGTGTATGCCGCGCCGCCTGAGCCGTTTGGACCAAAGGCCTCTCGGCATTCCCTTCATCCCGCTTTCCGGATCACCATGCCCCAGCCAGACCTTGTCATCTTCGATTGCGACGGCGTGCTCGTCGATTCCGAAATCATCGCCGCACGCATCGATGCCGAGCTTTTGACCTCGGCCGGCTATGAGATATCGGCGGAGGAGATTTCCGAGGTCTATGCCGGGCTGACTTTCAAGGACATCATGATGCGGGTCGAGGAAAAGTCCCGGATCCCGTTCCAGGCCTCGCTGATCGACAAGGAGGAACAGCTGGTCGATCGCCGGCTGCGCAGCGACGTGCGTGCCATCGACGGGGCGCACGAGGCTGTCGCCGCGGTAACAGTGCCGCGCTGCGTCTGTTCGAATTCGCGTTCGGAGCGGATCGAATTCATGCTAGAGAAGGTGCAGCTTTTGCCATTCTTCGCCGGCCGCATCTTTTCCTCGCTGGAAACCCCGACCGGGAAAACCAAGCCGGCGCCCGATGTGTTTCGGTTCGCCGCGGAAAAGCTCAAGGCCGATCCTGCGAACACCTTCGTCATCGAGGATTCCGTGCATGGCGTCACCGGCGCCAAGACGGCGGGAATGCGCGTCATCGGCTTCACCGGCGCGGCGCACAGTTATCCCGGCCACGCCGATGCGCTGACCGAGGCCGGTGCCGAAACGGTCATCCGCCGCTGGGCGGAACTGAAAAGCGTGATCGCCGCGCTGTCGGAATGGTCGGCGGACGCCTGAGAGGCCGCCTCCAACCGCCGTGGCGCGAATGCACCGGCTCAGTTGGTCGCGGCGGCTTTCTTCTTCTTCGGCTTGTCCGACGCCCCTTTCGGAGCGCCCTCATCATACCCGGCAAATGCCTGGTAGTCCCGCGCCGTCGGCTCCGGAACGACGACGTTGGAATCGGTGAAGACGAACTGCGTGGCACTCGAGGGATCGGTAACCTGGACCTGATAGGAATGAAGCTGCGAATAGAGAACTTCGGTGCCGTGCATCACCGCGATACGGATCGGCATGGTGATGGTACCGGGGGCGAACATCGGGCCAGGCACGACCTTGCCGGCAACGGCTATCTTCATCGACAAGGAGCCGTTGGCGCGGCTGCAGTCGCGGGTCACATCGGTGATCGAAGCCTGATAGATGATCTTGGCGGAATCATCCGGCTGATCGACGCCAGCCGCGTCCGCTGCCGGCTGGGCGGCTTGGGCATCCTCGGCGGCAACATCGGTTTTTTTCTTCGGCTTCGGACCGCTCTTGGCGTAGGTATTGAAGAAGGCGGTGCCGTCACGCAACGTCACTTTCGGGCAATAGGCCTGCAGCTGGCTGGAAAGCACCTTGGGGTCGGGTGGCGGTGGCGGCGTCGTATCCTTCTTGCCGAAGCCGAGAATGCCATTGTCGCTCGATTGGCAGCCTGCGGCGGCAAGCATAAAGCCGGTGAGCGCCAGACCCGCGACAAAACGACCGTTGAATGAATGAAACGCCATGAACTGCACTTCCCTCTCGCAAAGCCGGTGACGTATATCAACCGCGCGGCAAAAATGCGACTGAGCCAGCGCAGAAATCCACCACCTTACGGCGGGCGAAGATTCCCGGCAGCAATGGAAACGTGACGATGCAATATGTGAGTACCCGCGGGGAAGCGCCCGCGCTTGGATTTTCCGACGCGGTGCTGGCCGGGCTGGCCCGCGACGGCGGGCTCTATCTGCCGAGCGCCTGGCCGAATTTTTCTGCAGCCGAGATCCGCGCCATGCGCGGCCTTGCCTATCCCGATCTTGCCATCCGCGTGCTGTCGCCGTTCCTCAGTGGCGAGATCGTGGCGCCGGTGTTCGAACGGCTGGTGCGCGAAGCCTATGCGACCTTCCGCCATGAGGCCGTCTGCCCGCTGGTGCAGAGCGGGCCGAACAGCTTCGTGCTCGAGCTCTTCCACGGCCCGACGCTCGCGTTCAAAGACGTGGCGATGCAGCTTCTCGCGCGGCTGATGGACCATGTGCTGGCCGAGCGCGACCAGCGCGCCACCATTGTCGGCGCCACCTCCGGCGACACCGGAGGGGCCGCCATCGATGCCTTTGCCGGGCGCAACCGCACCGACATCTTCGTGCTTTTCCCGCACGGCCGCGTCTCGCCGGTGCAGCAGCGGCAGATGACGACCTCGACCGCCGCAAACGTCCACGCATTGGCGATCGAAGGCAATTTCGACGACTGCCAGGGCCTGGTGAAGGACATGTTCAACGACCACGGTTTTCGCGACCGGGTGTCGCTATCCGGCGTCAATTCGATCAATTGGGCCCGCATCATGGCCCAGATCGTCTATTATTTCTCCTCCGCGCTGTCGCTTGGCGCGCCCGACAGGCCGGTTTCCTTCACGGTGCCGACCGGCAATTTCGGCGACATTTTCGCCGGCTACGCAGCCAAGAAGATGGGATTGCCGATCGAGCGGCTGATCATCGCCACGAACGACAACGATATTCTGGCGCGCACGCTGGCGACCGGCGAATACCGCATGAAAGGGGTCTTTTCGACCACGTCGCCCTCGATGGACATCCAGGTGTCTTCGAACTTCGAACGCTTGCTGTTCGAGGCGTCCGGCCGCGATGCCTCGACCGTGCGGCGCTACATGAACGGGCTCAAGCAGTCCGGCGCCTTCACCATCGAGGCGGGCGAAATCGCCAAGATCCGCTCCGAATTCGACGCCGGCCGCGCCACCATGGACGAGGTCGCCGCCACAATCCGCACCACACTTGCGGTGAGCGGCTATCTGCTCGACCCGCACACCGCCGCAGCCGTGCACGTGGCCGCCGGCAAAGCCGCCGGTGGGGTGCCGATGGTGGTGCTGGGCACTGCGCACCCGGCAAAGTTTCCGGCGGCCGTCGAAGCTGCCAGCGACGTGTCGCCTGCTCTCCCCGCGTGGCTAGGCGGGTTGATGAGCGCCGAGGAAAAATACACGGTACTTCCATCCGACCTGAAAATGGTGGAAGATTATGTCGGCCGCCACACGCGGGCGGCGCGTTAGGGAGTAATTGCCATATGGGTGTTGAGGTAAGCCGTCTGTCGAACGGCCTGACAGTCGCCACCGAAACCCTTCCAAGCCTCGAATCTGTTGCCCTTGGTGCCTGGGTCAAGTCGGGCGCACGCAACGAGCGTGACGAAGAGCACGGGATGGCGCACTTGCTCGAGCACATGGCTTTCAAGGGCACCAGGCGGCGAAGCGCCTTCGAGATCGCCTCGGAGATCGAGGACGTCGGCGGCGAGATCAATGCCGCGACCAGCGTCGAGACGACCTCCTATTATGCAAGGGTTCTGAGCGACGATGTGCCGCTGGCGGTCGATATCCTTTCCGACATCCTGCAGGACTCCGAATTCGATCCGCAGGAGCTGGAGCGCGAGCAGCATGTGATTCTGCAGGAGATCGGCGCCGCGCACGATACGCCCGACGATGTAGTTTTCGATCACTTTACCGAGACCGCCTTCCGCCACCAGACTATCGGCCGCTCGATACTCGGCACGCCGGAAACCGTCAAATCCTTCACTTCGAAGCAGCTGCACGACTTCATCGAACGGCAGTACGGCGCCGAGAACATGGTGATGGTGGCGGCCGGCGACATCAAGCACGACGATTTCGTGCGCGAGGTCGAAAAGCGTCTCGGCGGCTTCCGCGGCAAGGCCGACGGCACCATCCCGCAATATGCGCAATATGTCGGCGGCGATTTTCGCGAAGACCGCGACCTGATGGACGCCCAGATCGTGCTGGGTTTCGAGGGCCGTGCCTATCACGTCCGCGATTTCTATGCCTCTCAGGTCCTGTCGATGATCCTCGGCGGCGGCATGTCGTCGCGGCTTTTCCAGGAAGTCCGCGAAAAACGCGGCCTGTGCTATTCGGTCTATGCCTTCCATTGGGGTTTTTCCGACACCGGCGTCTTCGGGGTCCATGCGGCAACCGGACAAAGCGATATCGCCGAGCTGGTGCCTGTGATCATCGACGAGCTGCAAAAGGCCGGCGAAAACATCCTGCAGGAGGAGCTCGACCGGGCGCGTGCCCAATACCGCGCCGGGCTGATCATGTCGGCCGAGAGCCCGGCCAGCCGCGCCTCGCAGATCGCCAGGCAGTTGCTTCTGTTCGGCAGGCCGATCGCCAAGGAAGAGCTGATGGAGCGGCTGTCGGCGCTGACGGTCGAGCGGCTGACGGATCTGTCGTCGCGGCTTTTTTCGACGAAGCCGACGCTTACAGCCGTCGGGCCGGTGGGTACGCTCGCGCCCTATGAAGCGATCCTCGATTCGCTTTCGGGCTCGCAGACCACTGCCCGTAAGCTTGCCGTCTAAGCTTATTCGAGCGTCGTGTTCGCGCTCCCTTTCTTTCGCCGCGACCTGCCGGCACTGAAGGGCGACCTTGTCACGCTGCGTGTGCCGCTGACCAACGACTATCGCGAGTGGTCGGTGCTGCGCGGCGAAAGCCGCGCCTTCCTTGAGCCGTGGGAGCCGCGATGGACCCCTGACGAGCTCGACCGCACCGCATGGCGGCATCGTATCGGCCGCTACCGCGAGGACTATGCGCAGGGGACGGCGATCGCCTTCTTCATCTTCGAGAAAAGCAGCGGCAAGCTTGGCGGCGGTATCACCCTCGGCAATATCCGCCACGGGGTCGCCCAAAGCGGCCATATCGGCTACTGGATCGGCGAGCGCTTCAGCGGACGCGGCCTGATGACCGATGCCGTCAAGGTGGTGACGCGTTTCGCCTTCGAAACGCTGCGGTTGCACCGGATCGAAGCTGCCTGTATCCCCGATAACGCCCGGTCGATCCGCGTGCTTGAAAAAGCCGGATTCCGGCGCGAAGGACTGCTACGATCCTATCTCAGGATCAACGGCATCTGGCAGGACCATTACCTATACGCCCGAATCGCGGACGATCCGCCGGGCGTTGGAACAAAGGGCTGATTTTGACGAATTTTCTGCGCAACGGGTCGCTGCTTGCCCTTATGCTGGCGGCAATCGTCACGCTCTGCGCGGCATCCTCGGCGTTTGCGGTCGAACCGATCAAGATTGCCCGCGACGACGTGGCGCTCGACCTTTCGGGTGCCGTTGAAATCTACCGCAACCAGGGCGAGAATTTCCAAGTCTCAACGGCACCCGGCCCGGACGGCATCGTGCGGCGAATCGAGGTCGAGGCCAATGACGCGCGCTCGACCGGCGACTGGGCGGTGTTCGCGCTCGCCAATACCACCGATCAGCAGCTCGACAGGCTGATTGTCGCACCGCATTTCCGGCTGGTGAATTCCGGCCTGTTCTGGCCGGATCTCGGCTCGACCCGTATCGCCGCGATCACGCCCAGCGAAGGCTTTGCGCTCGACCGCCAGACCAGCCCCGACGCCGACGTGTTCCGGGTGACGCTGAACCCCGGAACGGTGATTACCTTCATCGCCGAGCTCGCCTCGCCCAAGCTGCCGCAGGTCTATCTGTGGGACCCCGAATCCTACAAGGACTCGGTCAATTCCTACACGCTGTTTCGTGGCATCGTCATCGGCATCGCCGGCCTGCTGGCGCTGTTCCTGACCATTCTTTTCGTCGTCAAGGGGACCTCGATGTTCCCGGCGACGGCGGCCCTAGCCTGGGCGGTGCTTGCCTATATCTGCGTCGATTTCGGCTTTCTCAACAAGATCATAGAAATATCCCCGGGCAATGAGCAGATGTGGCGCGCCGGAACGGAGGTGGCGCTTGCGGCGACCTTCGTGGTGTTCCTGTTTGCCTATCTCAACCTCAACCGATGGCACGGCCATTTCAGCTACGGCGCACTGGTCTGGATCCTCGGGCTGGTGCTGATCGCCGGCGTTGCCATCGTCGATCCGGCGGTTGCCGCCGGCATTGCCAGGCTGTCCTTCGCAGCCACCGCGCTGACCGGGCTCGGCCTGATCATCTTCCTCGGTATACGCGGTTACGACCGCGCCATCATGCTGGTGCCCAGTTGGGTGATGGTTCTGCTGTGGCTATGCGGATCGTGGATGGCAATCACCGGCATGCTGGACAACGATATCGCCCAGCCGGCGCTGGGCGGTGGGCTGATCCTCATCATCCTGCTGATCGGCTTCACCGTGATGCAGCACGCTTTTGCCGGCGGCGCCCTGCATCAGGGCCTGTTCTCCGACCTCGAGCGGCAGGCGTTGGCGGTTGCCGGATCGGGCGATACCGTGTGGGACTGGGACGTGCTGCGCGACCGTGTCGTCACTCGTCCCGACGTCAGCATTCAGCTCGGCCTTGCGCCCAACAGCCTCGGCGGCCCTGCCCGCAACTGGCTGCCGGTGCTGCATGCCGACGACCGCGACACGTTTCGTACGACACTCGACGTGGTGCTCGAGCACCGGCGCGGCCGGGTGTCGCAAAACTTCCGCCTGCGCGGCGCCGACGGGCACTATCACTGGTTTTCGCTGCGCGCCCGGCCGGTGATCGGCTCGGACGGCGAGGTCATCCGCTGCGTCGGCACCATGGTCGACGTGACGGAGCAGAAGAAGTCCGAGGAACGGCTGCTGCATGACGCCGTACATGACAATCTGACCGGCCTGCCCAACCGCGAGCTGTTCATGAACCGGCTGGAGGCGATCATCTCGATCGCCCGCACCGAAGAGAAGGTGCGCCCGACCGTCTTCGTCATCGACATCGACCGCTTCAAGCAGGTCAATGACGGGCTCGGCATCTCGGCCGGCGACACCATCCTTTTGACCATCGCGCGCCGGCTGCACCGGCTGCTCAAGCCGAAGGATTCGCTGTCGCGATTTGCCGGCGACCAGTTCGCGCTGATGCTTTTGTCGGAGCAGGATCCGGCTCGCATCGCGGCCATTGCCGATGCCATCAAGCACGCCATCAACAACCCGATCACCTTCGCTAAGCGCGAGATCGTGCTGACTGCCTCGATCGGGCTGATCACCTGGACCTCCACGCAGACCTCGGCCGAGGACATGGTCAAGGATGCCGAGCTTGCCATGCATCAGGCCAAGCGCTTCGGCGGCGACAGGATCGAGCCGTTCCGGCCAGCCTTCCGCACCGTCGGCACCGACCGGCTGCAGTTCGAGTCCGATCTGCGCCGCGCTATCGAACGACGCGAATTCACGCTTGCCTACCAGCCAATCGTGCGGCTGGAGGACGGCAGCGTTGCCGGCTTCGAAGCGCTGCTGCGCTGGGACCATCCGCGTCGCGGCATGATCCCGCCGGCGGATTTCATCCCGGTCGCCGAAAACTGCGGCCTGATCGTGCAGCTTGGCCTGTTTGCCATGCAACAGGCTGCCGAAGACCTGGCAGGATGGCAAAAGCAGATCGGCGATGCGCCGCTGTCGGTCTCGGTCAATCTGTCCAGCCGTCAGCTCATCCGCCGCGACCTGGTCAGCGACGTCCGCTCGGTGATCGCGCGGGCCAATCTGAAACCGCGCTGCTTCCGGCTCGAACTCACCGAATCGCTGGTGATGGACAATCCCGAGCAGACCGCCCATGTGCTGACCAAGCTGAAGCAGCTTGGCATCGGCCTGTCGCTGGACGATTTCGGCACCGGCTATTCATCGCTGGCCTATCTGACGCGCTTTCCATTCGACACCATCAAGATCGACAAGAGCTTCGTCGACGACGCGACGCCGAAACGCGCGGTGCTGCTCAAATCCATGGTCAACATGGCGCATGAACTCGGCCTGTCGGTTGTCGCCGAAGGCATTTCGGACGAGAGCGATGCGCTGGAGTTGCGGCAGATGGGCTGCGAATACGTGCAGAGTTTCATGTTCGGAGCGCCGATGCCGGGCGACCAGGTGCTGAAGACGCTGAAGGAACAGTATCCGCTCACTCAGGCGTGACAAATTTCGGGACGTAATGAGGTTCAGGCGTGACCGGCAGCCAGGCTGAGATGCGCGAGATCGATGCCGATCGAGGCAAGGATCCGGTCGTATTTGCGGTCGATGTCGGCGTCGAACAGAAGCTCGGCACTAGCCGGGCAAGTCAGCCAGCCATTCTCGACGATCTCGTTTTCAAGCTGACCCGCACCCCAGCCGGCATAGCCGAGCGCCATCAGAGCCCGCCGGGGTCCGCGGCCGGAGGAGATGGCGCGCAATATGTCGACGGTCGCAGTCAGGCAGACGTCGTCGGACACGGCGAGCGAGGATTCCACCCGGTAGTCGCCCGAATGCAGGACGAAGCCGCGGCTGCGATCCACCGGTCCGCCATTGCGCACGACGAAGTCGCGCGCCGGCGGCGGCAGGCGAATTGCCTCCAGTTCGTTCATGATGCCGAGTTGCACGAGCAGGTCCGGAAACAGCATCTGCTGCGTCTGGTTGATGATCAACCCCATCGCGCCTTCGTCGCTGTGCGCGCAAATGTAGATGACGGAGCGCGTGAAGCGGTCGTCCTTCATGCCGGGCATGGCAATCAGGAACTGGTCGTCGAGAAAGCCGGGTCCTGCGGCCGTCTTTTTATGACGCAACAAATCCATGACCACAGCGTAACGCGTTTCCAGGGCGCCGAAAAGATGGGCGGCGCCCGATTTGATCAGGCTCTTAAGTCAAAGGTCACGCAAATATGATGCCGGCGGCGTCATGAAATCATTGTGCGGCCATCAATAGACGATCAAATCATCGCCATGCAAAGCTTGAAAATCCTGCTGCTTGGCGTGGCCATTGGGTCGGCGACCTGCCTCCCCGCCTCAGCCTCCTCGTCGGCCTGGTACAATAGCGAAGGCGGCCGGGTGCGGCTGGTGACGAGCGGCAAAGCCGACGAGGCCGGGCGTCTCCAAGGTGTCCTCGACATTGCGCTGAAGCCAGGCTGGAAGACCTATTGGCGCGATCCGGGCGATGCGGGCGTGCCGCCACAGATCGACATCTCGGCCAGCACCAACATTGCCGACGCGACGCTTTCGTTTCCGCCGCCGCAGCGCCACGATGACGGCTATGGCAAATGGGCCGGCTACGACCACCCGGTTTCATTGCCGGTGACGTTCACGCTTGCTGCACCCGGCCAGCCGGCCGTCATCGATGCGGACATCTTCCTCGGCATTTGCGAAACCATCTGCATCCCGGTGCAGACAAGGCTGACCATCGATCCCGGCGCCGATCCCGACAACGCCGAGGATGCGGCACTGGTCAAGGCAGGCCTTGCAACTCTGCCCGCCACGGCAACGCCCGATTTCGGAATAAACGTACTGCCGGGCGATCACGAAACCCTGATTGTCGAAGCGAGCTTTCCGGGCACTCCCGAGGCCGCCGACTTCTTCGTTGCCGGCGAACGCGACTACATGTTCGGTGCCCCGACCCGCAGCGAAAAGGATGGCAAGCTGATCTTTACGGTGCCGATCCTCGACAGGCCGTCGACAACGCCAACCGATGGCGGCCTTCACTACACACTGACAAGTGCCGCTGGCGCGGTCGAAGGCCTGCTGCCTTTTCCGTGATGCCAACGTCTGGACGGTTGCCGGGCGCGCCTTAGTTCGCTATCGCAAGGACACTCCCTTTCCATTCTCAAGCGAGGACCATCATGACGATCTCCGTTGGCGACAAACTGCCGGGTGCGACCTTCAAGACAATGACCGCCGACGGTGCAAAGCCGATCACGACGGGCGAGATATTCTCAGGAAAGACGGTCGTGCTGTTTGGCGTTCCAGGCGCTTTCACGCCGACCTGCAGCAATAATCACCTGCCGGGCTACCTGGATAATTACGACGCCATCCTGGCGCGCGGCGTCGACACTATCGCCGTCGTCTCGGTCAACGATGTTCACGTCATGGGAGCCTGGGCTCGCTTCAGCGGCGGTGAAGGCAAAATACTTTATCTTGCCGATGGCAATGGCGATTTCGCCAAATCGGTCGGCCTCGACGCCGACCTCTCCAGCGGCGGCATGGGGCTGCGCTCGAGGCGTTTTTCGATGATCGTCGATGACGGCAAGGTCACCGCACTCAATGTCGAGACAAAGCCCGGCGTCGACGAGTCCGGTGCGGCTCACATTCTCGGACAGCTTTCCGTCTTGGCGACAGCCTAGGCCAGGGATGACAAAGGGCGCCTTCGAGCGCTACGCGTTCAAAGGATGCCGCCTTTTCATCGGCGCATGATCCTTCCGAAAGCCGACCCGGTTTTCAGGGCCATGCGTTGGCGCTTCGGGACTGCTTGCTTTTTGGGACCTCGGTTATGTCTGACATCTTTTGGCGCGCTGTCGCGATCGGTATCGGCGCAACCGCGCTTATGGATATCTGGGCGATTTTCCTGAACAAGGCGTTTGCTCAGCCGCGGCCGAACTGGGGGCTGGTCGGCCGCTGGGTCTGGCATCTCAGGGAAGGCAAGGTCTTCCATGACGACATTGGCGAGGCCTCGCCCTATGCGCATGAATCTGCACTTGGCTGGGCCTTTCATTATGCTGTCGGCATCGTCTACGGCATCATACTGGTCGTGCTGGCCGGAACGGCCTGGCTCACCGCGCCAACCTTCCTGCCGGCCTTTATCCTCGGCATCGTCACCGTCGGCGCCGGTTGGTTTCTGCTGGCGCCCGGCATGGGTGCCGGCTGGGCCGCTTCGAAGCGCCTCAATCCAACGCAGGTCCGCGCCCTCAATCTGGTGTCGCACACGGTGTTCGCGCTCGGACTGTTCGGCACCGCCCTGCTCATCCGATAGCCAAGTCAGCCGTCGCGGCGCTGCGCCGGCCTGTCGATCGGCTGCCATCCATGGATAACGCGACGCGCACCGGTATCGTATGCGAAGTAGTTCCCGCCGCCCGCTGGCTGATCCGCCTCGCGGCTGATTTCCCGACCGCTCAAAGAGAGCAGCAGGAGCGTTCCGACACCTCCGTGCCCTATGAATGCGACGTCGACAGCGGCGTCGGTGCCTAGCACAGTGTCTACCTCGCTTAGAATACGACGCTGGGCATCGATAGCTCGCTCCCATCCACGAATGCTGCTGTTTGGATTGGCGAAGAATTGGTCGGCGACCGCTTCGAACTCGGAAGGCGGCAGGAAACCGGTTGCCGATCGGTCATTCTCATGCATCCCTTCCCTCACCTCGATCGCAAGGCGGAGATGCCTTCCGAGTATCTCGGCGGTTTCTATCGCCTTGCGTTCACCCGATGACACGATCCGCCGAATCGACCCAACCCACGGCTGATCGAGCATTGCCGATGTTCTCGCTCGCCCGACGTCGGATAGTCCCCATTCCGCCACTGGAACGTTGGCATCGACCTGAACCTGGGGATGCGTGATGTAGTATGCGATCGGCATGATAGAGCTCTTCCTGCCAGAGAGCGGACCCGCAGCCGGAATTCAATAGCTTTGGGTCGAGCGCCGCGCCTTTGTGGTCGTCGGCTGCTTTGACTGCGAACCTGGTACTGGTGCCACAGTCTTGACGAGCCCTTTCTTGAATGGCGCCATGCCGAGCCGCGCCAATTCGTCGGCGCGCTCGTTCTCGGGATGGCCGGCATGGCCCTTGACCCAATGCCAGGTGACCTGATGGCGGTTACGCGCTGCATCGAGCTGCTGCCACAGCTCGGCATTCTTCACCGGCTGCCTGGCGGCCGTCTTCCAGCCGTTGCGCTTCCAGCCGTCGATCCAGCTGAAAATACCGTCCTTGACATAGTTGCTGTCGGTATAAAGATCGACGGCGCAGGGCTCCTTGAGCGCATTAAGCGCCGAGATGGCCGCCAACAGTTCCATACGGTTGTTGGTGGTGGCAGCCTCGCCGCCCGACAGTTCTTTCGTGACACCGTTGAAGCGCAAGACCGCGCCCCAGCCGCCAGGCCCGGGATTGCCCGAACAGGCACCATCGGTGAAGATTTCAACGCGCTTGGTCATGTTAGTCCATATTCGGAAGGAGAGTTGATCGCCCGATGGAAGCGCATCCGGCGGATATATTCGGTCGGGTCGCGTTTCATCACAAGCCCGCCGTCCGGGACCGTCAGCCAGTCGTAGAGCCGGGTCAGCATGAAGCGCAGCGCCGAACCGCGCGCCAGCATCGGCAGCGCCGCTTTCTCGTCGCTGCTCAGCGGCCGCACGCTTTGGTAGCCGGCAAGCAACGCCGTGCCCTTGGTCAGATTGAAGGAAAAATCCTTCTCGAAGCACCAGGCGTTGAGGCACGTGGCAACATCATAAGCGTAGAGGTCGTTGCAGGCGAAATAGAAGTCGATCAGCCCGGACAGTTTCTCGCCGAGGAAGAATACATTGTCCGGGAAAAGATCGGCATGGATGATGCCCTGCGGCAGACCGTTCGGCCAGTTCCGCTCGAAATCGGCGAAATCGGCATCGACCTCGGCCGCCAATCCCGGCTCGACCTCATCGGCGCGGGCGTGGGCGGCGTTCCACAGCTTGCGCCAGCCATCGATGGCAAGGGCGTTGGGGCGGGTCATCGGGAAATCCGCGCCGGCGAGATGCAGTGCCGCCAGAGCCTTGCCGACCTCGCCGCAATGCCCAGCTGTCGGCCGCCGCAGCGATAGACCCTCAAGGAAGGTGATGATGACCGCCGGCCGGCCGGCAAGCGTTCCGATCACACCGCCATCCTGCGCGGTGACCGGGAGCGGGCACGAAATGCCCTTTCTGGCGAGGTGGGCCATGAGGCCCAGAAAGAACGGCAGGTCAGCCTTGTCGACGCGCTTCTCGTAAAGCGTCAGTATGTAGGAGCCGCTGCTGGTGTGCAGCAGAAAATTCGAATTTTCGGTGCCTTCGGCGATGCCCTTGTAGGACAAGAGATCGCCGACCGGATAGTTCCTGAGGAACTCGCCGAGCTCGCCCTCATTGACATCGGTGTAGACCGCCATCGTTGCTACGCAGCCCCATTGACGAAGGCCATGTCGGCTGCCGTCAGTTCGACATCGCGCAACACCCGCATCACCGGAAAATCCTCTGTCTCCGTCGCCGTCACGGCCAGCTCGATGGTCACGTCGAAGCGCTGCCGGAAGGCATCGACAATCTCGTCGACGATGATCTCCGGCGCCGAGGCGCCCGCCGACAGGCCGAGCGTCGAGATGGCGGCAATGTCATTCCATGGAATTTCGGAGGCGCGCTGCACGAGAAGTGACATCGAGGCGCCGGCGCGCTCGGCCACTTCGACCAGGCGTCGCGAGTTGGAGGAGTTGGGCGCACCGACGACCAGGAAAAGATCGGCGCCGGCTGCTGTTTCCTTGACCGCCTCCTGGCGATTGGTGGTGGCATAGCAGATCGATTCCGCCGCCGGCGCGTGCAGCTCGGGAAAACGTTGCTGCAGGGCGCGGATGATGCCGGCGGTGTCCTCGACCGACAGCGTCGTCTGGGTGACGAAACCGAGCGCTCGCGGGTCTACGGGCACGAAGCTTGCGGCGTCGGCTTCGGTCTCGATCAGAGTGACCGCGCCGTCCGGCAACTGGCCCATTGTGCCGATCACCTCAGGATGCCCGGCATGGCCGATCAAAAGCACGTGGCGGCCAAGCCGCTGATGGCGCATTGCCTGCTTGTGGACTTTCGAGACCAGCGGGCACGTCGCGTCGAGATAGAACAGGTTGCGGGACCGGGCGTCGGCCGGCACCGATTTCGGCACGCCATGCGCCGAAAAGACGACCGGGCTCTGGCGATGCTCGGGCGGGATCTCGGAGAGCTCCTCGATGAACACCGCGCCGAGGCTTTGCAGCCCTTCGACGACGTAGCGGTTGTGCACGATCTCGTGGCGGACATAAACCGGCGCGCCATATTTCTTGAGCGCCAGCACGACGATCTGGATGGCACGGTCAACGCCCGCACAGAAACCGCGCGGCTGGCAGAGCCGGATGGTCAGCGGTGGCTTTGTCTGAAGCATGATTGCATCTTACGCTGATTGTAGGCCGGTTGATCGGACTATGACTTCTGAGCTCAAGGCGCGAAATGAGGTGTGCGGCCCTGCCCTGTCAAGGGTAGTGGCGGCGATCATTGGTCTTTCGCCGGGCGGCGGAGCCAGGAGATCAGGACACCGGCAAGGGCGACGGCAAGGCCGTACCAGGTTATCGCATATTGCAGATGGCTGTTCGGCAGGTCGATGACGGTGACGCCGCCGACGGGCAGCCCGCCGGGGTTGGCGGCGGCGTTCGCATCGATGAAGATCGGCACCAGCGCCGCACCTGCCGGCAGGCCGGCGCTCGAGGCCATCGCGTCACGATCTTTCCAGTAGAAGATGTTCTTCTGCGGATCATTGTCGGGAAGCATCATCGAGGGCTTGGCCGGCAGCGGGTTGCGGGCGAGCCCCGTCACCGTCACTTTGCCCGTCACCTGCCCCTGCGGCCGCTTGGCGGGGTCCTTGAAATCGTAGGGCACGAAGCCGCGGTTGATCAGCACGAAACGGCCATCCTCGAGTTGCAGCGGCGTGAAGACATCGAAGCCGGACTGGCCTTCCCAGGTGGCGAGGAAATGCCGTTCGCCTTGATGCAGGAAAGTGCCGGTCACTATCACCGGCGTGTAGTCCACGTCGCCGGTGGCAGCAAACCGCTTTTCGACCTCGGCCAATGGCACAGGCGCCGAATGCGTGCGCTGGTCGATCGTCTGGAGAAGGCCCTCTTTCCAGTGCAGGCGCTGAACCTGCCAGGTGCCGAGCGCCAGCAGGATCAAAGACACGACGATACCCAGGCCGAGCGCCAATGCGCGTTTCGGCCGCGACCGGCCGGCCACCAAACCTGATGCCTCGCTCATTCGCCGCGGTCCAGCCGGCCCTCGGCCGCCTTGTTGCGGTATTGCAGCGTCAGCAGCACGCCCTTGATCAGCCTGAGCGCCGCCAGGCACAGCACCAGCGTCAGCGGAATCCACAGCAACAGATGCAGCCAGAGCGGCGGATTGAGCGTCACCTCCATCCACAGCGCCAGGCCGACGACGATGAAGCCGATGATCAGAATAACGAACACCGCCGGCCCGTCGCCGGCATCGGCGAAGGAATAATCGAGGCCGCAATTGGTACAGCGATCGCCGACTGTGAGGAACCCGGAGAACAGCTTGCCCTCGCCACAGCGGGGGCAGCGGCCATGCAGGCCGGCCGAGATCGGATCGATTGGTGGCCAGATCGCCTTGTCGTCGCTCATGGGGTCATCCTAGGAGCATTTGCCGCAAAAGATAAGGCGGCCACGTCGCCGCAGCCGCCTTGTCTATTTCCTCGGCCCCATTTTCCTCGGGCCCATTTCCTCGGGCCAATGTCAGTGCGGTTCGATCATTGCGCCGTTCGATGCCCAGACATAGATCGAGGCAAACAGGAATAGCCACACCACGTCGACGAAATGCCAGTACCAGGCGGCGGCCTCGAAGCCGAAATGCTGCTTGGGCGTGAAGTCGCCCTTCATGGCGCGGATCAGGCAGACCAGCAGGAAGATAGTGCCGATGATGACGTGGAAACCATGGAAGCCGGTCGCCATGAAGAAGGTGGCGCCGTAGATCGAATCCCTGAAGCCGAATGGCGCATGCATGTACTCGTAGGCCTGCACCATGGTGAACAGCATGCCGAGGCCGACGGTCAGCACCAAGCCATTGATCAGCCCTTTGCGGTCGCCGTGGATGAGCGAGTGGTGCGCCCAGGTCACCGTGGTGCCCGACAGGAGCAAGATGACGGTGTTGTAAAGCGGCAGATGGAAAGGGTCGAGAACTTCGAGGCCCTTGGGCGGCCAGACGCCGCCGGTGAAGGCGGTACGGGCATACTGATGGACCTCGCCGGGGAACAGGCTGGCGTCGAAGAAGGCCCAGAACCAGGCGACGAAGAACATCACCTCGGAGGCGATGAACATGATCATGCCGTAGCGCAGATGCAGCGACACGACACGAGTGTGGTGTCCCTCATGCGCTTCCTTGATCGTATCAGACCACCAGGCGAACATCGTGTAGATGACGATCAGCAGGCCGATGAAGAACAACCATGGATTGGCGATGTTGAAACCGAAGATGGGGAAATCGCCGCCCTTGAGATATTGCATGTAACAGACGCCGCCGATCGCGGTCACCAGCGCCCCGACGGAGCCCAGGAAAGGCCATGGGCTCGGGTCGACGAGGTGGTAGTCATGTTGTGGTTTTGCGTGTGCGTCTGCCATATCAACCCCCGAGGCTTGCTTCGGTATCTGAACTCTTTTTGCGGCGGCCGTCGGCCGGCACCGATGATGCGACCGGCTTGGTCTTGTCGACCGGGAACATCGTATAGGACAGGGTAATCGTCCTCAAATCCTTCAGTTCCGGCGCGTTGACGATGTCGGGATCGACATAGAACACGACCGGCATGTCCAACGTCTCGCCCGGCTTCAGCGTCGTGTCGGTGAAGCAGAAACACTCGACCTTGTTGAAGTAAGGTCCGGCCAGTTCAGGCTGTACGTTGAAGGTGGCGCGTCCGGTGATGGGCCGGCTGAATTTGTTGGTCGCGCTGAAATGCGCCTCGGCTGTTTCGCCGATCTTGATGGTGATCGAGCGGGCGACCGGCTGGAATTGCCAGGGAATGCCGACGGTGTTGGCATCGAAGCGGATGGTGATGTCACGGTCGAGCACCCGATCGGCATATTGCTGGGTCGCCCGTTTAACGGTGCCGCCGTAGCCTGTCGCCTGGCAGAACATCGCGTAGAGCGGCACTGCGGCATAGGCCATGCCGATCATGCCGCCGAAGAACGCGATGCAGACGCCGGCGACGACGCGGTTCGTATTCTTCTTCGTAGGATCGGTGACTGTTTGCCTGGTCATGTTCAGCTCACATCGAACCGGTGACGCTGTGACCAAATTTCACGATGGTCGCGACGTAGAATATGACGACCAGCGCCGCCAGCGCGAAGCCGATTGCGGCCGAGCGATTGCGGCGGGCCTTCTGCTGACGGTCGGTCAGCGTGACCAGTTCAAGCTTCTTTTCGGCCATGCTCATGCTCCACCGATGGTCAGCGCGCGCGCGACGACGCAATCGCCAAGGTAGGCGGCGAAGATGGCGAAGAGATAGAGCAGCGAATAGCCGAACAGGGCCTTGGCCGGCTTCATCGCCCGGTCGTCATCGGCCATTTGCAGCACCTTCCACGCATACCAGACGAAGCCGGCGCCGAGCAGCAATGCAACGACGCCATAGGCTGGCGTGGTGAAGCCGAGAACCCATGGCAGCACGCCAACCGGTGCGAGGACCAGCGCATAGGCAAAGATCTGGCGTCTGGTCGAAGCCTGGCCGGCGACATTCGGCATCATCGGAATGCCTGCCTTGGCATAGTCCTCCGACTTGAAGAGCGCGAGCGCCCAGAAATGCGGCGGCGTCCACAGGAAGATGATCAGGAACAGCACCAAGCTTTCGAGGCTGACCGATCCGGTTACCGCCGCCCAGCCGATGACCGGCGGAATGGCACCGGCAGCACCGCCGATGACAATGTTCTGTGGCGTCCAGCGCTTCAGCCACATCGTGTAGATGACGGCATAGAAAAAGATGGTGAAGGCCAGAAGCGATGCGGCCAACCAGTTGACCAGCACGCCGAGCGTCATCACCGACAGAACCGACAGCACCAGCCCGAAGCTCAATGCCTCGCCAGGCCGTATGCGGCCGGCCGGCACGGGACGGCCGGCGGTGCGCGTCATCACCGCATCGATGTCTGCGTCATACCACATGTTGAGCGCACCGGACGCGCCGGCACCAATGGCAATAGCCAGGATCGCGATCACCGCCAGCAGCGGATTGATGGTCACCGGGGCGGCGACCATGCCGACAAACGCTGTGAACACCACCAGCGACATGACGCGCGGCTTCAGCAGGGCGAAGAAATCGCCCGCCGTCGCTTCCGACATGCGGAAGCCCGGCTCGTCAATCAGTCTGTCTTCGGCAAGGGCCATGCGTACTTAGAGTCCATCATTCCGTTGGCCAAAACCGCCGGACGGCCGGCGGTTCCGTATTAAAGGAGGCAACCGCCTACTTGATCTTCGGCAGCTGTTCCCATTGGTGGAACGGCGGCGGCGAAGGCAGCTGCCATTCCAGCGTGGTCGCACCCTCACCCCAAGGATTGGCGCCGGCGACCCGCTTCTTCTGGAACGCCTCGAAGACGCCGAACAGGAAGATGACGACGCCGACAGCCGAGATGTACGAGCCGTAGGACGACACCATATTCCAGCCGGCGAAGGCATCGGGATAGTCGATATAGCGACGCGGCATTCCGGAGAGACCGAGGAAATGCTGCGGGAAAAAGACCAGGTTGACGCCGACGAAAGTGACCCAGAAGTGGGTGTTGGCGATCACCGGCGAATACATGTAGCCGGTCATCTTCGGGAACCAGTAGTACCAGCCGGCGAAGATGGCGAAGACCGCGCCCAGTGACAGCACGTAGTGGAAGTGCGCAACCACGAAATAGGTGTCGTGCAGCGGGCGGTCGAGGCCGGCATTGGCCAATTGCACGCCGGTGACGCCACCAACTGTGAACAGGAAGATGAAGCCGATCGCCCACAGCATCGGGGTCTTAAGCGAAATCGACCCGCCCCACATGGTGGCGATCCACGAGAAGATCTTCACGCCCGTCGGCACCGCGATGACCATGGTGGCGAAGACGAAATAGCGCTGGGTGTCGAGCGACAGGCCCGTCGTGTACATGTGGTGGGCCCAGACGATGAAGCCCACCGCGCCGATGGCAACCATCGCATAGGCCATGCCGAGATAGCCGAACACCGGCTTCCTCGAAAAGGTCGAGATGATATGGCTGATGATGCCGAAGCCCGGCAGGATCAGGATATAGACTTCTGGATGGCCGAAGAACCAGAACAGGTGCTGGAACAGGATCGGGTCGCCGCCGCCGTCCGGGGCGAAGAAGGTGGTGCCGAAATTGCGGTCGGTCAAAAGCATGGTGATGCCGCCGGCCAGCACCGGCAACGACAGCAGCAGCAGGAAGGCGGTGATCAACACCGACCACGCGAACAGCGGCATCTTGTGCATGGTCATGCCGGGCGCGCGCATGTTGAAGATGGTGGTGATGAAGTTGATGGCGCCAAGAATCGAGGAGGCGCCGGCGATGTGGATTGAAAGGATCGCCAGGTCCATGGCCGGTCCAGGCTGGCCCGATGTCGAGAGCGGCGGATAAAGCGTCCAGCCGCCACCGACGCCATAGGCGCCCGGCGCACTCGGGACGAAGGCCGAGATAATCAGCAGGATGAAAGCCGGCGGCAGCAGCCAGAACGAGACGTTGTTCATGCGCGGGAACGCCATGTCCGGCGCGCCGATCATGATCGGCACCATCCAGTTGGCAAAGCCGCCGATCAGCGCCGGCATCACCATGAAGAAGATCATGATCAGCGCATGCGCGGTGGTGAAGGCATTGTACATGCTCTTGCCGCCGTCGATGGCGGCGTCACCGTTCATGCCGTAGACCATCTGTGCCAGGCCAGTGAATATCTGGATGCCCGGCTCCTGCAATTCCATGCGCATGACGACCGATAAGGCGCCACCGATGCAGCCCGCCATGATCGCGAAGATCAGATAAAGCGTACCGATGTCCTTGTGGTTGGTCGAATATACCCACCGGACCCAGCCATGATACGGCTTGTGGTCGTGGTCGTCGTGAGCTGCAGCGTCTGCCATGGTCGGCTCCGTTCCCTGAATCTTTTCTGGTCGCGGCATCAGTTGCCGGCGGCCGCTACCTTGTTCGTGCCATCGACCTCGGCCATCAGCGCCTTGTTGGCGCCGGGAAGATCGGTCTTGGCTGCCGCCAGCCAGGTCTTGTATTGCGCATCGGAGACGACGCGAATGGCGATCGGCATGAAGGCGTGGTCCTTGCCGCAGAGTTCCGAGCACTGGCCGTAATAGAGGCCTTCCTTGTCGGCCTTGAACCACACCTCGTTGATGCGGCCCGGCACCGCGTCGGTCTTGATGCCGAAGGACGGCATGGCAAAGGCGTGAATGACGTCGGTCGCCGTCACCAGCACGCGGGTCATGGTGTTGACAGGCACCACCATCTCATTGTCGACGGCGAGCAGGCGCGGATAGGCGGCGCGATCTTCCTTGCCGGCAGCAGCCCTGTCGGCATCCTGAAGGATCGCGGAATTGAAGGAAAGCGTGTTGTCGACCTGGTATTCGTAATCCCAGTTCCACTGATTGCCCGTCGCCTTGACGGTCAGCTTGGCTTCTTCCGGCGGCGTGTATTGCGCGGTCAGCAGCTGGAACGAAGGAATGGCGAGACAGAGCAGGATGACGACGGGACCGACAGTCCAGATGACCTCGATCAGCGTGTTGTGGCTGGTGCGCGACGGGGTCGGGTTGACGCTCGCCCGGAATTTCAAAATGCAGTAGGCGATCAGAAAAAGCACCAAGGCGGTGATCACAATGATGAACGCGAACGAATAGTTTCCGAACCACTCGATCTGCCTCATAATATCGGTCGCCGGAGGCTGAAAACTGGTTTCCCAGGGTTGAGGCTGGGCTGCATGAGCGGATGCAGCGGCAAACAACGTGGCGGCGGCACTAGCTACGATTTTGGCGGTTGCCAGGAATTTTCTCATCGCCCTCGTCATCTCCCAGTTCCTCGCGATCGGACCGCAAGAATGCCGAATAATGCCGGGACGGGAATCCCGGACAATTCAAGGCTGGTTCAAACCATACTCTATTTGCCTCCGCAAGAAAGGAGCGGCGGAACCCGTGCGGCATTTTTGCGCGCAAGCGCGGCTGTAGCTTCGTGCGGTGACCGCTCGTCGCGAATCACCGGAGCGGCATCCCGGCAGAATGAGCCGCGCGGCGCGCGAAACCGTCGCAATTAGGGCGAAATTGGCACGGAAAAGCGCATTGTCGCCTATGTCGGGGCAGACCGCGGGGGTCTCGTCCTTTACTTGGGTTTAGTGCGGCTTAAAGTGCCGTGATTCGCAATGGAGCCGTCATG
Organism: Mesorhizobium sp. M1423; assembly: GCF_040317575.1. NCBI lineage: Bacteria > Pseudomonadati > Pseudomonadota > Alphaproteobacteria > Hyphomicrobiales > Phyllobacteriaceae > Mesorhizobium > Mesorhizobium sp. M1423. Next base: position 275,166 of record NZ_JAMYKU010000004.1, read on the forward strand.
AACGCTTGGCTTTCGAGAACCTTGGCGGAGGTCATCCTTGTTGCCGCCGCAATAGCCTTGTCAGGCGGCGGCCTGGCCAATGCCGCGCAGCCAAGCGGCACGGTGAAGTCGACGCATGGGGCGTGGTCGATCATCTGCGATACGCCGGCCGGTGCTACGTCCGAACAATGCGTGATGATGCAGAACGTCGTCGCCGAGGACCGCCCGGAAATGGGTCTTTCCGTTGTCGTGCTGCGTACAGCCGACAACAAGGCCGAAATCCTTCGTGTGCTGGCGCCGCTCGGCGTGCTGTTGCCCAACGGCCTCGGCCTCAATGTCGACGGCAAGGATATCGGCCGCGCCTATTTCGTGCGCTGTTTCCAGGACGGCTGCTATGCCGAGGTCATCCTGGAAAAGCCGCTGCTCGACACGCTGAAGACCGGTACGTCGGCGACCTTTATCGTCTTCCAGACGCCCGAAGAAGGCATCGGCATTCCCGTCGACCTCAAGGGTTTTGCCGACGGCTTCGCCGCCCTGCCTTGAACGCGGTCTTGTAGCACGATCCAGTGATTGTTGACCGGCCGCGGTCACGGCAAATCTCATTTCAGATTGTCTGTGCAGGCCTTCGCGCCTACATCGTGGGAAACAATCCTCCTGCGAATGGACCTGCCATGAACAGCCTGATCGGCCAATTCGACATTTCCGACGATCGCATCAAGCAGATCGTCGCCGAGACCATCAACGGCGCCGACGACGGCGAACTGTTTCTCGAATACAGCGAAAGCGAAGCGCTGATGTTCGACAATGGTAAGCTGAAGACCGCGAATTTCAACACCGACCAGGGTTTCGGCCTGCGCGCCGTCGCTGGCGAGGCCAGCGGCTACGCCCATTCCAGTGATCTCTCCGAAGCCTCGCTGCGGCGCGCCGCCGATGCCGTTTCGACGGTGAAGAGCGGCTATTCCGGCACGCTTGCCGCAGCGCCCGTCCGCACCAACCGCCATCTCTACGGCGACGGAAACCCGATCCCCTCGCCTTCCTTCGAGACCAAGGCCAAGTTGCTTCAGGAAATCGATGCATGGCTGCGGGCCGAAGATCCGCGCGTCAGGCAGGTGACGGCGTCGCTCGCCGCCTCCTGGCAGCATGTCGAGATCGTGCGCGCCGATGGCCAGATGGTCCGCGACATCCGCCCGCTGGTCAGGATCAACGTATCGGTGGTGGTCGGCGACGGCGACCGCCAGGAGAGCGGCTCCTACGGCATGGGAGGCCGCAAGGATTTTGGCGAATTCCTGGTCGAGGACAGCTGGCGGCACGCGGCCAAGGAGGCACTGCGGCAGGCGCTCGTCAATCTCGAAGCGGTTCCAGCACCTGCCGGCACTTTCGACATCGTGCTGTCGAGCGGCTGGCCGGGCGTCATGTTGCACGAGGCCGTCGGCCACGGGCTGGAAGGCGATTTCAACCGCAAGAAGACGTCGGCCTTTGCCGGCCTGCTTGGCCAGCAGGTGGCGGCGAAAGGCGTCACCGTCGTTGACGACGGCACCATGCCCGAGCGGCGAGGTTCGCTGACCGTCGACGACGAAGGCACGCCTTCGGCCCATAACGTGCTGATCGATGATGGCAAGCTGGTCGGCTACATGCAGGACCGCCAGAATGCACGGCTGATGGGCATGAAGGCCACCGGCAACGGGCGGCGCCAAGGTTACGCGCATGAGCCGATGCCGCGCATGACCAACACCTACATGACGGCAGGCGACATGGAGCCGGAGGAAATCATAGCCTCGGTCAAGAACGGCATCTATGCCGTGTCGTTCGGTGGCGGCCAGGTCGACATCACTTCGGGCAAGTTCGTGTTCGGCTGCACCGAGGCCTACATGATCGAGAACGGCAAGGTGACGCAACCGATCAAGGGCGCCATGCTGATCGGCAATGGGCCGGATGCCATGCATCGGGTTTCGATGGTCGGCAACGACATGAAGCTCGACACCGGCATCGGCATGTGCGGCAAGGCCGGACAGGGCGTGCCGGTCGGCGTCGGCCAGCCGCATCTCAGGATGAACCAGATGACGGTCGGCGGCACCAGGGTTTGATGCGGCTGCCGCCTTCCGGTAACATCGCCTTCCAAATGATGTTTCCGGATGCCGGTGTCTTCGACCATGTCCAAAGCCAAAATCGTCATCCTGACAGGCGCCGGCATTTCGGCGGAATCGGGCGTCGCCACGTTCCGGGATCCCGACGGGGTGTGGGCGAAATACGACCTGCAGGACGTGGCCACGCCGCAAGGTTTTGCGCGCGACCCCGTAAAGGTGCAGGATTTCTACAATATGCGCCGGCGGCAGATGGGCAGCGTCGAGCCGAATGCGGCGCACGCCGCGCTGGCCAAGCTCGAGCAGAAATTCCCAGGCGACGTCCTCGTCGTCACGCAGAATATCGACGACCTGCATGAGCGCGCCGGTTCGCGCAAACTGATCCATATGCATGGAGAACTGGGCCATGCCCTTTGCCTGAGCTGCGGGCAAAGCAGCACCTGGGCCGACGACATCGCTGCCCATTCGGCCTGTCCAGCGTGTGGCGCAAAAGGTCAATTGAGGCCTGACGTGGTCTGGTTCGGCGAAATGCCTTACCGCATGGAGGAGGTCGGCGAGGCGCTGACGCGCTGCGACCTATTCGTGGCCATCGGCACCAGCGGGAGTGTCTACCCGGCAGCAGGTTTCGTGGAGGAGGCACGCGCGGCCGGAGCCGTAACAGCCGAACTCAATCTGAAATGCGCCGGCTGGGCCTCCCGTTTCGACGAGCAGATGGAAGGGCCGGCGACACAAGTGGTGCCCGCCTTCGTCGAGCGCGTCCTTTCAGGCGCAGGCTAGCACCGTCTGGCTATGCAGCCTTGAATTCAGCGCGCGATCAGCATCTTTGTTATGTCGGGAGAGGAAACTGTGATCGCTGCCGGAGAAAAGCTAGAAGTCACCAGTTCGACCGACGATCAAGTCGCACTGCCTGTTCCAGTCTTGCCTTTAACACGGCCAGAGGACGTATTTGGATCCCTGCCCCACATAGGCAGGCCGAAGACGTTGGAAGAGATGGAGGCGGGTGTGCCCGCCGCAGCTCGAACTGCCCTAAAGCCATGATGCCGCTGTTTTCGGCAGGCGATGGTCGGGATCGATGATTTCAAGATCCGGAGCATCGTTTTCGTTCCAGCGCCACAGCGCGACGCATGTGCCGCCAGGCGACATGAAGGACGGGTAGATCACGCCGTGCAGCCCGTCGCCAAGCAAGCGGTCTCTCAGTTGGTGCGTCTCGGGCACAAAGCCTCCATCCACGATGTCACGCCATTCGCACCGGTGAATGTCGGCCGTTACACCGAGCTTCGACAGCGTATCAGCCTCTGTCAGGTCGGCCAGCCGGGCGCCTGACAGTTTCAATTGTGCAATCAGCGCCGGGTGCTGGACAAAACCCTGATTGTACTCGGCCCAAGCCGTGGACAGTTCCCGGGCGGCGTAGATCGCCGGCGTGCCAATCGGATTCCAGCGGCCGCCGAAGCGGGCCGCGCCCTCACCGGAAAGCGGCAGATGGGCCCAGCGCGGCACAAAAGCGCGCCATAGAGTCAGCCTGGGTTCAGGCATAGATGCCGGAGCGGACTGCCTCCAGATAGGCAAGCACCTTGTCAGTCTTGCCTTCGCGAACGAGATCGTAGGCGGTCTTTCCCGCCCAGCCGGGGATCGGCTGATGTTTGAACCAGATCGCGGCACGCTGTTCATCACCGGCCATCTCGCCGGCCATCGCCAGGATGCGGACGATGGGACTCAATGCGGCGTCGACCTTGCGCGCACCGGACTTGGCGGCAAGCGTGTTGCGCGCGAGACCGGTCAGGCCGGCCAGTTCAGTCATATTGACCCCTAGCAGTGCGGCTACCCGCCTCGGCGAGAGAAACGGCGCCCGCTCCTCGCCGAAGCGCGATGCCGAATTTTCAAAGGCTGCGGTGCTCATGGCAATTTCCTAGCCCAGTTTGAACGACGTACACTCAAAATGTGCTTTTTTGGTGCGCATTTCAAGCCCTAGCTGCTAGCGCCTTCGTCTCGGCTTCTCCAACAGCGCGACGGCCTCGACATGCGGCGACCACAGGAACTGGTCGATCGGGATTACGCTCTTCAAGGCGTAACCGCCATCGAGGAGGATGCGAAGATCCCGCGCCAGCGTCACCGGATTGCAGGACACCGCGGCGACGAGCGGCACGTCGGAGCGCGCGATCTGCTTCGACTGGTCCTCGGCGCCGGCGCGGGGCGGGTCGAAGACTACGCCGTCAAAGGCATTCAACTCCTTGAATGTGAGCGGCCGCCGGAACAGGTCGCGACGTTCGCCGGTCACCCGCTTCAGGCCGCTGGCGAAACGGAAGGCCCGGTCAAGCGCCGAGAGTGCTGCCGCATCGCCTTCCACCGCATGAACCTCCGATCTTGAGGCCAGACGCAGTGCGAAGCTTCCGCAGCCGGCGAAGAGATCGGCGACCTTTTTGGCGCGCGCGAGATGCTGGCCGACAATGTCGGCCATCGCTTCTTCGGCGGCCTCGGTCGCCTGCAGGAAAGCGCCCGGCGGCACTGCGACAGCGACGCCACCAAACAGGACGACCGGTTTCTTTGGTTCGATAATGATCTCGCCGTCGACCGACAGCCTGGCTAGCCTCTCGGCAATGACAAAGTTCGAGGCGACGCGGCGCTGGTTCTCGCCGAGCTTACCGGAATCGTGAACCGCGACATCGAGGCCGGAACCGGTCACCGTCACCGCCATGTGGAACGATTTGGTCGTAGTGCAGATCAGTCCGGCAAGCATCCTCAAACGGTCGAGCGCAGCGACGATCTGCGGCAGCGAGATCGGGCATTCCTCGATGGAGATGATTTCGGACGACAGCGCGCGAACGAAGCCGAACTGCATTCCCGCCTCGCTCCGCCGGGCAGTGAAGACGACGCGGCGGCGCGTGTGCGGCGCGCACGGCACCAGCGGGCCGACATCGCAGGCGATGCCCTTGCTCTTCAGCGCATGCACGACCCTTTCGCGCTTCCATTGGTGATAGGCTTCAGTCTCGAGATGCTGGACGGCGCAGCCGCCGCATTCGCCGAAATGGCGGCACGGCGGATCGACTCGCAGCGGCGAGGCCTCAAGCACCGACATCAAGGTAGCGCGATCTTTCTCCCGCCCGGCGGTGACGACCTCTCCCGGCAGCGTAAACGGAATGAAAACCTCGCCGGTCTCGGTCTCGGCGATGCCGTCGCCCTGCGAGCCCAATTTTGCGATCGTGAAACGCGTGGTCATCGCTTCTCAATCCCGGCCCGCCCGATCTTGGCAGGCTTGGTCGCGACGGCCTTGATGCCGCCGAGCAGGAACTCGCGGTTGCCGTCGCCGCCCTCTATCGGCGACAGATGAAGTCCCAACGAGCGCCAGCCGGGAATGGCATCGAGCCAGTCCTGCATCAGGCCGGCAATGCGCGCCGCATCATAGGGGTCCTTCAGCAGGCCGCCCTTGCCGATCGCCTCGCGGCCGGCCTCGAATTGCGGCTTGACCAGAAACACGGCTTTTGCGCCGTTCCTGGCCAAGGCAAGCGCCGGCGGCAGCGCCAGTTTCAGCGATATGAAGCTGACATCCGAGACGATGAAATCCGGCACACGGCCGCCGAGATCGGCGGCCGACAGTTCGCGCGCATTCAGGCCTTCAATCACCGTCACGCGCGGATCGCCGGCAATGTCGGAGTGGATCTGGCCGTGCCCGACATCGATCGCCGTGACATGCGCCGCGCCGCGTTCGAGAAGTACCTGCGTGAAGCCGCCGGTCGAGGCGCCGACATCGAGCGCTTCGCTACCGGTGGGGTCGAGGCCGAAATGGTCGAGACCAGCCTTCAGCTTCAGTGCGGCGCGCGAGACGTAACCTTGCGCCGGATCGTCAACGACGATGTTGCACTCAGGCAGAACGGCCTGGCCCGGCTTGTGGGCGACGATGCCGTCGACCGTCACGGTGCCGCGCGCCACCGCATCGCGAGCACGCGAGCGGCTGGCAAACAGGCCGCGCTGGACGAGTAATTCGTCGAGCCGCTGGCGAATGCTGGCTGGCGGAAGGGAAGTCATCGGCCTTCATGGCGAATGCCAACGATGATGGCAAGGATATTGGCGATGAGACAAGGCATAGTTGGAAAAGCGGGTGAACTCATCAGCCGCTCCGCTGTTTGTCGAACCTCGCACGACACCCGACGCAATGCTAAGAAGAGATGCCGTTTAGCCGTCGAAACGTGGAGGAGGAACATGCTGACGGGAACCTGCCACTGCGGCGCAGCCCACTGGACCCTGGAGGGCGATCCCGGTTCGATCACTGCCTGCAACTGTACGCTTTGCCGTCGCTACGGCACGCTCTGGGCGTATGACTATGTCGACGAACGCATCCGCCTTGCGGGGCCCGTGAGTGCCTATACGCGCGTTGGAAGGGCTCACCCTTCGCTTGAGATTCTCTTCTGTCCAACGTGCGCTTGCGTCCTGGCCTGGCGCGGATTGCGTGCCGATACCGCCGGTCGCCACCGCATCGCCGTCAATATGAGGCTTGCGCCGCCGGAGGCTGTCGCCGACCTCCCGATCGATCATTTCGACGGTCTCGACACATTCGAGGATTTGCCGAGGGATGGTCGCTGTGTGCGGGATATGTGGTTCTAGTTTCTAGAATATGGTCCGCGAAACCCGCCGTTCAACGGCCGGCGTCAGACCGTCGCTGCTGTCGCCGGACACCTGCGGGCGCGGCCGGTCAACGGAAATGGACGCCTTCGGCAAGGTATCTGGCACGACGACGAATTGCGGCGCCTCCTTGTAGGAGAAGCCGCCACGGATTTGGCCGATCTTGCCGGCGACGATGCCCATCACCGCCTCTTCGAGTTTGCGGTCGTAGCGCGTTTCGGCCACGGCCGACGCGGCGAAGATGGCCGTTAGCGCGATGCCGCCCAAAAGCGATCTCATTGGTCTTCTTTCCCCTGCCGGTCGCTTTCTAGCAGGGCGGCGTTGAAAAACGGCCAAAGGACACAGTAAGCAAATCGCCAAATGGCAGCGTAAACAGTATCTTACGACTGTTCGCCGGTAATTTGATTCAAGCAGTTGAGATTTTGATTCAGACTGGCATTTGCAGCCAAGCAGAATCTTTTGGCGTTGCAGAAACGCGGAAACAACTAGGCGCGCTGGGCCTGCGCGGTATGCCCCAACGCCACGAACACTGTGCGCACGATGCCGGCGCTGTCCAGCCCGGCATCGGCATACATCTTTTCCGGCTTGGCATGGTCGACGAAAGTGTCGGGCAGCACCAGCGGGCGCACCTTCAGGCCGCTCTCCAGCAGCCCTTCGTGGGCCAGGAACTGCAGCACATGGCTGGCGAAGCCGCCGACCGCGCCCTCTTCCACCGTCACCAGTATCTCGTGCGAACGGGCCAGCCGCCGGATCAGATCCTCGTCGAGCGGCTTGGCAAAACGGGCATCGGCGACCGTGGTCGAAAGCCCCGCCGCGCCAAGCTCCTCGGCCGCGGCCAGGCAATCCTGCAGCCTGGTGCCGAAGGAAAGCAGCGCAACCTTGGTGCCTTCCCTGACGATCCGGCCCTTGCCGATCTCCAATACCGAGCCGCGCTGCGGCATCTCGACGCCAACGCCGTTGCCGCGCGGATAGCGGAAGGCGATCGGGCCGTCATCGTAGCTTGCAGCGGTGCGTACCATGTGGCGCAGCTCGGCCTCATCGGCCGCCGCCATGACGACGAAACCGGGCAGCGTCGCCAGGAAGGTGGTGTCGAAAGCGCCGCAATGGGTGGCACCATCGGCGCCGACGAAGCCGGCGCGGTCGATCGGAAAGCGCACCGGCAATTTCTGGATCGCCACGTCGTGGACGACCTGGTCGTAGGCGCGCTGCAGGAAGGTCGAGTAGATCGCCGCGAAAGGCTTGAAGCCTTCCGTGGCAAGGCCGGCGGCGAAGGTCACCGCATGCTGCTCGGCAATGCCGACATCGAAGGTCCTCGCCGGAAACGCTTCGCCGAAGAGGTCAAGCCCGGTGCCGTTCGGCATGGCGGCGGTGATGGCGACGATGCGGTCGTCCTCTCGGGCCTCCTGGATCAGACTGTCGGCAAACACCTTGGTGTAGCTCGGCGCGTTGGCGGGCGCCTTGGCCTGGGCGCCGGTAATGACGTCGAATTTGTTGACGCCGTGATATTTGTCGGCGGCCGCCTCGGCCGGGGCGTAGCCCTTGCCCTTCTGGGTCACGACGTGGATCAGCACCGGGCCGTCGGCATTGTCGCGGACGTTCTTCAGCACCGGGATCAGGTGCTCGAGGTTGTGGCCGTCGATTGGGCCGATGTGGTAGAAACCCATTTCCTCGAACAGCGTGCCGCCGGTGACGTAGCCGCGCGCGTGCTCGACCGCCCGCTTGATGGCGCGATCGGCGCGCTCGCCGAGATAGGACGTCAGCTTCTTGCCGAAATCGCGCAACCCCAGATAGGTCTTGCCAGACGCCAGACGGGCCAGATAGGCGCTCATTGCGCCGGTCGGTGGAGCGATCGACATATCGTTGTCGTTCAAGATGACGATTAGCCGGGCATCGAGTGCGCCGGCATTGTTCATCGCCTCATAAGCCATGCCGGCCGACATGGCGCCGTCGCCGATGACGGCAATGACATTGTTGCGGCCATCGGACAGATCGCGCGCCATCGCCATGCCGAGGCCGGCTGAAATCGAGGTCGAGGAGTGGGCTGCGCCGAACGGATCGTATTCGCTCTCGACGCGACGGGTGAAACCGGACAGCCCCCCCTCCTGCCGCAGCGTGCGGATGCGGTCGCGGCGGCCGGTCAGGATCTTGTGCGGATAGGCCTGGTGGCCGACGTCCCAGATCAGCCGATCGTCCGGCGTGTTGAAGACGTAGTGCAGCGCGACGGTCAACTCGACCACGCCAAGGCCGGCGCCGAGATGCCCGCCGGTGTGGGAGACGACGTCGATCAGTTCGGCGCGAAGCTCGGAAGCCAGCTGCGGCAGGTCGCCTTCGGCAAGCGTGCGCAAATCGGCTGGGACGCGGACCTTGTCGAGAAGCGGCGTATCGGGCTTTGCGTTCACTGTTTGCGAGCCTGGTCAGATTTTCTGTTCATCGTGAAATATGCCGCTGGCCGGCGAATGTAAATGTGGCGGTAACGCGCATCAGCTTTCGGGCAGCGGGATGAACTCTTGCTCGTCTCCGGGAACGATATCGAAGCGGCCCGTCTTCCATTCTTCTTTCGCCTGTTCGATGCGTTCCTTTGAGGACGATACGAAATTCCACCAGATATAACGTTTCGAACCGAGCGAAGCGCCGCCAAACAGCATGAAATGGGCGCCGCTCTCCGATAAAACAACGATCTCATCGCCGGGCCGGAAAACCAGCAGCCGCTCGGCCGGGAAGCGGTCACCGGATATCGAAACCTCGCCTTCCAGCGTATAGATGGCGCGCTCCTCGGCATCGGCCGGGATCTTCACGCTGGCACCCGGCGCCAGCCTGAGATCGGCGTACAGTGTGTCCGAAGCGGTCGCGACCGGGGAGCGCATTCCGGAAAACGCACCGAGGACGATATGGCCGCTGACCCCCTCGGCATCGATTTCGGGCAGGCGCAGCGCCGCGGTGTTTTCGAAGATCGGCGCGACCTCCTCCTTGCCGTCCGGCAGCGCCAACCATGTCTGCAGGCCGGAAACCGACATCGGCGCGCCGCGCAGTTCTTCTGGCGTGCGCTCCGAATGGACGATGCCGCGGCCGGCGGTCATCAGATTCACGTCGCCGGGCTGGATCACCATCTCGGTGCCGAGCGAATCACGGTGCCTGATCTTGCCGTCGAACAGGTAAGTCACCGTCGACAGTCCGATATGCGGATGCGGACGGACGTCGAGCGCCTGGCCGGCCCGAAGAACTGCCGGACCCATACGATCGAAGAAGATGAAAGGTCCGACCAGCCGGCGCCTGGCCGTCGGCAAGGCGCGGCGAACCTGAAATCCGCCAATATCCTTGGCGTTCGGAATGACCATCAGCTCGATCTGATCGCTGGCGAAGGCATCGCCCATCTGCGGATCGTTTCCGGGAAAGAAGCTCACGCGGTCCCCTCAGGCGAAGCGAAGTGCAGATTTGGCCTTCGCCTTGGCCGCCACCTCTTCGCGATTGCGCGGATGCTGCGTCGTCTCGAGGCTGTCGAGCAATTCGCGCGCCGAGGCGGCAATGGCCTCGACGGCATGGTCGAACGCATGCTGGTTCTGTTTTGAGGGTCGCGTCGTTCCGCTCAGCTTGCGGACAAACTGAAGTGCGGCATCGCGGACCTCGTCATTGGTTGCCGGCGGATCGAAATTGAACAGGGTTTTGATGTTTCTGCACATCGTTCGCAATCTCCTCTCGTCCTGGAGCCGTTTCAAACGGGATGAGTTTTATCCTCAATCATGGTGATGTCCAAAGCCGGCAAGCACAATCGTCGTTCGAGGCCGCCTCAATCCGCGTCCAACGGCTCTGTCCCCACCGGCTTGCCGTCACGCGACAGCCTGATTTTCTCGACCTTGTCCTCGGCCGCCTTCAACAGCCGGTCGCAATGCGCCTTCAGCGCCTCGCCGCGCTCGTAGATGCGGATCGACTGGTCGAGCGGCACGTCGCCGCGCTCCAGATCGTCGACGATCCTCTCTAGCGCGTCGAGCGCCTGCTCGAAGCTCATCGCCTTGACGTCCTCGTTGGTCTCACCAGCCATCGTCTATCCCTTCATCAGCCGCCCGACATGGGCGGCGACTGAAAATGCCAATCCCTGCAGATCGTAGCCGCCCTCGAGCAGGCTGACGACCCGATTGCCGCTAAGGCGCCCGGCGCGTTCGAGCAACTGGCCGGTCGCCCAGTCGAAATCATCCTCGGTCAGGTTGATCTCGGCCAGCGGATCGCGGTGGTGGGCGTCGAAACCGGCGGAGATGATGATAAGATCGGGCGCAAAATTGTCGAGCGCCGGCAGGATGCGCGACAGAAAGGCGTCGCGGAAAACATCGCTGCCGCTCTGCGGCGCCAGCGGCGCGTTGACGATGTTGCCGGCGCCGGTTTCGCTCACGGCCCCGGTGCCGGGGTAAAGCGGCATCTGGTGCGTCGAGCAATAGAGCACCGACGGATCGTCCCAGAAAATGTCCTGCGTGCCGTTGCCGTGATGCACATCCCAGTCGACGACGGCAACGCGGTCGGCGCCATGGTTCTTCTGCGCGTAGCGTGCCGCGATCGCCGCGGTGTTGAACAGGCAAAAACCCATGGAGGTGGTCTTTTCGGCATGATGGCCAGGCGGCCGTGCGGCGACGAAGACATTGTCGGCACGGCCGGTGAAGACGTCGTCAACAGCAGCGTTGGCAGCCCCGATCGCAGTCACGGCCGCCTGCCAGCTCTTTGGGCTGGCGGTGGTATCGGCGTCGATACGGGCGATGCCGGTGTCCGGTATCGCTATGCGGACACGTTCGACGAATTCGGGCGGATGCGCGTAAAGGATGGTTGCCTCGTCGCCTTCCGGCGCCTGGACGCGATCGAGCGCCGCGAAGGCCTCGTCGTCAAGCACACGCTCTATGGCGCGCAAACGGTCCGGCCGCTCCGGGTGACCGGGCGGGGTTATGTGCTCGAGGAAAATCGGATGGGTGTAAAGTCTCGTGACCATGCCCCGATATAGGCGCGCCTCGACGCTTTGGCCATGTTTTAGCGTCTCGCTGGTGTGATGTTCAACAGGGTTTAAGCGGGCGGGGCCGGCTGGTTCCAGCGCGAGCCGCCAGATTGCTGGAAAGAACAACCTCAGGCTGGTGATTGATCAATCTCGGGCTGCATCGACGATTGCCGATCAGGCTGGTGCAGCCTGCCGGTCCAGTTGAGCAGCCCTTCCAGAAGAACCTTGAACGCCTTCACGGCCTTCTTCGACGTCGCTTCGGGATCGTTCGAATTTGCGATCCACTGCGCCGCATGCAGCGAGGCGCCGCTGACCAGCCTTGCCGCGGCTTCGGGATCGACGGCAAGAATGGTCCCCTCGTCGCTCAGTCTTTGCAGGCTCTCCGTCATCGAGCGGATGCATGTGCTCTGGCTTGGCCATTGCGATGGATCGCCGAGCACCGCCGGCCCGTCGCGAAGCACAATACGCTGGATCTCCGGCTCCAGCGCCATCTCGATATAGGCGGTGCATTCGTCGACAAAGCCCTGCCAGAGATTGTCCGGCTTGGCCGAAACGACCTTCAGCCGGGCCGACATTTCGGCGTCGATCTCGGCGATGACCGCCTGGAGAAGGCCCTTCTTGTCGCCGAAGTGATGATAGAGCGCACCGCGCGTCAGCCCGGCCGATGCCGTGAAATCATCCATCGAGGCTTCGGCATAGCCGAGCGTGCCGAAGGCCTGGCGTGCCGCGGCAATCAGTTTGGCGCGGGTCTCGGCAATCATCTCCTTGCGTGGTCTGTGCATGCTCTGGCCCTATTAACATACGCTTCGTATGCCAATTGACATACGCCGCGTATGGTCTATTTAAACTCATACGTTACGTATGTAATCGCCGAACCGTCCCTTGTCCAGGAGCCAGACCATGCAAAATCCCTATACCCAGATCTTTCGCGCGCCCGGCGCCAAAGGCTTCGCCGCGGCTGGGTTCGTTGCCCGGCTGCCGATGGCCATGGCTCCGATCGGGATCGTTGCGATGCTGTCACAGACTGATGGCGAATACTGGCTGGCCGGCGCTGTCTCCGCGACATATGCGCTTGCCAACGCTTTCGTCGCGCCACAGGTATCGCGACTGGTGGATCGCCTCGGCCAGACGCGGATTGTGGTGCCGACCACCGTGATTTCCACGCTCGCTTTCGCGATCCTGATTGCGGCGGCCAATCAGCATTGGCCGATATGGACGCTGTTCGTGTCATCGCTGCTGGCTGCTGTCATGCCCAGCATCCCGGCAATGGTGCGCGCGCGCTGGACTGAGATCTTCCGCAACCGTCCCGAGCTGAACACCGCGTTCGCCTTTGAATCGGCGGCGGACGAACTGGTCTACATCGCCGGGGCATCGCTGTCGGTGGGGCTGAGCGTCGCGCTTTTCCCGGAAGCGGGAGTGCTCGCGAGCACATTGTTCCTCGCCCTCGGTTCGACGGCTTTCATCCTGCAGCGTTCGACCGAACCGCGAGCCAGACCGGTGGAACATGGTTCGGGCGGTTCGGCAATCCGCCTGCGGCCTGTCCAGATCCTCACCTTGGCCCTGATCTTCATTGGCGCGACCTTTGCAACCACGGAGGTGAGCACGGTGGCGATCACCAAGGAGCTTGGCCAGCCGGGCGCCGCCAGCTTCGTTATCGGCGTCTACGCGCTCGGATCGTTCGTCGTCGGCATCATTATCGGCGCCCTGAACCTGAAAGTGCCGCTGCAAATTCAACTTGCCATCGCAATCGCCATCATTGCGCTTACCACGCTGCCGCTGCTCGTCGCCGACACCGTGCCGCTGCTGGCACTGGCCGTCTTCGTCAGCGGCGTGGCGATCTCGCCGACCTTCATCACGGCATTCGGTCTGATCGAGCGGCGCGTGCCCGAGGCGGTGCTGACCGAAGGCGTGACCTGGGTGATGACCGGCATTGGCATCGGCATGGCGCTCGGCTCATTCGCCGCCGGCTGGGTGGTGGACGCTTTCGGCGCGCAGAACGGGTTCTGGGTATCGGTGGCGTCGGGCACAATCGCATTGGTCATCGTGCTTGCCGGCCAGCGCAGCCTTGCCGCGCCGGATTGCGACATTGCAGCCTGCGACGCTGCTGCGGTCGCTGCGGAATAGCTTCCGGTGCGTCCGGCCCGAGGCGGGGGCCGGACGCATACCAGCATCGTGAGAACGGTCTAAAGAATCTCGGTCTTGGCGATGTGGATGCCAAAACCTTCGAGGCCGACATAATGGCGCTCGCGCGAGGCGATCAGATTGATCGAGGAAATGCCGAGATCCTTGAGGATTTGCGCGCCGAGGCCGATCTCGCGCCATTCGTTCTCGCGCCGGCGCGCCTCTTCATGGTCCTCGCGGTCGCCGGCAGCCGGCCGCTTGCGCTCCTGATGGGCGACGCCGACCGACCCTTCGCGCAGATAGACGATGACGCCGCGCTTGCGCTCACCCATCGCCTTCATGATGGCGTCCAGCCTGTGGCTGGTGCCGAAGACGTCACTCACCACGTCCTCGGAATGAAGGCGCACCGGCACCTCGACGCCGTCGCGGATATCGCCGAAGACGACCGCCACGTGATGCATGGAATCCCAGGGCAGCGTATAGGTAAAGACCTGCGCCTTGCCGCCGGGCGTCTCGATGTCGGAACAGGCGACGCGTTCGACCAGCGTTTCCTTGCGTTGCCGGTAGGCGATGAGGTCGGCAACCGAGATCTGCTTCAACCCGTGCTTTTCGGCGAAGGCCTGCACCTGCGGGCCGCGCATCACGGTGCCGTCATCGTTGACCAGCTCGGAAATGACGCCGACCGGCGGCAGGCCGGCGAGCTTGCAAAGGTCGACAGCGGCTTCGGTATGGCCCGAACGCATCAGTACGCCGCCCTCGCGCGCGATCAGCGGAAAGATGTGGCCGGGGCGCACGAAATCGGACGCGCCGACATTGCCATTGGCGAGATTGCGCACCGTCAGCGTGCGGTCGTCCGCCGAAATGCCAGTCGTGGTGCCGTGCTTGAAGTCGACGCTGACGGTAAAGGCAGTGGTGTGGGCAGAATCATTGTCGGCCACCATCGGCGACAGGTTGAGCCGCTTGGCTTCCTCGCGCGGCATCGGCGTGCAGACGATGCCTGACGTGTTGCGGACGATGAACGCCATCTTTTCCGGCGTGCAATGGACGGCGGCGACGATCAGGTCGCCCTCGTTCTCGCGCCCGTCATCGTCCATGACGACGACGATCTCGCCGCGCTCGAAGGCGCGCAGGGCTTCAACGATCTTCTTCTGGTCGTAAGGCATAAGCGCTCGTTTCACTCGCAGGGGAGTAGGGGAATAGGGCAGTACGGCAGTAGGGAAAAGGAAAAAATTGGCTGCTTGGCGTGCACCAACATACTCCCCTACTCCCCTACTCCCCTCCCTGTCTGTCCCCGATGCCGCAGATAATGATCGGCAATGGCGCAGGCAACCATCGCCTCGCCGATCGGCACGGCGCGGATGCCGACGCATGGATCGTGCCGGCCCTTGGTCATGATCTCGACGTCGTTACCGTCCTTGTCGATCGACTTTCGCGGCGTCAGGATCGACGAGGTCGGCTTGACCGCGAAACGCGCGACGATCGCCTGGCCGGTCGAGATGCCGCCGAGGATGCCGCCGGCATTGTTGGACAGGAAGACCGGCTTGCCGTCATTGCCCATGCGCATCTCGTCGGCATTCTCCTCGCCGGTGATGCGGGCGGCCTCGAAACCGTTGCCGATCTCGACGCCCTTGACGGCGTTGATAGACATCAGGCCGGAGGCGATGTCCTGGTCGAGCTTGGCATAGATCGGCGCGCCAAGCCCCGCCGGCACGCCGTCGGCGACGATCTCGATGACCGCACCGACCGAGGAGCCCGCCTTGCGGATACCGTCCAGATATTTGGTGAAGACGGCGACCGACGCCGGATCGGGAGTGAAGAACGGGTTTTCGGCGTCACCGACGAAATTCCAGTTCCAGTTGGCGCGATCGATCGATCTTTCGCCCATCGACACCAGCGCGCCGCGCACCACCATGCCTGGCACGATTTTGCGGGCAAGCGCCCCGGCCGCCACTCGCGCCGCAGTCTCACGCGCCGAGGAGCGACCGCCGCCGCGGTAATCGCGCAGGCCGTATTTGACCTCGTAAGTGTAGTCGGCATGGCCCGGCCGGAACTGGCGGGCGATGTCGCCATAGTCCTTGGAGCGCTGGTCGACATTCTCGATCAGCATCGACACCGGCGTGCCGGTGGTGATCATCGTCTCCCCGTCCTCATCGACAATAAAGCCGGACAGGACCTTGACCTCGTCAGGTTCGCGACGCTGGGTCACAAAACGTGACTGGCCGGGGCGACGCTTGTCGAGTTCGGCCTGGATCTCGTCGCGAGTGAAGCGGATGCCGGGCGGACAGCCATCGACGACGCAGCCCAGCGCCGGCCCGTGGCTTTCGCCCCAGGTGGTGACGCGGAAGAGATGGCCGAACGTGTTGTGCGACATGGAACCAGCCCTGCCGGCGTCGGAGCCGGCCTAGCGCATGACCTCGAAAATCGGCGCGATTTTCGGAAAGGATCATGCGCAAAAAAATCAAAAGTGCTACAGCGTTCGTTGCGCGCCCAGGAGGACGCGGCGCTGCAGCTTGCCTTCTATTGGCGTTTTCCACAGTGGTCAAACTGTGATCCGGCGGATTTAGTTTTGACACATTCGATTGGTTTCTGCTCAGTTCCGTTCCGTTGGACCGAGCCGCTGTACCGGCAATGATTAAAGAGGACGATGATGCGTATCCTGATTGGCGCTGTTGCCGCCACGCTGTTGATTTCCACCGCCGCCTTCGCCGGCCAGACCGAAGGCCTGATCAAGAAGGTCGACAAGGACGCGCTGACGCTGACGCTGGACGACGGCAAGTCCTACAAGCTGAACGCCGAAACCGATCTCGATGCGCTGAAGCCGGGCATGGACATCGTCCTCGCCTATGACGTGACGAATGGCGAGAACGTCGTCACCGACATGGAATTGCCGGATACCGGATCGACCGAGTAGGGCGCGTCGGTGCCGGCCCGACCTGGTCTCAACATACGCTACCTCATCGGTCTCAAAGCCACTCCAGGCGCCGGCCGTCCAGCCTGAGCAGGCGGTCCTGCGGCACTTCCATGCTGACCGCCTCTTGTTCAGACATCCCCAGCACCAGGCGGAACAGCGCGCGCATGACGCCACCATGGGTCACGCAGACCGTCTGGCGATCGAGAGCGTCGAACCACGGCTTCACCCGTTCGAGCAGCATCTGATAGCTTTCGGCGCCTTCGCCGGGCGGGTGGAAATTCCATTTATCGAGGCGGCGGTGCCTGGTCGAACCGGGATCGTTCGCCTCGAGTTCGGCAAAGGTGAAACCCTGCCAGTCGCCAAAGCTCAATTCTACGAGTAGCGGCTCGGTACGATAGGCGTGCGGATCGAGCTTCATCGCCGCGCGCAGGCGCTCCATCGTCTCGCGCGTACGCCGCATCGGGCTGGCGACAAAGTCGAAATCGTCGGGCTTGTCGATGAGTTCGGCCAGCCTACGCCCGTTGCGGCTAGCCTGTTCGCGGCCGAGCTCGTTGAGGTCGGTATCGGCCTGCCCCTGCAGCCGGGCCTCGGCGTTCCACGCCGTCTGGCCGTGGCGCACGATATAGACGAGCGGGTACATCAGGTCTTCCGGAAGAGGTCAGGCGGCGGCGTCAGTCCTTGACCGTCGAAATATCCGGCGCGTCGACCGCCTTCATGCCGACGACATGATAGCCGGAATCGACATGATGGATCTCGCCGGTGACACCGCGCGAAAGGTCGGACAGGAAATAGACGCCGGAATCGCCAACCTCCTCCTGCGTCACCGTCTGCTTCAGAGGTGAATTGTATTCGTTCCACTTCAGGATATAGCGGAAATCGCCGATGCCGGATGCGGCAAGCGTCTTGATCGGGCCGGCGGAGATGGCGTTGACGCGGATCTTCTTGGCGCCGAGATCGACGGCCAGATAGCGCACGCTGGCCTCGAGTGCCGCCTTGGCGACACCCATGACGTTGTAGTGTGGCATCACCTTTTCTGCGCCGTAATAGGTCAGCGTCAGCAGCGAGCCGCCATCGGTCATCAGTGCCTCGGCGCGTTTGGCGATGGTCGTGAAGGAATAGACCGAAATATCCATGGTGCGCAGGAAATTGTCGCGCGTCGTCTCGACGTAGCGGCCGGTCAGCTCGTCCTTGTCGGAGAAGGCAATGGCATGGACGAGGAAATCAAGCTTGCCCCAACGGCTGGCGATGTCGGCGAACACCGCATCGAGGCTGGCCGGGTCGGTCACGTCGCAATGGCCCGCGACATGCGCGCCCAGTTCCGCCGCAAGCGGCTCGACGCGTTTCTTGAACGCCTCGCCCTGATAGGTCAGCGCGATCTCGGCGCCGTGGTCGACACAGGCCTTGGCTATGCCGTAAGCGATCGAGCGATTGTTGGCGATGCCAAGGATAAGGCCGCGCTTGCCGGCCATAAGGCCCCGTCCACCCGCCATGTCAGCGCTCTCCGCAAGGTTCTCTACGTTGTGGAGTGCCTATCGCACAGCCACAGTGCCCCTTCAAGCGTTCAAAGCGGACAGTTCGCGGGACAAAGCGGTTGCTCAGCAGTGCCGCGCGTCCTTTGGACGTGCAAAGGACGCTGTAGCGCTTTGACCTTGCGGTCGTGGGCCAGTGAAAAAATACGACACTTGGTGTCCGTGTGGCACGGCGGAAGATGACCCTTTGGCGGAAGTTTCGTTGGCCAGCGGCCGAAGTCACGCTCATGACCCCAAGCCGACTTCATGATTTGAGCTGTGGACGACCGGTTTGCGCCTAATCTAAGACATTCCGGAGACGCGGCCCTATCCCGGAAGCGGACGTTGCCAGTGAGCGCGCTGGAGACGTGATTGCGCCAAACGTGGACCGCACGCGCGCTCCTCCAGCCGACACTCCTGTTAGACTAGAGGCACCCCATTCCTGTCGTTGCAGCGAACTGAAAGCCCGCGTTGATGATCACGACTGGATTGCGAACGGATAGCAGACGGGTGGGCTAGGAACCCATTATGCCGTTGCCAATGGGACTATTCTAAGCCTTAGTGCTCACGATGGAGCTTCGATAACATCCGAGAAAGCCGCGTGGCTCTCTCAGCGTGTTGCAGGACGTCCGATGACCACCAGGGAACGAGTTCAGACCGGGTCGCTTGCAGGGGAGCGCAGGCATGTGACCGCGCTGTACTATGACATTGTTGGTTCGACCACTCTGCTAAATCAGCTGGACCCCGAAGAATTCGGCGCTATGCAACGTTCGCTCCACAATGGAGCGGCTGCATTGATCAGCGACTACAATGGCTACCTCGAGCGGGTTCATGGCGACGGCGGCTGCGCCTATTTCGGCTTTCCCGAGTCCAGGGAAGATGCCGCCGAATGTGCGGTCGCGTCGGCAATCGAAATTGTCGAGTGGTGCGAGAAACTGGCGAGACAGTCCGAATCCAGCCTCAAGGTAAGGGTCGGCATCACCACAGGTGTGGTCGTCATCGCTGACGCTTCGAAAACGAACCTTCCGGGCGCCACCGAGATTATTGGCGTCGCGCCGGCACTGGCTGCGCGCATCCAGTCCGAAGCAGCGCCGAACAGTGTTGCTGTCGCAGAAGCCACCTATCGGCTTACCATGGGCGCGTTCGAATTCGAGGAGATCGGTCCAAGGCACCTGAAAGGATTTGGCGAACCGGTACTTTTGTGGCGGCCATTAACTCGCCGGCAGCAGTTCGACCGCTTCACAGCGTATCGGCGCGTTTCCGCGCCGCTAATCGGTCGCGAAGACGAGCTTGAATTGTGTGGCCGGCGTTGGGTTAGAGCCGCAAACGGCAATGGCCAGTTCATTCTTCTCCATGGCGACCCCGGGATCGGAAAATCCCGGCTGATCGCCGAGTTCCGCCGTGATCTTGCCGCTAAGGGTGTGCGGACCCTGGTGTTTCAATGTCAGCCGCGCGGCAATTCGGAACCGCTGCACCCGTTTCTAGAACCTCTCAGAAAGGCAATCGCAGACGCGACCGGCAACGCCGACCCGGATCGGGATGCGGTCACGCGCTACCTGCGGTCACATGGCTCGGAACTTGGCGCGTTGAATGCCGAGATCATCACATTCCTTGTCGCGGGCGAGACGGAGGGGGGCGCTGGCCAAGCCTGGCAGGTCGATCTCTCGAACGAGGAGATCAGGGCGCGTGTTGTCGAGGCCATGCTGTCACTTCTGACGTCGCCGTCCGTTCTTGGACCGCTCCTCCTGATAATCGAGGACGTTCACTGGGCAGACACGCTCACCAAAGCACTTGTCGCCAAGCTGAGCCGGTGGATCGAAACACGGCCGATTCTTGCCGCAGTAACGTCGCGCGAGGCTATCGCGCCGGACGGTTTCGGCGATCCAAACGTGCTTGCCGTCGCCTTGTCTGGCCTGACTGCTCAAGCTACCGCGGAGCTGCTCAGCACGATCTGGGAGGATTATTCGCCACCAGATGAACTGGTCGCCTTTATCTACGAGAAGAGCGATGGCGTGCCCCTGTTTGCCGAACAGCTGGCGCTTTGGATCCGTGAACGAGCGAAGGCTGGCTTGCCCGATCGGGCCGGATTGGAGGCGTTGCTTCGTGCGGATAGCATTCTGGATCTCCGGGATCTTCTCGCAGCCCGCCTCGCCAGCTTGGGGCCATTGAGACGTGTCGCCCAAATCGCAAGCGTCCTAGGGCGACAGTTCCGACGGAAACTGCTGGCTTGTGTGCTTGAACTTGGGCCTCTTGCCATACCTCTGGACGAAGCAATCGAAGGTCTTGTCCAAGCCGGGATTGTCCGTCGGAAGTCTGGCGGTATGGAAATTCGCTTCCGCCACGTGCTGATCCAGGAAGCGGCCTACGAAAGCCTCCTGAAATCCGAGCGGCAGGAAATCCACACAAGCGTTGTAAATCTCATTCAATCAGGTGTTGTTCCGCCGCTCTCCGACGAGACGATGGCATGGCATTTCGGGCAGGCCGGACAGCCTGTGCAGGCGGCGCGCCACGCTATTCAGGCGGCAGAGGCTTGCGATGTTCGGTCAGCAATGCAGGAGGCAGAAAACCTGCTGGATTTCGCTGAGAAACAACTCGCTCAGGCCGGCAGGAATGCCGAGTCGAATGAGCAGCTGCTTCGCCTCCTCACAGTTCGCGGGCCGGTCGTTGCAGCGCTTTTCGGTAGAGGCAGCAAGCAAGCGCGTGCGATCTATGAGCGCGGCGTATCGCTGTGCGCCACGGTTAAGGATCGGGATCGTGCAGAATGGTTCCCGCTTTACTGGGGTTGGTGGTTCACTGCGCCCGACTACCAGACACAGCGCGCAAGATCCGACATCCTCGTGCAGGACCTTGAAGGCTCTGCAGATCCTGAGGTCCGGCTTCAGTCGCTGCATTGCGCATGGGCGACCAACATTGATGCCGGGCTGCATTCGCACTGCCTAAAATGCGTCGAGCAGGGTCTCGTTCTTTACGACGAGGATCGCGCATGTTTCAACCGCGGCCGTTACGGAGGTCATGACGCCAAGGTCTGCGGCCTGGGCGAACGTGCGTTCTCCCTGTGGTTCGTAGGCGACGACAATGGGGCTTCCGAAAGTATAATCGCTGCCAAACGATGGGCCGAGCACATCAATCATCCGAACAGCATGTTGCATGCACTGGAGTTCGAGATCGAGCTGAAACGATATCGAAACGACCATCCCGGTGTGATTGCGGTCTCCGAAAGGATCGGAGAACTCGGGCGGGCAACGCCGGGTGTACTCGCCAAGGCGGCGCTGTTCCGTGCCTGGGCGCAGGGTATGAGCGGGGACGCGGCAGCTGGCGTAGTGGCATTCGAAACCGAGCTGACACGCTGGCGCGAGATCGCGACCTACGAGGGTGCCCCCGTTTTTGAGGGCATGCGTTCGGAGTTATTAGAACGCGCTGGACGCAACGACGAGGCCTTGTCGATACTGGATAGCATCATCGCGGCTTCGACCAGCAGTGGGCAAGTGTTCTGGCTTGCTGAGTTGCTACGGCAGCGCGGTGTGCTCCGTCATACCCTTGGCGAATCGCAGGAGGCGGTGATGGCCGACCTTCGTCGAGCGCTCGAAGTCAGCACCGAACAGCGGGCCGCACCCCTGGCGTCACGCGTGCGGCTGGACCTCGATCGGCTCCGGCTGTGAAGTCCGACACCGGCTTTGCGCAGGCGCTTGCCATTCCTGCGAATGAGATCGGTCTTAGGCTCGACCGCGAACTCTCCGCCCTTGGCGATGCCCAGTGCACAGACTCCGCAGCCACCGAGAAGCTCGCCCGCGGGCTTTTCTCCGTCCGGAGACGTTTTGGCATAACGCGGATCGGATCGTTGACCCGCCTTGATCGCGCCGGCGTGGCGGTTGCTCAAGCCGTGCGGCCATTGTCGCTCTCCAACGCTGTCTCCCAGGGCAAGGGTGAAACCCTCATAGAGGCAGCGGCCGGGGCACTGATGGAAGCGCTCGAAGGATGGGCAGCGGAGCAGGTCTCGCATGAGCGCATCAGGATCGCAAGCGCGCGCGTTCTGGGAGAAGAGATTCGGGCCCTCTATGCTGGCTGCCGAGTCCATGACTTCGACGCCGGCTGGGATCAACTGCAACTCCAGTGGACCGACGGTTATGATATTTTCACCGGCCGGGTGCTGCCAGTTCCTCTCCCCCTGGTCGATACCATCTACACGCTTCCGTCCCCGCATCCCGTGGCGTTTCCCCGATCCACGCGCGGACTCGCCGCCGGGCAAACGCTAGTTTCCGCGATCACCCATGCAGCGCTAGAAATCATCGAGCGCGCGAGCATCGCAGGCGCCAACCGGTATCCACGTTCCTTTCCGGAAATTCGTATCGACCCCGCCCGTATTGGCGGTCCGCGTTCGTCGCGAATTCTGGCAAGCCTCGCAGCCGCGGATCTCGTTGCCGGAATATGGCTCGTCCCAGGCGATCATGATTTGCCGGTCTTTCGCTGCGCCGTAATGGAATCGGAAGCGCATCAGGAGATTGCGCCGCTGCCGGGCGAGGGGTTTGCGTGCGACTTTACCCATGATGGCGCCTTGGCCAAGGCACTGATGGAGGCGGCACAGGCCCGGGTAACCGCGCTCGCCGGTGCCCGTGAAGATATTACACGTGCCGCTTATCCCGAGTGGTACGACCGAGTGGACCTGGACACGCGTCGACGCTCGTTCCGGGTGCCAGGGAACGCCACCACGCTTCCCGCCGATAGCGTCGGACCGACCTCAGGCGCCAGCAAGCTCGACGCCGTTCTCAAATCGCTAAGGCGCGCCGGAGCGCAGGCGGCCCTTGTCGTGCCGCTCCATAGCAGCACGGATCCCGATATCGAGATTGTCCGTCTCGTCGCCCCTCCGCTCAAAGACCTCATCAGAGGATAGGGATGGCGGACAAGCCGGTCATTTTCCTCGGACCGACACTGCCGCGTGCCCAAGCGGCAGCCATCCTCGACGCCGTTTATCTACCGCCCGCCGAACAGGGTTCGATCGTCCGCGCAATGAGAGCCTATCAACCGAAAGCGATAATCCTCATCGACGGTTCGTTCGGGAAGGTACCGGCAGTTCGTCACAAGGAAATCCTGTGGGCGTTGGGAAACGGAATTCCGGTGTTCGGGGCGGCAAGCATGGGCGCGCTCCGCGCCGCTGAACTGGCGGCGTTCGGCATGCAGGGCCATGGCTTCATCTACCGATGGTACGCGTTGACGCCGCTCGCCGACGACGATGAAGTCGCGGTAGCGATGTGTCCTACTGAACTCGGCGCGGCGGCCCTGAGCGAAGCGCTTATCAACATACGCCTTACGCTAAAGCGGGCATTGCGAGCAGGCATCATCAACGCCGTGGAAAGGCGATCTCTGGAAGTGCTGGCGCGGGACACGCACTTCGTCGATCGCAGCTATCCGAGGCTGCTCGCGGAGGCGCGATCTTCTCTGCCCAGCAAATCCGCAACGGCCCTGGATCGGCTTGCTGACTGGCTCCCCCGATCGGCGATCGACCGCAAACGCGAAGACGCAACCGGCTTGCTGGCGAAACTTGCATGCTGCCCTGAACTTCTGGCGCATGCGCCGATGACCCCGCCTTTCACCCTGACCGAAGCTTGGGCCTATGACCTCGGCGCGGCCGGGCTGTGGGACGACGACATTGGGTCTGTTCTTGCGGAACGGGATGGATTTTGATCTAACAGGAATACTTCAGACTGTCCTTTCAGGAGAGGGGTGGGACTGCCTGCATGGGCGCCAGTGCAAGATGGCAGTCGGGTATTGGATCCGCGGCTTCGCGCCTTGGAACACGCTTTCTTGTTTTTCCCCAACCTCCTTTCATTCAGGGTTACGAACGGCCCGAGATGATTTGGGTCTCCACGCCGCCTGACGCGATCGGCCCCGGGCCAGCCGACCGACGGATGTATGTGATCGACCCGTTGCTTGAAAAGCAGCCATACCAGTTTCCTTACCTGCCTCCTTACGCCGGTGCCCTCAGGCCGCCTGCGGTAGCCGGCCCAGACGGGCACTTCGACAACATTCCGCTGGGCACACCGGAGTTCGAGGCGGCGCATGCCTACGCTTGCGTGCGGCGGGTGCTCGACATCTGCGAGAGCTATGTGGGGCGCGAGATTCCCTGGTTCTTCGAACCGACCTATCCGCGTCTCGAGATTGTGCCGCGGCTGAACTGGGACAACGCCCAGTCGGGTTACGGCTTTCTGGAGATGGGGATCGATGAGGCCCGCGGAACCACGCAGCCCTTCGCGCTCAACTTCGATGCTGTTGCACACGAGATCGGGCATTTGGTGATTTTCGGCGTCATGGGAGTTCCCCGTTTCGATCCGCCGCATGAATACTTCGCCTACCACGAGGCAGTGGCCGATTTCATCGCGCTGATCTCGCTCCTGCACTTCGATACTGCGCTGGATTTGCTTTTGCGGCGCACGCGCGGCAACCTCCTGATCAACAACGAACTGGACCGCTTCGGCGAGCTCTCCGACGAAAAGCAGGTCCGACGGTTCAGCCACTCGCTGCGGATGAGCGACGTCAGCACGGAAGTGCATGACCTTTCCAAGCCCTTCGCGGGCGCACTCTTCGACATCCTTATCGAGATCTACCAGGTGCTGCTGTTCGAACGCGGGCTGTCCGATCTGGATCCGCGTGACTTTCGTGATCTCAGGAGTGAGCTTTCCGAAGAAGAGGTCGAAGACCTGCTTTCGGTTTCACTCGCCGCCAATGACGGCCGCCTCTTCGCATTGAAATCGGCATTGGAAGAAGCCCGCGACCTAGTGGGCGAGATCCTGGTGCGGTCGTGGGAAGAGCTTGATCCGCATGCACTGGACTATCGCGAAGCAGCCGAGGCGATGGTTGTTGCCTGCGAAAGCGGGCGTGCGCGCCGCTTCGCTGACAGCCTTGTCGACAACTTCGCCTGGCGCGAGATTTTTTGAAGGAGAAAGGGATGCCAAAGTCACCAACGCCGACAGGCAACCCACTTAAACCGTCTGGCCCGGGCGGTGGGCCAGGTCGATCGCCAAACAATACTGGAGGGAGAAGCATTATGTCGTCCGATATTCCTGCGCCACCCAGCGCGCAAAACTATTCGCCGGATCAGATTACGCTCTATGGCGTCAGGTTGAATTTCGATAATGTGGGCAAAGTTAGTCACAGAACAGCGACTTTGCCGTTGAATGAAAACTTACTTCGCATGTCCATTGTCAAGAAACGCGATGACCTCGAGCCTATAATTCCAACCAAGGAGGTGATTGCTGTCGTCTATGGATATGCCTTTGAAGGTCAATGCTACCGCAATGACAAACCAAAACTACTCATTTTTCATCCAACGTCACGAGAAACCGCCGCGACAGGATGCGGATTTGATGACCTGGGATACGTCATGTGGGGAGTTACAAAGAAAACCCCGATCATGGAACTTGCCACAAGTACTGACTTCGCCGAAGAAATCATCTTGAATGCAAACCTTCCCGGCAACCGCAGCCCAAACACTTACGGGAACAGCTTCATGCTGGCACATCGCGGCGGCCGGCTAAGCCGCGGAGGGGGGAGCCAAAGTTAGTTCTTGGTATCTTCCTTGGCGGCTTCTTGCTTCGACTTCGAGGGTGGCGGTGGCGGGAAAGCTTTGTCATCAATATTGTATGTGGTGTCAGCCTCGACCTCCATATTCTCTTCGTGTACAAGCCAATCTTTCTCGTTCTTGCTCACATAGACATCGACACTGCCGACGTTATTGCCTTGGGTCGTAACGGCCACCTCACGTTTGGCATCACGGACTTTCAGGAAAAACTCCGTCGGCGGCGGCTCGGGAAATGGTAGTTTGTCTGTTATTCTCAAAAATTTATCACTAACCGTCACGGTGAAATATATCGATTCCACGCCTGCCATTGATCCCTCCTGCAGAAGGCCGTGCTCAAATTCGGTGCGAAGCAGTACAGTGCAACCAGTTCGGCTCGTTGTAAAGGCAGTGACTACGGCCTTACCTTTCGGGCACAGAACCCACACGGACAAACTCGACCCCGGTGATCGCCATCGCAGGTCGCCTCTCCACGATTGCCAGGATGGAGCGGATAGTTGTGCTCGATCAGGGACGCATCGTGGAAGAAGGCGGGCCGGACGAACTGGTGGGACAGGATGGCCTGTTTGCCCGTCTGTGGAAACACCAAACCGGTGGCTTTATTCCTTACGAGATAAGCTAACCTACCACTGTTGCAGGAGCCGACAAAGCTCCAGAGATTTGCGACGGAAATTGGGATTCCCGTTCTGCAGTCGCGAGCGCTCCGATCTACGCTCACGGCGCTTCGTGGCTTGAACGTCGCTCTCATCTATGAAGCTCCATAAGCTGCCCTTCCGCTCGCGGCTCCAAACGCGACGTCTGAGCAGTAGTTCGGCGACAACGCTCCTGGCCCAATCAAGACGTTCGGTGTATAGCAGAAGCGTCCGCAAGTCCGCTTTTCCACACGGCATCAAGCGCCGGCCTTTTCGATCGTCAGCCCTTTCGCCGGCGCATCAGCGCCTCGAGCTCGGCGTCGCCGCCTTCCGGCAGCATCAGCCGCACATGCGCGTAGAGATCAGCGTGACCGCCGGCTTTTTCCGGCAGACCCCTGCCCTTCAGCCGCAGAACCTTGTCCGAGCTTGACCAAGGGGGAACATTGACCGCAATCCTGCCGGTCGGAGTTTCGACCGCCACCTTGGCGCCATGCACCGCATCGGCCAGTTCCACCGGCAGGTCGACATGCAGGTCGCGGCCCTCGACGCGGTAGCGCGGGTGCCGGCGAAAGCGGATCTTGACCAGTGCATCGCCCGGCTGCCCCGGCCCTTGCTCGCCCTGGCCTTTCAGGCGGATGGTCTGGCCGTCCTCGACATAGGCCGGCAACTTGACCGCCATCTTGCGGCCGTCGGGGAACATCGCCGTCACCTTCTCCGCGGTGGCGGCTTCCTCGATGGTGACGTCCAGCGTCACGTTGAGATCGGCGGCGGTCGGGGCCTGACGGCGGCCGCCCGCGCCGGCGCCGCGCTGCTGGGTGAAAGCATCGCCGAAGATCTGGCTGAAGATGTCGCTGTTGCCGTCGAACGGATCGCCGCCGGGACGGCCCGTGCGGAATTCGAAATGCGCGCCGCCCGGCCCTTGCTGCCGGCGGAAACCGGCGAAAGGATCGGCGCCGCCGGCCGCGCCTTCGAAACCCTGGAAACGCGGTTTGCCGTCGGCGTCGATCTCGCCGCGATCGAAAGCCGCCCGGTTCTTCTCGTCGCCGACAATCTCGTACGCCTGGTTGGCGGCGGCAAAACGGTCCTTCGCCTTGGGATCATCCGGATTCTGGTCTGGATGATACTTCTTGGCGAGCTTCCGGTACGCCGATTTTATATCCTTGGCCGATGCGTTCTTGGCAACGCCCAGCACCTCATAGGGGTCGCGCATGCTTACTGCCCTGGAGAAGGAGTGAGTCCACGATTTGCTACCCCTATATGCGCTCGCATAGGAAGAAATTCCAGTGGCTTGCCACCATATGGCTGGCGGAAAATCAGAGCGCCTTGAAGTCCTGCATTCGCCAGGCGCTGCCGCCGGCCAGGCATACTTCGCCCTTGAACAGCACGACGCCGTCGAAGCTTTCGCGTGACGCGGTGAAGCGACGGCATGTCTCGCCGTTAGCCCTGAATTCCGCCAGTTCGGTGATGGAGCCGCGCGAGCCGGTGTCGGCATTCGCCCAGGGAACGGCCTGCCCGGCCAGTTGCTCGACGTCGGCGGAGGACACGGCGTTGCGGATCGTGGCCTGATCGGAGGCGCGGTCCTGATCGAGCGGCGTGACTGAGGCCGGCGTGCTCGAGGTCAGCACCGAGCGGTCGACCTCCGCCTGCTCCAGGCTGAAGCCGCCGCCGCCACACGCGGCAAGCGGCAGGACGATTATCACGATCATGGCTTTGGCGCTGGCCGAAGCGATAACGTTCCATTGCCCACTGTCAAAAGCTTGCGCGATACGCGACAATCGGCAATCTCCCCAGCCGGCGACAAATTTGGGAAAACTATGAGCGAAACCGGGTTAACAAGCGGTGACTTTACCGAGGCGGCGGAGCCGTTCCGGCTTTTTGCGGCGTGGCTCGACGATGCGACGAAGAGCGAGATCAACGACCCCAACAGCGTGGCTCTGGCGACGGTCGATGCCGAGGGCATGCCGAATGTGCGCATGGTGCTGCTCAAGGGCTTCGATGAGGGCGGCTTCGTCTTCTACACGAACTTCGAGAGCGCCAAGGGCCGTGAGATCCTGGGCAGCATGAAAGCGGCAATGTGCTTCCACTGGAAATCGCTGCGCCGGCAGGTGCGGGCGCGCGGCCCGGTGGAGATCGTCACCGACGCCGAAGCCGATGCCTATTACGCGACCCGCCCGCGCGGCAGCCGCATCGGCGCCTGGGCCTCCAAACAGTCGCGGCCGCTGGAAAGCCGCTTCGCGCTGGAAAAGGCGGTCGCCGAATATACGGCGCGCCACGCTATCGGCGACATCCCGCGGCCAAAACACTGGTCGGGCTTCCGCATCGTGCCCCAGACCATCGAGTTCTGGCACGACCGTCCGTTCCGGCTGCACGACCGTGTCGTCTTTTCGCGCAACGCCGAGGGCGGCTGGGACAAGGTGAGGCTTTATCCGTAGGGGACGATGCCGCGCTGTTTCAATCGCAGGAGTGACTCCTATGTGGCTGCGCAGGCCATCGAGGATTTTGTAGCCCGTGAGGAATGGCAACTCGCCGAAATAGAGGCAGGATTGGCTGAAGCCTCGCGCGGCGATTTTGCCAGTGCCGGCGAGGTAGAGGCTGTTGTCGGGAAATACGTCAAGTCGACCCGCCAGGCATAAGCCACAGTCAATCCGCTAAACCGAGCGGGCGCTGCGGCGGCTTGATGAAATCGGCGCGCATGGCGAGAAAGACAATCCCGAGGCCGCCGCGAGAGTCATTGCGCGCATCGTAACGGCGGCGGGACATCTCGCCGAACAACCGCGATGGGGCGTGTCGGGCGCATCAAGGGGACACGGGAACTCGTCTTGGTCGAAGCCGTATATCATCCCTCATCGCGTCGACGGCGAGACTGTCGAAATCCTCACCGTCATGCACGCCGCCCAGCGGTGGCTTAGGCCTTGTAAGTCGCTCGGCACCCAGGTCGGGCCATACCGCCTGCGCCGAACCACCCGGAACTCCCGGGCTCCAGAGACCTGGCGCTTCCGATCTCACTTCACGATCTCGTGTGCGTGAAACGTTCCAGCTTGCGGGGACGAACCAGGGAAGGGCTCAACGCGCCGCTGGCGCAAATTCAGGAGGACGCAATGCATTCACTCAGGTTGGTCACGATAGCCGGTCTTGCCGGCCTTTTCGCTTCGCAAGCCTTTGCGGAGGACGCGATGGGGACAATGACGGTGATGAAGGGTGGCGAGGTCATGGCGATCATGCCCGATGGGCATATGGGCACCATGATGCCCGACGCGAAGATGAGCGCCGAAATGATGAAAATGGCGAAACCGATCAAGCATTGCATGATGTTGATGACCGACGCCAAAGGCAAGACATTCATGATCGACACGTCTTCGGCAAAGGCCCAGGCCGAATGTAAAAAAATGGCGATGTGACAAAGAGAGCATGGCGAGAAAACCCGCCGGTTGCTGCCAGCGGGTCCACGATGCGAGACAAGGCCAGAAGGTCTAGGCCTTTTTCCTGGTCAAGAAGGCGGTCAAGGCGGCGCGGGCTTCATCGGATTTGAGCCGCTCGCGGAAATGCTGGCTTTCCTGGCCGATGCGCTCGACAAGGTCTTCGCGCGAGCCGCGCATCAGGTCTCGCGCGATCCTCAGCGCTTGCGGCGGCTTGGCCGCGATCTGGCCCGCCGCCGCCAATACCGATGCTTCGAGTGCGTCTTCCTCGACCACCTCGTAGATCAGCCCGGCGGCCTTCGCCCGCTCGGCCGAAAAGCCCTCGCCAAGGCCAAGCAGCGCGAAAGCGCCCTGCCGGCCGAGGATCTGCGGTGCGAGCAGGCTCGAACCGGCCTCCGGCACAAGGCCGAGATCGACGAAGGGCGTCCGGAATATTGTGCGCGGCGTGGCGAACGTCAGGTCGCAATGCAGGTTGAGCGTGGTGCCGATGCCGACCGCAATCCCGTCGACGCCGGAAACCATGGGCTTTTCCACTTTGGCCAACGCCATCAGGAAATCCCAGACTTCGGTACCGCCTTCGCCGCCCGAGGCGATGACCATGAAATCGGCAAGGTCGTTGCCGGACGAGAAGGCACCGGGCACGCCGAGAAAGACATGGACGCGGATCGCCGGATCGGCGTCGCCGCCGGTAAGAGCCGCCGACATTGTCGCATACATGGCGCGGGTCAGGGCGTTCTTCTTGTCCGGACGGTTGATGCGGATGATCTGGATGGCGCCCTGGCGTTCGACGAGGATGTGGTCTGTCACGGATTGTCCTTTGTGAATTTCGGGCGTTTGCGAACGTCAGGCTGAAATCAGCGACTTGCCGGCAACGCCAAGGCTGTCGGCGCCGCCGATGACGCGCTCCTTCAGCGCGCCCACCTCGCCCAGCAGGTTCTCGGCGAAGAACCGGCAAAGCGCGATGCGGTTTTGGTCGGCAAGCGCGCCGCGCGCCAGATCGGCGCTGCCAGCGGCAAGCGAGATCAGCCTGAGATAAGGTGTGGCGCCGGCCAGCGCCTCGTCCGAACGGCCTTCGGCCTGCAGGTCTTGCAGGAAACGGGTTGCCTGGGAGAGGTCGTCGAGCGCCTGGTCGAGCCGATCGGCGGTGCGGCCGAAGCCTTCAAGGTTCGACGCTCGCACCGCATCGGCGACGGCCTTGAGCTCGGCGATGTAGCCATGCACATGCTGGCCGCCGCCGAGCGGCAGTTTGCGCGTCACCAGATCGATCGCCTGGATGCCATTGGTGCCTTCGTAAATGGGCGCGATGCGCGCGTCGCGATAAAGCGCTGCAGCCCCCGTCTCCTCGATGAACCCCATGCCGCCATGCACCTGAAGCCCAAGCGAGGCGACTTCGACGCCGACATCGGTGGAAAACGCCTTGGCCAGCGGCGTCAAAAGATTGGCGCGTTCCTGCCAGTGCTTTGCATCCTCGCTCGCGGACGCGAGATCGATGGCGTAGGCGCAGGAATAGCAGATGGCGCGGGCAATCTGGGTCAGCGCCTTCATGGTCAAAAGACTGCGCTGGATGTCGGGGTGATGCACGATCGGCGCCATGCCGGTACCGCGATAGCTTGCCGCCTTGCCTTGCCGGCGCTCGTTGGCGTAGGCCAGCGCCTTCTGCGTCGCCGCCTCGGCGACCGCGACGCCCTGCATGCCGACGGCAAGGCGCGCATTGTTCATCATGGTGAACATGCAGGCGAGGCCTTTGTTCTCCTCGCCGACCAGCCAGCCAATCGCGCCGGGCGTGCTGCCCTCGAAGCCATCGCCATAGATCATGGTGCAGGTCGGCGAAGCGTGGATGCCCAATTTGTGCTCCAGCGCGGAGCAGAAGACGTCATTGCGCCCGCCCAGCGCGCCATCGTCGCCAACCAGGAATTTCGGCACCAGGAACAGCGAAAGGCCACGCGTGCCGGCCGGCGCGTCCGGCAGCCGCGCCAGCACCAGATGGATGATGTTGTCGGTGAAATCGTGCTCGCCATAGGTAATGAAGATCTTTTGCCCGAAGATGCGGTAGGTGCCGTCGCCGGCCGGCTCGGCACGGGTTCGCAAGGCATTCAGGTCCGAGCCGGCCTGCGGCTCGGTCAGGTTCATAGTGCCCATCCATTCGCCAGAGACCAGCTTTTCCAGATATTTGGCCTTGAGCGCTTGCGAGCCGTGCTTGTCGAGTGCTTCGACCGCACCCATGGTCAGCGTCGGAGCGATGCCGAACGCCATTGAGGCGGAGTTCCACATTTCGAGCGCGGCGGCGCCGAGCATGGCCGGCAGCGCCTGGCCGCCATACGCTTCCGGCGCGGACAGCGCGTTCCAGCCGCCATCTATCCAGCGGCGATAAAGTTCCTTCCAGCCGGTTGGCGTGGTGACGGCAGCGCCGTTGAGCACCGCGCCTTGCCGGTCGCCGATCTCATAGAGCGGCGCCACCTCCTCACTGGCGAAACGGCCGGCCTCGGCCAGAATGGCGTCGACGAGGTCTTCGCCGAGTTCGCCAAAGGTGCCGGCATCGAGCGCCGCCTTCAAGCCGGCGACATGCTTCAGGGTGAAGGCGATTTCCTCGACCGGTGCCCGATACATGGCGCTCGCTTCTCCTCAGCCTGGCTCTCCTCAGTCCGGCAGGCCAAGTTAAGACCCGTGCCGGCGCAAAATCATCTGCTTTCGGAGTTCCCTGTCCATCTTCTTTTTACGTAAACGTCAAACTTTGTCACGTGGATTTTGCAATTGCCACGACGCAGGCTAAATTCGCCAAGATAGAGCAGAATACCGAAATAGGATTGCCTCGTGCTCGCAGACCTGACGCCCATCGCTGCATCGAATGCGCCTGCTTTGGCGGGCGGCCGGTTTTTGCTATCATGAAGGTAAGGTCGAGAACGGCGCAGCCTATTGGTCGGATCGCGGCACATTGTGCTCACCACCATGCTCGCTGACCCCTCATCGCAAACGCGAGGCCGAGGGAACGCTGTCGCAAGTGCCGGCGCTCAATCCGTTTCATATCCCCTCTCGCCAGTGACAACCATCAAGACCATCGACGGAGAAGCTGTCCGAGCCGTGGCATCCGCGGGCCGCGATCGAAAGCATTTCCTTAACCATGGCGGTTCAGGATTTGGCTTTGGCCAGCAAGGACCTGCTGTTTGAAAACGCCGGCGCACCCCCTTGTCCGCTCAGCGCTTCTCCTTGTCGCGGCCGCGATG
The DNA here is from genome assembly GCF_040317575.1 of Mesorhizobium sp. M1423. Classification (NCBI taxonomy): domain Bacteria; kingdom Pseudomonadati; phylum Pseudomonadota; class Alphaproteobacteria; order Hyphomicrobiales; family Phyllobacteriaceae; genus Mesorhizobium; species Mesorhizobium sp. M1423. The sequence continues at coordinate 308,188 of NZ_JAMYKU010000004.1, forward strand.
ACCCTGGCGCTGACGCCGGCAAGGGCCTCGGATTTCTCCGAACCGTGGAAGGATGCGGACCGGGCGCTGGTCGTCGACGCCTACGAATACAATTCCATTGACTGGACCCGGCTAGCTGCCGACAAGCGTCTTGTCGGCTTCATCAACAAGGCATCCGACGGAATGCCGCCACCCTATTTCTGTTTCGGCGACGAGACCGAGATGCGTCTGTGCAAGACGCTTTGGAAGCGCCATGCGATGGCACAGGAACTGTTCCAGACGCGCAAGGTGGTGGCCAAGGCGCTGGGCCTGAAATGGGGTGCCTATCATCTCGCCCGCCCCGGCAACCCCGTGGGACAGGCCAATAATTTCATCAATTTCGTGAAACCCGGGCCGGATGACCTGCTTGCCCTCGACATCGAGGACGATGATCCCACCCAATGGATGTCGCTCGAGGATGCCGAGGAATTCGTGCGCCATGTGCATCGTCGGGTTGGCCGCTTTCCGGTGCTCTACACCAACGGCACGACCGCCAGGCATATCGCCGACAATAAGTATAAATACCCGCTCCTGTCCCGGTTGCCGCTGTGGTATGCGCGCTACAAGCCCGACATCGACGTGCATTTCCCCGTAGGCAATTGGCAGAGCTATGCGCTCTGGCAGTTTTCGGCGCGAGCAAATTGCGGCCGGTTCCGCTGTCCTTACAGGGTTGCGGGCACGCCCAATGATATCGATGTCAGCGTCGCACCGATGAACGCGACGGAATTGCGCGCGCGGTGGCCGTTCGGCGGCCTGATCGACGTGCAGCCGGATTACCTCGCCTCGATACCGGTGCCGCTCTCACGCGAGGCGGGGCTCGCCGGCACTGCCATGACCTATGCCACAGTGGCAGCACCCGCGAGCCTCGAGCAACTGGTCGTGGTATTCAGGACGCGCTTGGCCAGGTTCAGCAGCGGCTTTCAAATGCCTGCGGCGAAGGCGGCGCCGAGCCTGCCGCGCGGGATTGCCGAATATGTCGCCTGGACGCGAAACGAAGAGCGCCTGGCATCGGTGTCTGGAATTGCCCCCACCGCCGATGCGGTCAGCAGCGTCTCGACCAGATTCGACCGCGGCCTGCGTTGAGGTCGAGGGCCGCCTTAAGCGTCAGTTCGCCTGCTCGCGCGCCACCGCCAGCCAGCCAATGTCGCGGCGGCAAAAACCTTGCGGCCAGTCGATCCGGTCGAGCGCGGCGTAAGCCTTCTTCTGCGCCTCGCCGACGGTGCGGCCGGTCGCCGTGATGTTGAGCACGCGACCGCCATTGGCGACGAGTGCGCCGCCGTTGATTGCGGTGCCGGCGTGAAAAATCTCGACGCCCTCACCTGCCGCCGCCTCGACGCCGCGAATGACCGAGCCCTTTTCCGGCGTGCCGGGATAACCCCTGGCTGCCATCACCACGGTGAGCGCCGCCTCGTCGCGCCAGCGCACCGAGGTGTGCGCCAGCTGGCCGTCGGCGGCGGCGTTGAGCAGGACCAGGAGATCGTCCTTCAGCCGCATCATCAGCACCTGGCATTCCGGGTCGCCGAAACGGGTGTTGTATTCGATCAGCTTCGGCCCGCTGTCTGATATCATCAGCCCGGCGAACAGCACGCCGGAAAACGGCGCGCCTGTTTCAGCCATGCCGCGCATGGTCGGCTCGACGATCTCGCGCATGGTTCGGTCGATCATCTCCGGCGTCATCACCGGCGCCGGCGAATAGGCGCCCATGCCGCCGGTGTTGGGGCCGGTGTCGCCGTCACTGAGGCGCTTATGATCCTGCGCGGTGCCGAAGGGCAGCGCGGTGATGCCGTCGCAAAGGCAGAAGAAGCTTGCCTCTTCGCCGCTGAGAAACTCCTCGACCACCACTTCGGCGCCGGCCTGGCCGAAGGAGCCGTCGAAACAGGCGTCGAGCGCGGCCAGCGCCTCGTCAAGCGTCATGGCGACGGTGACGCCCTTGCCGGCAGCGAGGCCGTCGGCCTTGATGACGATCGGCGCACCCATTCTCTCGACATAGGCCTTGGCCGAAGCCAGATCGCCGAAGCGGCCATAGGCGGCGGTCGGGATGCCGTATTTGGCGCAGAGGTCCTTGGTGAACCCCTTCGAGCCTTCCAGCCGTGCCGCTGCCTTTGACGGGCCGAAGACGCGGATGCCCTCGGGGCGAAGGTCGTCGGCAATGCCGGCGACCAGCGGCCCTTCCGGGCCGACCACGACGAGGTCTATTTCTTTCTCGCGGCAAAACCGGACCACCGCTGCATGATCCGAAACATCGAGCCTCACCAGCTCGGCTTCGCCGCCGATGCCCGGATTGCCGGGCGCCGCGTAGAGTTTGGTCAGCAGCGGCGACGCCGCCATCTTCCAGGCCAACGCATGTTCTCGTCCGCCGGAGCCGATCAGCAAAACACGCATGCCTGGATTCCTTGCCCGTTCCGATCAGGACTGCGCTATTGCGCCCCGGGCGGCGGGTCAAGACATTTGGCTGTCCGCGGCGGCGATTCCGCGCCGCGAGCGGATCCGGCCTGCTTGACGCTTGACGGCATTCGCCTCTGCTGCCACTCCAGCAAAATGGAAACCGTCCAGTCGAAAGCGGCCCAGGGCCGCGTCGCCGATGCGCCGAGCGGCCACTGGGTCTATCGCGCGCTGCCGCGGGGGTTGTGGCCCTATGCGCAGCTTGCCCGATGGGACCGGCCGATCGGCTGGCAATTGCTGCTGTGGCCATGCTGGTGGTCGGCTGCACTTGCCGCGAGCGCCTATCCGCGTCCGACGGACCCGCTGCTCTCGCTGCTGCCGTCGCCGTGGTATCTGCTGCTGTTTTTTCTTGGCGCGTTCGCCATGCGTGGCGCCGGCTGCACCTACAACGACCTGGTCGACGAGGACATCGACAACCAGGTGGAACGCACACGCTCGCGGCCGCTGCCGGCCGGCAAGGTTACGCGCCGGCAGGCCTGGATGTTTGTTGTCTTGCAGGCACTGGTCGGCCTCGCCGTGCTTTTGCAGTTCAACAGCTTGGCCATCTTGCTCGGCATCGGCTCGCTGGTCATCGTCGCCATCTACCCGTTCATGAAGCGGTACACCAATTGGCCGCAACTGGTTCTCGGTCTTGCCTTTTCCTGGGGGGCGCTGATGGGATGGGCGGTCGAGTTCGGCGATCTCGATGGGCCGGCAATCATGCTCTATATCGGCTCGATCCTGTGGGTGATCGGCTATGACACGATCTATGCGCATCAGGACAAGGAGGACGACGCCATCGTCGGCGTGCGCTCGACGGCGCGCCTGTTCGGCGACAACACCAAGGCCTGGCTTGCCGGACTTTATGGCGGAGCGCTGGTCTGCTTCGCCATTGCTTTCGCCTCGGCGCAGGCACCGGTGCCGGCGCTCGCCGGGCTGATTGCCGCCGGCGCCCATCTGGCGCGGCAGATCGGCGTGCTCGACATCGACGATCCGGACCAGTGCCTGAGGCTGTTCAGATCGAACAACCAGGTCGGCTGGCTGATCTTCCTCGGCCTGATCGGCGGCGCGGTCTGGGTGGCGCTGAAGCCGCTGGTTTAGGAGCCTTTTCCCTTCTCCCCTTGTTGTGGGAGAAGGTGGATTGGCGCGTAGCGCCAAGACGGTTGAGGGATGTTGGAAGAAATGAGGCGTTGGCGTTCCCTGGAACACCCCTCATCCGACCGAGCTTCGCTCGGCCTTCTCCCACGAGGGACCTGTTGCGCAGTCATGAGCAAAAGCTTGCGGCGGCGGGGTTGCGGCGGTTGTTCGCTTGTTTGCGGGGGATTTGACGTCTTGTTTGGGGTTTCAGGCGGTCGTCCGACCCTGTATGGGCGGAACTCAGGCGCACCTATCCCGCGATAGCG